>NZ_JAPCZO010000006.1:0-335849 GCF_025941625.1 Rhizobium acaciae
GAAGCGGGGTTTTTGAGAAGGGGTCGATCAGTTGTTATGTGCCGCGCAGGCTTCGTCCATCGGCGTGGCGTTGCTTGTGCCGCCCTGCGTCTGAAGATTGGCAGAGTTATTGACCGGGTTGGGGCACTTGGTCTTGTCCATCTTCATTGTGCCGCTGATCGTGGATCCCGTCGTGGTGGTATCCGTTGCCATCGGCTTCTTGGTCTTCGTGTCGCTGGCTGCGCCGCCACCCTGGTCGGCCTGGTTCTTATCGATGGTGGCGCCGGCCGGTGCCGGATTGGATTGGGCGAAGGCGGATGTGGCCATGCCGATAGCGAAAAGCGAAGCTGCTACGAGTTTCATACGCATAGTGATGTCCTCCTTGGGATCTTTTGCATGCTTGACCCACTCAGAACCTCGTTCTTGGTCCATTGTTCCGTTGTGGCCGACAAATGCAGTGCCTCGCCCGAAAGCCATCGCACGATGGAGAGGCGAGGTGTTAAGCAGCAGAACGAGCAGGCATTAGTCGCAACGGGAACCGGCGTTTATTTCGCGTAGAGCGCTCGCGACCGCTCGAGATGCTTGAGGAGCGCCGTTTCCGAGCCATCGACGTCGTTTGCTTCAAGGCGGTCGACGATCTCGTCGTGTTCGGCGAGCGTGAATTTTTCCTTGCCGGTCCAGATCAGCATCTCGGTGTGATATTCCTTCAGCCAGGCAAGCATGGCTTCGCTGACGGCGACATAGATCGGGTTGCCTGATATCTGCGCGATGCGGGTGTGGAATTCCATGTCGGCGTCGATGAACTCCTCGGCCCGCCCGAGCGACATTCGCTGGCGTTCGATAATGTTCCTGAGATCGGCGATATCGCTTGCAGAGGCGCGCTGCGCGGCCTCGCGCGCCATGCCCCGCTCGAAGAAGATGCGGGCGCTCTTAAGGTATTCCAGCGAGTCCGACGATTGCGACAGCATGATCTTGGCGGTGAGATCGACCTGGCGGAATATCGATTTTGCCGTCAGCCTGAGGACCTTCGCCCGCTCGCCATGCGAAATGCTGACAAGACCTTTATTGGCAAGGGACTGCATGGCCTCCCTGATCGCCGGCCGGCCGACGCCGAAGCGTTCCATCAGCACGCGCTCGGAGGGCATTTCGTCGCCGGGCTGAAGCTCGCCCGAGGTAATCATTCGCTCAAGTCGATCAAACACTTCGTCAGAGAGTTTCCGGCGGACGATTTGTTCGAGGGGCTGGGTCATCACATCTCGCTGGCTCAAAATGTTTCCTCCTAACAGTTTCCGGGTCGAGAACAAAGCTGTCGGCGAAAATTTGCGGATCCGAAGATTCTACTTTTCATGAGTTGGAATACTCATTATACCAGATCACGAGTTGACGCCATGGCAATCTGCCGGGCCAGAGGAGCAACCATCCGTTTCATGATAATTACCCTGACCTACCGTATCGAAACGCCCGGCAGCGTCGAGGCAATGGCGGAAAAGATCGCGAGCGACCAGTCGACCGGTACTTTCGTGCCTGTTCCCGGTGAAACCGAAGAGCTGAAATCGCGTGTCGCCGCCCGCGTCCTGGCGATCCGTCCGCTCGAAGATGCGCGTCATCCGACCTGGCCCGAGATCGCTCCCGGCACGGTGCTACATCGCGCCGATGTCGAAATTGCCTTTCCGCTGGATGCGATCGGCACCGACCTTTCGGCATTGATGACCATTGCGATCGGCGGCGTCTACTCCATCAAGGGCATGACCGGCATCCGCATCGTCGACATGATGCTGCCCGACGCCTTCAAAAGCGCGCATCCCGGACCGCAGTTCGGCATCCCTGGAAGCCGCCGACTCACCGGCGTCGAAGGCCGACCCATCATCGGAACGATCGTCAAGCCGGCGCTCGGTCTCAGGCCGCACGAAACGGCGGAACTGGTCGGCGAGTTGATCTCATCCGGCGTCGACTTCATCAAGGATGACGAAAAACTGATGAGCCCGGCCTATTCGCCGCTCAAGGACCGCGTTGCGGCGATCATGCCGCGCATTCTCGATCACGAGCAGAAGACCGGCAAGAAGGTGATGTATGCCTTCGGCATCTCGCATGCCGACCCCGACGAGATGATGCGCAACCACGACATCGTCGCCAAGGCCGGCGGCAACTGCGCCGTCGTCAACATCAACTCGATCGGCTTCGGCGGCATGAGCTTTCTGCGCAAGCGCTCCAATCTGGTGCTGCACGCGCATCGAAACGGTTGGGACGTGCTGACGCGCGACCCCGGCGCCGGCATAGATTTCAAGGTCTACCAGCAGTTCTGGCGGCTGCTGGGGGTCGATCAGTTTCAGATCAACGGTATCAGGGTCAAATATTGGGAGCCGGACGACAGTTTCGTCTCGTCCTTCAAGGCCGTCAGCACGCCGCTCTTCGACGCCTCCGATTGCCCGCTTCCGGTTGCCGGTTCGGGCCAGTGGGGAGGACAGGCGCCTGAGACTTATCACCGGACCGGCCGGACCGTCGATCTTCTCTATCTCTGCGGCGGCGGCATCGTCAGCCACCCCGGCGGCCCGGCGGCCGGCGTTCGGGCCGTGCAGCAGGCCTGGCAGGCAGCCGTCGCAGACATCCCGTTGGAGATCTACGCGAAAGATCATCCGGAGCTCGCCGCTTCGATTGCAAAATTCAGCGACGGCAAGGGCGCGTGACCGCGATGGGTGGACCTCTCGTCAGCTATTACGGGGATGACTTCACCGGCTCCACCGATGTCATGGAGGCATTGGCTTCGAACGGCGTGTCGACCGTGCTCTTCCTCGACGTTCCGACGCCGGAACTGCTTGCGCGCTTTGGGGATTGCCGCGCAATCGGCATTGCCGGGACAAGCCGCAGCGAGACGCCCGCATGGATGGGAGAGCACCTCACGCGCGCTTTTGAATGGCTGAATTCGCTCGGCGCTGACATCTGCCACTACAAGGTCTGCTCGACCTTCGATTCCAGCGCCGAAATCGGCAATATCGGCAAGGCGATCGAAATCGGCCGATCGGTGTTCGGGCAATCCGTCGTGCCCGTCATTGTCGGCGCGCCGCAATTGAAACGCTACACGGCATTCGGCAACCTCTTTGCCGCTTACCAGGGCCGGATCTTTCGCATCGACCGCCATCCCGTCATGAGCCGCCATCCGGTAACCCCGATGGACGAGGCGGACCTTGCCGTTCACCTGTCGAAGCAGACCCGCCTTCCCGTCCTGGTCGCTGATCTCGTCGCCATCACCGCGACAGACGCCGATGCGCGTGTCGACGAACTGGCGTCGGGTTCGGAAGGAATCCTGCTGATCGATGTCGATTCCGAGGCGACGCAGGAGGCCGCGGGCCGACAGCTGCTTCGTGTCACCGGCCGCCCCGGAAGTTTTGTCGCCGGCTCCTCGGGGGTCGAATATGCCCTGCTCAGCGCTTGGCGGAGGAGCGGTTTCATCGGCAACAGCGGCGCCGAGTTTCCTGATGTCGGCCCGGTCGACCGCCTCGCCGTCGTGTCGGGCAGCGTATCGCCGACGACCGAGCGCCAGATCCGGACGGCTGTCGAGAACGGCTTCGAGAGTATCGCGCTCGATCCGCTTGCACTGGTCTCGGAGCATGGCGAAGGCGCGGTAAATGCTGCGGTGGAGGCTGGAACGCAGCAGCTCAGGCAAGGCAAGAGCGTCATCCTGTATACCGCGCTTGGACCGTCCGCAGACCGCGGCGCCGACATAGACAGGCTTCCAGGCGCTCGTCACCGGCTCGGGAGCGCGCTCGGCACGATCTTGCGCCGCCTGATCGAGAACGAAAGGCTTTCGCGTGCGGTCGTCGCCGGCGGCGACACATCAAGTCATGCACTCAGGCAGTTGAAGATCGACGCGCTGACGACGCTTCTGCCGCTGCCCCAGACGCCGGGTTCTCCGCTTTGCCTTGCGCATGGCGACTATCAGCCGACGAACGGCCTGCAGATCGCCCTCAAAGGCGGCCAGGTCGGAACTGACGGGTATTTCACGCAGATCCGCGATGGAAGGAAACACTGATGGTTTCCCCGATCCGGCTTGGCGCAGAAAAACGTGTGGATCATATGAATTAAGTGATATGGTGATTGACTCGTCATACCAGTATATGATCCTATCCAGAAACGGAAAAGGTGAGGAAACATGACTAAGATTGCCCTCTTCGGCGCAGGCGGGAAAATGGGATACCGGCTTGCCAAAAATCTCAAAGGCTCGCGTTTCGAGGTCCGCCATATCGAGGTGAGCGACGCAGGCAAGACCCGTTTGAAGAACGATCTCGGTGTCGATTGCGTGCCCGTCGATATCGGGCTCGACGGCGCTGAGGTGGTGATCCTTGCCGTGCCGGACACGGCAATCGGCAAAGTCGCGGCAGGCATCGTCGACAAGCTCACTTCAGGCACCATGGTGATCGCGCTGGACGCTGCGGCTCCCTTTGCCGGCCACCTGCCGAAGCGTGATGATCTTACTTACTTCGTCACCCATCCCTGCCATCCGCCGATCTTCAATGACGAGACGGACATGCAGGCGAAAAAGGACCACTTCGGCGGCCTCTTCGCCAAGCAGCATATCGTTTCCGCACTGATGCAGGGTCCGGAAAGCGCCTATGCGCTCGGTGAGGAAATCGCCAAGCTGATCTGGGCCCCGGTCATGCGCTCGCACCGGGTCACGGTCGACCAGCTTGCGATGCTCGAACCGGGCTTGTCGGAAACCGTCTGCGCATCGCTGCTCGTCGTGATGCGACAGGCCATGGACGAATGCGTGGCACGCGGCGTGCCGGAACAGGCCGCCCGCGACTTCTTGCTCGGCCATATGAACGTTCTCGGCGCGGTCATCTTTAAGGAAGTCGACGGCGTGTTCTCGGATGCCTGCAACAAGGCGATCGAGTTCGGCATCCCGGCGCTGATGCGCGACGACTGGAAAAAGGTATTCGAACCGCAGGAGATCGCCGAAAGCATCCGGCGCATCACCTGAACCGGCCTGGGGAGGCAAGTCCTCCCCCTCAACTGCCCCGGGGAGACGGGGTCTAGCCGCCCCAGGGAGAAGGGGCTTCATTCACAACAGGGAGGAAAAAATGAAACTGACGCGCAGACTGACACTTGCAGCTTTTGCCGGCGCACTGGCGCTTGGAACGGCTCTTCCGGCCTTTTCGGCCGATCTTATCGCCATCATCACGCCGGCGCATGACAATCCCTTCTTCAAGGCCGAAGCCGTCGGCGCCGAAGCCAAGGCGAAGGAGCTCGGCTACGAGACGCTGCTCATGACGCATGACGACGACGCCAACAAGCAGTCCGAAATGATCGACACGGCGATCGGGCGCGGCGCCAAGGCGATCATCCTCGACAATGCCGGAGCCGACGCCTCCGTCGCGGCCGTCAAGAAGGCGAAGGATGCAGGCATCCCCTCCTTCCTGATCGACCGCGAAATCAACGCGACGGGCGTTGCCGTCGCCCAGATCGTCTCGAACAACTATCAGGGCGCCCAGCTCGGGGCGCAGGAATTCGTCAAGCTGATGGGCGAGAAGGGCAATTACGTCGAGCTGGTGGGCAAGGAGTCCGACACCAATGCCGGCATCCGCTCGCAGGGCTATCATGATGTCATCGACGACTATCCGGACCTGAAGTCCGTCGCCAAGCAGTCGGCCAACTGGAGCCAGACGGAAGCCTATTCGAAGATGGAAACCATCCTCCAGGCAAATCCCGACATCAAGGGCGTCATCTCAGGCAACGACACGATGGCCATGGGCGCCATCGCTGCGCTGCAGGCGGCCGGCCGCAAGGACGTGATCGTCGTCGGCTTCGACGGTTCCAACGACGTGCGCGACTCCATCAAGTCGGGCGGCATCAAGGCAACGGTTCTGCAGCCCGCCTATGCGCAGGCTCAGTTGGCGGTAGAACAGGCAGACGCATACATCAAGAACAAGACGACGCCAAAGGAAGAGAAGCAGTTGATGGATTGCGTTCTCATCAACGCCGACAATGCCGGCAAGCTCGAAACCTTCGCCCTGACGAACTGATCGGCCGCGAATTGCGGAGGGCGCAGCGCTGCGCCCTCCGCAATGCATTTTGCAAGACGTCGAGGTTTAAAGCATGTTGAGAATGAAGGGCGCCCTGCTCGCTGCCGTCGTGGCGGCCGCCTTGCCCGGTTGCAAGATCATCAAGACGCCGACGGCTGAGGAAAAGGCGGCGGCAGCGGCCAAGACCGCCTTCGACCCGAATGCAAAGGTCGAGGCGATCTGGCAGTCCGAGGCAGTGCCCTATTTCGAAAAGCGCGCCGGCGACCTCAAGGACGTCATGCAACTGGCCACCTCCAGCCCCGACGCCGCAGGCGAGAAATACGGCAATCCCCGCAAGCAGAGCAGCTCGCCCTGGACCTATGCGGTGAAGATCACCGGCAAGGTTGTCGCGGCCGATACAGCGTCGCGCGCGGCAACGCTCGATGTCGACGCCGATGGCGACGGCAAGGCCGACGCCAAGGTGCAGATCGGACCGGCGCTGCGCGGCACGGCGCTGCGCGACACGTTGGAGTTCGTCAATTTCAACGAATTCAAGAACCAGATCGAGTGGGCGCAGTTCGGCAAAGCCTTCAACGAGAAGGCCAATACCACCTTTCTCTCCGCCATCCCGCGTGAGGGCCTCGCCGGCAAGACGGTGACCGCGATCGGCGCCTTTCCGCTGCCGAAGAGCGGCGAGCTGCCGCTCATAACACCTTCGGAACTGAAGGTCGGCCCATGACCACAGCAGAGGCAAAAAAGGACGACATCATCCTGCGCCTCGACGACGTGTCGAAGGTCTATTCGGGCATCGTCGCCGTCAAGCGCGCCAATCTCGAGCTTCGCCGCGGCGCGGTGAACGTCCTCGTCGGCGAAAACGGTGCAGGCAAGTCGACGCTGATGAAGATCATCGCCGGTGTCGAGCGTCCGACGCTCGGCCGCATCATCCTGGACGGCAAGCCCATATCCTTCGATAGTCCCGCAGATGCGCAGGCGAATGGCATCGGCATGATCTTCCAGGAGCTCAATCTCTTCGCCAACATGTCGGTCGCCGAGAACATCTTCGCCAGGCGTGAGATCACCCGCGGCATCCTCGGCATCGATCACAAGGCGCAGGTTCAAAAGGCCAATGCGTTTCTGAAGCGTCTGGATGCCGGGATCGAGGCGGATACGATGGTCGAGGACTTGCCGATCGGCCAGCAGCAGCTCGTCGAGATCGCCAAGGCGATGTCGTTGAATGCCCGTATCCTGATCATGGACGAGCCGACCTCGGCGCTTTCGGCGGCCGAAGTCGAGATCCTGTTCAAGGTGATCGCGGAGCTGAAGGCCCAGGGTGTGGCAATCGTCTATATCTCGCACCGGCTCGAAGAGCTGATGCGGATCGGCGACTACATTACCGTGCTGCGTGACGGTCAGGTCACCGGTGAAGCGATGGTCCGCGATATCGACACGCGCTGGATCGTGCGTTCCATGATCGGCTCGGATGCCAAGGATTTTGCAAAGTCCGTGGACCACACCGTCGGAGCCGAGGTCTTTCGCGCCGAAAACATCAGCCTGCCGCGGCCGACGGGCGGGCTTTCGGTCAACGATGTCTCCCTATCGGTCAAGGCCGGCGAAATCCTCGGCATCTACGGCCTGATGGGTGCTGGGCGCAGCGAATTCTTTGAATGCGTGATCGGCCGGCACACACACTCGACCGGCAAGATCTTCATCGACGGCAAGCATGTTCGCGCCCGCGACACCACCCGGCGCATCCGCCGCGGCCTTGCGCTCATTCCGGAAGACCGGCAGCGGGAAGGTCTGGTCCAGGTGCTCTCGATCGCCTCCAACTTGACGCTGGCGAGCCTTGGCCGCTTCACCCGGCTCTTCCATATCAACAGGGGTGCGGAGAAGAATGCCATTCGCGATGCGATCCGCGATCTGTCGATCAAGGCGCCGAACCCGGATTTCGAGGTGACCTCGATGTCCGGCGGCAATCAGCAGAAGGTCGTCATCGGTAAGGCGTTGATGACCAATCCGAAAGTGCTTCTGATGGACGAGCCGAGCCGAGGCATCGATGTCGGCGCCAAGGCCGACGTCTTTCGCACCATGCGGCGGCTGGCGGCAAGCGGGCTCGCCATTCTGTTTTCGACTTCCGACCTCGAGGAGGTCATGGCGCTTTCCGATCGCATCGCGGTCTTGAGCAACGGCCAGCTGGTCGCCGTCTTCGACCGCAACGAGGCCACGGAAGAAGCCATTATCGCGGCTTCGGCCAAGGGACACGGACATCAAGGGAAACTCGCGTCATGATGACGGCTACATCAACCACTCTTGCGCCGAAGGGCGGTAACGGCTCGGCGCTTCTGACGCTGATGAAGCTCAGGACGTTCATCGCGCTATTTGCCGTCATCATCTTCTTTGCGATCTTCGCCCCGAACTTCACCTCGACGGCGAACATGATCCTGATGTCGAAGCATGTGGCACTGAACGCCTTCCTGGCGATGGGTATGACCTTCGTCATCATCACCGGCGGCATTGATCTCTCCGTCGGATCGATCGTCGGGCTTTGCGGCATGGTCGCCGGCGGCCTGATCCTTTACGGCATCGAATTGCCGATCGGCTACACGATCTTTTTCAACCTCTTCGAGATCGTGCTGATCACCCTGTCGATCGGCCTGCTCATCGGTCTGATCAACGGCCTGCTGATCACCAAGCTCAACGTTGCGCCCTTCATCGCCACACTCGGCACACTCTATATCGCCCGCGGTCTCGCTTTGCTGTCGTCGGACGGGCAGACGTTTCCGAACCTTGTCGGCCGGCCGGAATATGCCACGACCGGCTTCGATTTCTTCGGCGCGGGGCGCATCCTCGGCCTGCCGGTGTCGATCTGGATCCTGATCGTGCTGGCGCTGCTGGCGGCCTATGTCGCCCGCTCGACGCCGATCGGCCGTCATATCTTCGCCGTCGGCGGCAATGAGCGGGCCGCGCGCATGTCCGGTATCCGGGTCGATGTGGTGAAGATCTTCGTCTACATGTTCTCCGGACTTTGCGCGGCAATCGTCGGCGTCGTCATCTCCTCCGAGCTGATGGCAGCCCATCCGGCAACCGGCGAAAGCTTCGAACTCAATGCGATCGCCGCAGCCGTGCTCGGCGGCACTTCGATGTCGGGCGGCCGCGGCACGATCGGCGGAACGATCATCGGCGCCTTCGTCATCGGCATCCTCTCCGACGGGTTGGTGATGATGGGCGTCTCCTCCTTCTGGCAGATGGTCATCAAGGGCCTGGTCATCATCATCGCCGTCGTGGTCGACCAGGCGCAGCGCCGCCTGCAGCAGCGCGTCACCCTCATGCAGATGGCAAAGGCAGGTTGATATGACGGAATTGAAAGGGGCTTTGATCGGTTGCGGCTTCTTTGCGATCAACCAGATGCATGCCTGGAACGACGTTCGGGGCGCCGGCATCGTCGCGATCTGCGATCGCGATCCGGAGCGGCTGAAGATCGTCGGCGACCAATTCGGCATCGATCGCCGCTATGGCGATGCCGAGGCTTTGTTTACCGATGGCGGCTTTGATTTCGTCGACATTGCCACAACAGTCCAAAGCCATCGCTTTCTCGTCGAAATGGCGGCTCGGTACAAAGTGCCGGCCATCTGCCAGAAGCCGTTCGCCAAGACCTTGTCGGACGCGAAGGCGATGGTCGAGGCGTGTCGCAATGCCGGCATCCCGCTGATGGTGCACGAGAATTTTCGCTGGCAGACGCCGATCCAGGCGGTGCGCAAAGCGCTGGAGGCAGATGCCATCGGCACGCCCTTCTGGGGCCGTTTCTCCTTCCGTTCGGCTTACGACGTCTTCTCCGGCCAGCCCTATCTCGCCGAAGGGGAACGGTTCATCATCGAAGATCTCGGCATCCATACGCTCGATATCGCCCGCTATATCCTCGGCGACGTTCGCTCGCTCACGGCCCGCACCAAGCGGGTCAATCCCGGAATCAAGGGCGAGGATGTCGCGACCATTCTGCTCGATCATGAAAACGGCGCCACGTCGGTCGTCGACGTCAGCTACGCCACCAAGCTCTCGAAGGAGCCGTTCCCCGAGACCTTGATCGAGCTCGACGGTTCGGAGGGCACGATCCGCCTGACCCAGGGTTACGGCCTCGAAATCACCAACGCCAAGGGCACCACCACCACAGACGTATCGCCGAAGCTGCTGTCATGGGCCTCGCGGCCCTGGCACAACATCCAGGAGAGCGTCTACGCCATCCAGCAGCATTGGGTCGACCAGTTGGAGTGCGGCGCCGAACATTCGACGTCAGGGGCGGACAATCTGAAAACTTTCGCGCTCGTCGAGGCCGCCTATGACAGTGCGGCCAGGGGACAGACGATCGATGTCGGAGCGATGCTGCGATGACGGTCAATGCGTTCCAGCTCTACGGCACTCGCCTCGTCGATCCGCCGCCCGTTCGCCTGAGAGCCGGAAAACTGGAAGCCGATCTCGCCAACGGCAACCTCCGCACCATCCGCTACGGTGGGGTCGAGGTGCTGCGGGCGATTTCCTATCTCGTTCGCGACCGGGATTGGGGCACTTACAGCCCCGAGATCGTCGATCTCAAGATCGAGCAGAGTGACGATCGTTTCGAGGTCGCCTATCGGGCCTGCTGCGTGGGGCCGGATGATACGAAGCTCATCATCGATGTTCGCATCGTCGGAAGCCCGGACCGGCTCGACTTCGAGGCCGAAGCCGTCGCCCCGACCGACTTCGAGACCAACCGCTGCGGCTTCTGCATCCTGCATCCGATCGTCGGCGTGGCGGGTTCACCGGCGACGGTCGAACATGTCGACGGACAGATCGTGGCGACACGGTTTCCTGATCTCATCGAGCCCTGGCAGCCGTTCAAGGACATGCGGGCCATCACCCACGAGGTCATGCCTGACATTCAGGCGGAGTGCCGAATGGAGGGCGACACCTTTGAAATGGAAGATCAAAGGAATTGGTCGGACGCATCCTACAAGACCTATGTCAGACCGCTCGCTCTTCCCTGGCCGTATGAGATTCCTGCCAATCGGCCCGTTCGGCAGAAAACGTCGCTGGTCATCAGGGACGCAGGCAGTTCGACACGGCATCCTCCTGGGATGTCGGGCGGCGCCATAAAACTCGAACTCGGGGCGCGCACCGGCACCATGCCTGATATCGGCGTGATCATTACGCCCGAGGAGGCCGATGCAACCCTCTCGGCAAAGTCCGTGCTGTCGGAGATCGCTCCCCAGGAGCTCCTTTTCCATTTCGACCCCGGTGCCGGGCACAGCATCGAAGCGCTCAGGCGGTTTGCCGCCATCGCCACAATCCATCGCGGCCGCTCGACGCTGGAGATCGCCCTTCCCTGCAGGTCGTCCCCGTCAAGCGAGGCGGCCGAGATTGCCCGCCAGATGCGGCTGGCGGAATTCAAGCCGGATGCGATCATGATCTCGCCTTCCGTCGACCGGCAGTCGACGCCGCCCGGCAGCACATGGCCGGATTGCCCGCCCCTGGATGAAGTCTATACAGCCGCCCGCGCCGCCTTTCCCGGCATTCGCATTGGCGGCGGCATGCTGAGCTACTTCACCGAGCTCAACCGGAAGCGCGTCCCGGATGGACAGCTCGACTTCGTCAGCCACTGCACCAATCCGATCGTCCACGCCGCCGACGATCTCAGCGTCATGCAGACATTGGAAGCACTGCCCTTCATCACGCGGTCGGTGCGTGCGATCTACGGCGACAAACCCTACCGGATCGGCCCGTCGACGATCCCGATGCGGCAAAACCCCTATGGCAGCCGCACGATGGACAATCCGGTGGGCGCACGCATCCCCATGGCCAATCGCGACCCGCGTCACAATGGACGCTTCGCGGAAGCTTTCGCGCTCGGTTACGCGATACGGGTGCTGGATGCCGGTCTGGAATGCCTGACGCTCTCGGCCTTGTCAGGCCCGTTCGGTTTGATCGCCGGTCCAGCCGAACCGACCGAGCAAGGCGAGCGGCGCCCGCTGTTCAACACCGTGCGGACATTGTCCCGATTGGCTGGCGCATCCTGGCAGGAATGCGTCTCCTCCTCGCCCTCCGAGGTCCTGTCTTTCGTTGCACGGAATGCCGCAGGCGCCAGGCTTCACGTCGTCAATCTGACGGGCGAAGAACGAAAGGTCGATTGCGGCGCAAGCCGGCCGGCAGATGCGGGCAAAGAGTTGCTGCTCGCGCCGTTTGCGACCGCAGCCCTCCCGCTGGCGGATTGACCTTCGGCGGTGCAACCGCATTTATGCAGGCGGAGCTCGCACTGGGAGGATCAGCATGAAGACGAAGAAGCTTATCAATGCCGGCGCAGATGCCGTCGATGAGATGCTGCAAGGGGTGTTGGCGGCGCATCCGCGCCACCTATACGCCGTGGAGGACATGCCCCGCGCGATCATTGCCAGGAACGGGCCGCGCAAGGGCAAGGTCGGCTTGGTCATCGGCGGCGGATCCGGGCACGAACCGACATTTCTGGGGTTTGTCGGCAAGGGGCTGGCGGACGCGGCCGCAATCGGCAACGTCTTCGCGTCGCCACCGCCCGATCCGATCATCGCCTGCGCCATGGCGGTCGACGGCGGCGCCGGTGTCCTGTTCATGTATGGCAATTATGCCGGCGACGCGATGAACTTCGACATGGCTGCCGAGATGCTTGCGCTTGACGAGATCGAGGTACGCACCGTCCTCACCACGGATGATGTAGCGTCCGCCCCTGCCGATCAGCGGGACAAGCGACGAGGCGTGGCGGGCAACGTCTTCATCTTCAAGGCTGCCGGTGCGGCATGCGATCTTCTCTATTCCTTTGAGGATGTCGAGCGCACGGCCCGCCATGCCAATGCGCGAACCTATACGATGGGTGTCGCGCTTTCCCCCTGTTCGCTGCCCCAGACCCTCCGGCCGAACTTCCTGATCGGCGAAGGCGAGATGGAGATCGGAATGGGCATCCATGGCGAGCCGGGCGTGGCGCGCGAGCCGCTGAGGCCGGCTGACGCCGTGACCGACGAACTTATGGACAGCATTCTTCGCGAAATGAAAGCAGATCGGGGCGATCGTGTCGCCGTGCTCGTCAATTCGCTGGGGTCGACCCCGATGATGGAACTCTACATCATGATGCGGCGCGTGAAGTCCCGGCTCGACGATGCCGGGCTCATCCTCCATACGTCGCTCGTCGGGAATTACTGCACCTCGCTCGAAATGGCCGGCGCGTCGATCACGATCATGCATCTCGACGATGAGCTTCAGCGATTGATCGACCACCCCTGTGATTGCGCGATGTTTGCGAGGTAATCGATGACGTTTACGACCGAAGACCTGCAGCGCATGTTTGCCGGGATTGCAGAGGATATCGCGGCGGAACGAGATCATCTTTGCGAGCTGGACGGTGCCATCGGCGATGGAGATCACGGCCTTGCCATGGATGCGGGCTGCCAGGCCGCCGCGAAAGCGGTCGGCGAGCTTGACGCCGGGATTGCCCCGACAACCGCATTCAATGTCGCGGCAAAGGCATTCCTGAATGCGGTCGGCGCTTCGTCCGGCCCGCTATATGCCACGGCCTTCATGCTCGCCGGAGCGGCCGCCAAAGACAAGCAGACATTGAGCGACGACGACTTCCTGCGTGTCTTCGCCGCGATGGCGCAGGGAATCCAGGAACGCGGAAAGGCCGAACCCGGTGAAAAGACGATGGTTGACGCCTGGAAGCCCGCGGCTGACGCGGCACTCGATGCCCGGCAATCGGGAAAGCCCCTCCCCCAATGCTTCGAGGCAGCGGAGCGGGCAGCGCGGGCAGGCTGTGAAGCGACCGGCAATATGACGGCGGCCAAGGGACGGGCTTCGCGATTGGGGGACCGCGTGATCGGGCACATCGATCCCGGCGCCGCGTCCGCGGTCATCATCATCGCCGCGATGGCCAAATTTACTCAACGTCGTAATGGTTAGCTCGTCATACCAGTTGACATGTCGATGACTATCTGCAACAAGGGGCCCGGCTTTACAAGAGGAGGACGGTAATGCTGACCCTTTCTGCGAAATTGAAGACTGCGAGCATCGTGGCGATCGCCGTGGCGTCGCTATCGGCCACGCCGGTTCTTGCGGAAGACATCACGCTTTGGACCCTCAACTTCGACAACAATGCTGCCAACACGGCTCTGAAAAAGGTGGCGACGGACTTCGAAGCGGCAAACCCCGGAACACATGTCGAGATCGTTCAGCGCGCCGTCGACGAGCACAAGACCGCCCTGCGTGTCGCTGCGGGCTCCGATAAGGGACCTGACATTTACTTCAGCTGGGCGGGCCTCGGTCTCGGTGGTGAATATGTGAAGGCCGGTCTGTCCCTGCCCCTCGACAAATACTATGCCGAGTATAAATGGAGCGACGAATTGCTGCCCTCGGCAGCGGCTTTTGCCGACCTTTATCCCGGCGGCAAGCACGGCGTCCCCTTCACCTTCAAGGGTGAGGCCGTCTACTACAACAAGAAGCTTTTCGAACAGGCCGGCATCAAGGAAGAGCCGAAGACCTACGAGGAATTCCTTGCCGCGGCCGATAAGCTGAAGGCCGCAGGCATCCCTGCCTTCACCTTCGGCGGCACGGTCAACTGGCACGTCATGCGCCTTATGGACGTCATCCTTGAAACGAAGTGCGGTGCTGAAAAACACGATGCGCTGAAGGCGATGACGCTGGACTGGACCAAGGAACCCTGCGCGACGGAATCCTTCGCGGAGTTTGCGAAGTGGACGAAGGACTATACGCTGCAGCCATTCATGGGCATCGACAACAAACAGTCCTACAGCCTCTTCACCGCAGGCCGTGCAGCGATGATGCTCGAAGGCGACTGGCTGGTCAGCCAGCTTAACGGCTCCGGCGCCAATCTCGACGACTACGGGATTTTCCCCTTCCCCACCAACACCGATCGTCTCTACGGTTTCGCCGAGTACAACTACATCAGCACCAAGAGCAAAAATCCTGACATAGCGGCGAAGTTCCTCGACTATTTCCTCTCGACGAAAGTCCAGCAGGACCTGCTCGGCCAGCTGAGTTCGACCTCCGTCAACAAGAACGTACAATATGCCAACCAGAAGCCGCTCGAGGCGGAATGGCTGGGGATCTTCCAGAAATACGGCAAAGTATACATGAACGGCGATCAGGCGTTCCCGCTCGACGTCACGACGGAGTACTTCCGGGTCATCAACGATGTTGCTTCCGGCAACACCGAGCCGGCCGATGCCGCCAAGCAGCTGCAGAGCTTCATCGCAAGCCGAACCTGATTCCTCCCGAGGTGCCAGTCGATCGACCCAGCTGTCGATCGACCGGCACATTCTTTCATCAGCTGGCAGCCGCTTCACTGCCAGGAGGAAAGCATGTCACTTCGACAATCGACACATGATCCGCGCGTACAAGCGCTCATCCTGCTCGTGCCGGCGCTGGCGATTTACGCGGTCTTCGCGCTCTACCCGATGCTCAACGTCGTGATCCTGAGCTTTCAGAAATGGAACGGGCTCGATCCCAATCGACAATTCGTGGGGATTGCGAACTACCAGGCAATTTTCACCAAAGATCCGGTCTTCTGGGTGGCCTTCCGCAATACTGTGATCTGGACCTTGATGAGCCTGATCTTTCCGCCGATGGTCGGACTGCTGCTGGCGCTTAGTCTCAACCAGAAGATATTCGGCCGAAATGGCCTCAGGGCCGTCTTCTATCTGCCTGTCATCATCGCGCCGATCGCCGTGGCCACCATGTGGAAGTGGATGTACGATCCGTTCTTCGGCCTTTTCAGCCAGTTGCTCACCTCGTGGGGCATGCAGGGCTGGATCAATGACTGGCTGGGCAACCGGGATATCGCCCTTTATTCGGTCTTCGTCGCCTATCTCTGGCAGACGGTCGGCTTCTCGATGGTCCTGTTCCTGGCGGGCCTGCAGAATGTCTCTCAGACGCTTGTTGAGGCAGCGCGCATCGATGGCGCCGGCCGCTGGAAGGTGTTCAAGCATGTGACATTGCCGGCCTTGCGCCCGACGATCACGATCGTTCTCGTTCTGTCTGTCATCTCCTCCCTGAAGGCTTTCGACATCGTCTACGGTCTGACGGGTGGCGGACCGGCGCAGTCCACCCAGATGCTGGCGCTCTGGGCGTTCACGCAGGCGATGCAGATCTTCGATTTCGGACGAGGCGCGGCGATTTCGGTCGTGCTGCTGCTGATCACCATGGCCGTCGTCATTCCTTATCTCAAATGGACCCAGAAGCACGAGGAGGTTGAAGCGTGACAGCAGTGCCGACCGACCAGACCGCAGTGCATCTGCAGGTCGAACCATCGTCGATGAAGCGGGATCCGATTCTGATCGGCCTCTGGATCACGCTTGTCATCGTGGCGCTCGTCTGGGTCGCGCCATTCGTCTTCATCGTCTTCACCTCCTTGAAGACGCCGGCGGCGGTCACGGGTACGGGCGCCTTCGTGCCGCCAACCGAACTCGCTTTCGAAAACTACAGTGCCGCATGGAGCCGCGGCAACTTCGCAAACTCCTTCTTCAACAGCGTCATCATCACCGTCATCAAGGTGCCGCTCGGGCTGTTCCTTTCGGCGATGGCCGCCTATGCCCTGGCCAAGATCAAGCTGAAGATCACCAAGGCCCTGCTGCTTCTCGTCGTGTTCGGCACGATGATCCCCTTCCAGGTGATGCTTGCGCCGCTCTTTACCCTGGTGAATTCACTCGGCCTGATCGACACCTACCCCGGCGTCATCCTTCCCTATATCGCCTTCGGCGTTCCCTATCAGGTTTTCATCCTGCACGGCTTCTTCAAGAGCATTCCCAAGGAGCTGTCGGAAGCAGCACTGATCGACGGTGCCAGCCACTTCATCATCTTCAGACGGATCTTTCTGCCGGTGTGCCTGCCCGTGCTCGCCGCACTGCTCATCCTCGACTTCGTCTCCACCTGGAACGAATTCGCCATGGCGCTGGTGCTGCTCCAGGATCAGCACATGTGGACCTTACCGCTCGGCCTGATGTCGTTTCAGGGGCAGTTCTCGAGCAATTACGGCCAGCTCAATGCGGCCATCGTGATGACCGTCCTGCCGGCGACGATCGTCTATCTCATCTTCCAGCGTTACTTCGTCTCCGGCCTCACGTCAGGTGCCGTCAAAGGCTAGCGACCACAAAAGCATTCACGAGGAGAATATTCTATGTCTGATGCAACAGTCGAAAAATGGGGCGTGTTCGAGGCCTCCTTTGATGGACCCGCCGACGGAAATCCCTATCTCGACGTGGCATTCGATGCCGTATTCACCCACAAGAGCCGCGAAGTTCGCGTGCCGGGCTTTTATGACGGCAACGGCACCTACCGCATCCGCTTCATGCCGGATAGCGAGGGCGAATGGTCGTTTCTAACGCGTTCCAGGACCGCCGCACTCGACGGCAAGACCGGCGCACTGACCGCGACCAAGCCTTCGGCCGGCAATCACGGCCCGGTGCGCGTACGCAACAAATTCCACTTCGCCTATGCCGACGGCACCCCCTTCCTATCCTTCGGCACGACCTGCTATGCCTGGACGCACCAGCCGCTCGACATGCAGAAGCAGACGCTCGAAACCCTCAAGAAGGCCCGCTTCAACAAGATGCGGATGGGCGTGTTTCCGAAGGACTATCCCTACAACGTCAACGAGCCGCTGCACGCCTGCTTCGAACGCGGGGCGGACGGAAGGGAAGACTTCGACCGTCCGAACCCCGCCTCGTTCCAGCACTTCGAAAAGCAGGTCGCAGCGCTCTGCGAATTGGGGATCGAAGCCGATATCATCATCTTCCATCCCTATGACCGGTGGGGCTATGCCGACATGTCGGCCGAACAGGATTTTCGCTATGTCGAATATCTGGCCGCTCGTCTCGCCGCCTACCGGAACGTCTGGTGGTCGCTTGCCAATGAATATGATTTCCTCATCGATACGAAGCCGATGGAGCAGTGGGATCGTTACTTCCACATCCTGGAAGAGAACGACCCCTACCAGCACCTGCGCTCCATCCATAATGGCGACGTGACGGCGAATTTCGATCATCGCAAGCCGTGGGTCACGCACACCTGCATTCAGAACCCCGACGTCAAGCGGACCCAGGAATGGCGCGATGCCTATGGCAAGCCTGTCGTCAACGACGAGCCGGAATATGAGGGCGACATCCTGCAGTCATGGGGCAATCTCAACGCGCAGGAACTCGTGCATCGCTTCTGGATCACGATGGCGCGCGGCGGCTATGCCGGCCACGGCGAAACCTATTCCCATCCGGAGGATCTGATCTGGTGGGCCAAAGGCGGAGAACTGCGCGGCGAAGCGTGGAAGCGCATCGCCTTCCTCCGCGACCTCCTGGAAGCCGATGTCAGGCACGGCCTCGAGCCGCTGGGCATCATCGGCGAATGGCCCTGGTCCCGCGTGTCGGGCGCCCGCGACGGCGACGGCGATTTCCGCCTAATCTATTTCGGCGAGCATCAGCCGGTGATCTGGTCCACGGGCCTGCCGGTCGACGGCGACGACTATGATGTCGATCTCATCGACACCTGGGAGATGACGATCACGCCGGTCGAGAAGGTGGCGGCGCCCGTTCCGCATCCGACGCGCCATGGCTCGGTCGTGCGCGGCGGCAAGCCGGACGCGGCCTTCGGCGTGAAAATTCTGCGCAAGCCGTACCAGGCGCTGCGCGTGCGCAGGAAGCGCTAGAAGATGACAAGGGGTACGAAATGTCTGGCTTGAGCATCAGAAACGTCAAGAAATCCTTCGGCACGGTCGATATCATTCATGGTGTCGACGTCGAGATCGCCGACGGCGAATTTACCATTCTCGTCGGCCCCTCCGGCTGCGGCAAGTCGACATTGCTGCGCATGATTGCCGGGCTCGAGGATATCACCGCCGGTCAAATCAGCATTGACGGCCGGGTCGTGAACAATCTGCAGCCGAAGGATCGCGATATCGCGATGGTCTTCCAGAACTATGCTTTGTACCCGCAGATGACGGTCTCCCAGAACATGGGATTTGCGCTCGAGCTTGCCGGTGTCAAGCGGCCTGAAATCGAACAGAAGGTCGGTGAGGCTGCAGCAATTCTCGGATTGCAGCCGCTTCTCGATCGAAAGCCGGCGCAGCTGTCGGGCGGACAGCGACAGCGCGTCGCCATGGGCCGGGCCATCGTCCGCGATCCGAAAGTCTTTCTCTTCGACGAGCCGCTCTCCAATCTGGATGCGAAACTGCGGGTGAAGATGAGGGCGGAGATCAAGGCTCTGCACCAGCGCCTGAAGACCACGATCGTTTACGTCACCCACGACCAGATCGAGGCCATGACCATGGCTGACAAGATCGTCGTGCTCCACGGCGGCCGCGTCGAACAGATCGGCAGTCCGCTCGAGCTCTATGACCGACCGCGCAATATCTTTGTCGCCGGCTTCCTCGGCTCCCCCGCGATGAACTTTCTCGAGGGAACCCTTGAGGGCGCAGGCAACCCGGCATTGTCGCTGCCGGGTGGGTCACGCGTAGCGCTTTCGCGGGCTCCAGCCAATGCCGCCAACAGACCGCTGACGCTGGGTATTCGTCCCGAAGATATCACCTTCGGTGGCGAAAACGGTGTGGATGCCGTGGTCAAGGTGGTCGAACCCACGGGATCGGAAACCCATGTCGCCGTGGAGCTCGAAGGCAGGGAGCTGACATGGGTCGTCCGCGAACGTGTCGATCTGGTACCGGAACAGCCGGTGAAGCTTTCTTTCGAAACCGCCAAGATTCACTTCTTCGACCGGCAGACGCAGCAGCGCCTGAACGCCTGAACAAGGCGCGTCAGCAGGTCCGTCGAACGCGGAACCGGAATGTGACGGCATGAGGAGTTCTTGATGATTCCTCGTCTTCGCAGCCAATTGGCGACTTGTAATCTCTGATCTCGCCGATAGGCTGTGCCTCCCAAACGAGGTAGCCAAGACATGCATATTCGAAGAGCCGTCTCCGCCGATGCGGAGGAACTGAGCAGTCTCCTGAACGAGATCATCCGAGCCGGCGGAACGACCGCGCTCGAGACGCCGCTTTCGGTTGCCGAGTTCGCGGACTGGTTCATCGACGGCGAGTTTCCTCTGACCTGCCATGTTGCCGAGCACGACCAGTCGCTTGTCGGCTTTCAATCGCTCAGCTTATACGGCAACCCGCCGAAAGGCTTCGCCGACATCGCGACCTTTGCCCGCCTGAACCCAAGAACCCCAGGCGTCGGCAGTGCTCTCTTCCCCGCAACCCGAGCTGCAGCGGAAGAACTCGGGCTCGAATTCATCAATGCGACCATTCGGGCCGACAATGTCAGCGGCCTTGGCTATTACGCAAAAATGGGCTTCGAGACCTATGACCGGCTGGTCCAGGTTCCACTTCAGGACGGGACGCCCGTCGATAGGATCAAGAAGCGTTTCAGAGTAGACGCCAGGCACCACACGATACCTGACGCCTGAAAGTGTCGGCGGCGGAAACCGTTTCGACTCCTGGAGGCCAAGCCCTCTCACAGCGCGCCTGACCACCCGCCAAGGCTACAATCTCGCACGCTATCGCACTGCGCGAACGGTAACGGCGTTGCTGCCGCGCACCCCCGAAACCGGGCGCTCGCGGCTTTCGGCCGAAGTGGAAGCGATCATCAGCTCCACCTTGCGCGAGCAATGGCTGGTATTGGAGGCGCCGCCTCTTGGTCTCGAATTTGACGCAAGCGGCTGCCTTCGTGTCGATGACATGCTGCGATCTCTCTCTCTCACCGCATATCTTTGCTGCCGGCGATGTGGCCGTCTCTCCGATCGAATGACCCTCGATCGAAATTGCCGCGACCACCGAACGCTGGCCCGGCGCCAGTCCGTCGATCACCCGACGCATCTCGCGGTCGCTCACCGTCTCCGTCTCCTGCTGGGCGACGGTCTCGATGATATCGCTGATTTCGATCTCCACGCGACGCCCGCGCTTGCGAAAGGCATCGATCAGCTTGAAGCGCGCGATCGCATAGATCCAGGGCAAGACGGGCGCATCGCTCACCCATGTATGGCGCTTCGTGTGTATCGCCAGAAGCGTATCCTGTACGATGTCCTCCGGATCGAGGTTACCGTCCACGATTTTGCGTCGCGCGAAGCCACGCACGATAGCTCCAGTTCGCCTCAGAAAACCAATCGCAGCCTGCAGCAACATGGCGAGCTCTTCTTCGTCCTGGCCGCTCAAACCCATGTTTCCGATTCGTGCGGACTGGGTAAATTGTTACGCGGCGCCCGATTTATTGTCCAATGAAGAAGAAAAAGGCGATCACGAACTCGTGTTCTCGGCGGACCGTAACATCAGGGCTGTCCAAACGAATACAGATACACGCAGCCGATCAACGGCCTGCGGATATCAAAGAGGAGATCATCCATGAACCGTTCCGCGCTCACCCTCGCCCTCGCAGGTTCGCTCGCATCGGCAATCGCATCCGTTTCCTTCGCAGCGCCGCTGGCGCCGGAGAAAATGGTCGGCAACGAGAAGTGCTATGGCATCGCACTGAAGGGCCAGAACGATTGCGCTGCCGGCGCTGGCACCACCTGCGCAGGCACCTCGACCACGGACTACCAGGGCAATGCCTGGAAGGCTGTCCCGGCCGGCACCTGCACCTCGATGAATGTCAATGGCCATAAAGGCATGCTGGAGCCCATGAAGGGTTGAATTCCGACCGGAGGCCCGGTTTGGCCGGGCCTCCGCCTCATCCAACGACCGGGAGAACAGCAATGACCGTTTCAGCAGCCCGTGCCATCGCCTTGCCGCAACGCGCTGGCGTCGGCCTCAAGCCCGAGCATTACGAGACCATTCTTGCCACCAGGCCAGATGTCGGCTTTTTCGAAGTCCATGCTGAAAACTATATGGGTGCAGGCGGCCCGCCGCACCATTATCTCGAAGCCGTCGCGGATGTGTACCCACTTTCGTTTCATGGCGTCGGCTTGTCGATCGGCGCGGCACGCGATCTCGACAAGGAGCATCTGAAGCGGCTTCGCACCCTCATCGATCGTTACCGGCCGCAGAGCTTTTCGGAGCATCTGGCATGGTCGACCCACGACACCGGCTTCCTCAACGATCTTCTGCCCCTGCCTTATACGGCTGAAACCTTGTCGCGCGTCATCGACCATATCGATGAGACCCAGCAATGGCTTGGCCGGAAAATGTTGCTCGAAAATCCGTCGACCTACCTGTTGTTCGCTGAAAGCACCATCGACGAGGTGGATTTCCTGGCCGAAATCGCCAGCCGAACCGGATGCGGACTGCTGCTCGACGTGAACAATGTCATGGTTTCAGCGGTCAACCATCGGCTTGATCCGGTCGCCTATATAGACCGCTTCCCGGTCGAGCTAGTGGGTGAAATCCACCTTGCCGGTTATGACGAGACTGTCGATGGCGTCGGAGACCGGTTGCTGATCGATGCCCATGGCAGCGCCGTCAGGTCGGATGTGGTGGAGCTTTACCGGCACACGCTGTCGCGCAGCGGTGCCTTGCCGACATTGATCGAATGGGACAACGACGTCCCTGACTTTGCCACCCTTCAGGCGGAGGCCGTCCGCACCGATGCTATGTTGAACGTTGCGGCCGAGAAACGCCGCGCCAACCGGGCGGCATGACCATGGCTTTCAACGAAAGCCAGCGCGCCTTTGCAGCAGCCCTGCTCCATCCGGGCCAGCCGCTTCCGCAAGGCATCGCCACCGCTCGCGGCGTAGCTGATCCGGTGCGCTTCGCCGTGTACCGCAACAATGTCTATGTCGGGTTGACGACGGCACTTAGTCACCGTTTCCCGGTGACGAAACGGCTGGTCGGCTCCGATTTTTTTGCAGGTATGGCCCGTGCCTATGCCGCCGATCACAAGCCTGCGTCACCCCTGATCATGCATTATGGCGATGATTTCCCCGATTTCATCGCAGCCTTTCCCCCTGCAGCGTGTCTCGGCTATCTGGCCGATGTGGCGCGGATCGAGGTCGCCTGGACTGAGGCCTATCACGCGGCAGATAGAGCGCCGCTCGATGTCGCCCAACTCTCCGCCGTTCCACCCGAGCATATCGCAAACATGGCGCTCGTCCCGCATCCTTCGGCACGGCTGGTGCTGTCGGACTATCCGGCCGGTTCCATCTGGAGCGCCCACCGGGGCGAGACCGTGGCGCCGGTCACCGATTGGCGGGCCGAAGCGGCGCTAGTCGTGCGGCCAGCCATGCATGTCGAGATCAGGGTCCTTCCGTCGGCGGACGCCGTATTCGCGGCCCGTCTGCTTGAGGGGGCCACCCTCGGCGAAGCGGCGCAGACGGCATTCGACGCCGCGCCCGATTTCGATTTCGGATCGGCCTTGATCGGCCTGATCGGCCTTGGCGCATTCTGCACCATTGAACCTGTCGAAGGGGAACGTCCATGACAACAGAACTTGCTTCAACGCGCAACCTCGGTGGCGCGCTCACCTCGCTTCACCGTCACGCCGAATGCCTGTTGGCCTCCATTCCGCAGTCGCTACCGCTTCTGGCGTTGCGCATCGGCCTGGCAATCCCGTTCTTCAAATCCGGGCTGACGAAGTGGGACGGATTCCTGACCCTTTCGACAGGCGCCAGATATCTGTTCGAACAGGAATTCAGGCTGCATATCTTCGGCAGTCAAATCCCCTACCCCATGCCGCTGGTGATGGCGGCGGCTTCAGGGGTTGCCGAACTCGTTCTGCCTGTCCTGCTGGTGTTCGGCCTTTTCACGCGCTATGCGGCGCTTGGACTGCTGGTCATGACCGCCGTAATCCAACTCACCATCCCGGACGGCTGGGCCAATTTCCATCTTCCCTGGGCGGCCATGGCGCTGGCCCTTGTGGTGTACGGCGGGGGCAGGATCGCAGTCGATACCTTCTTGAAACTGCGCCGAGATTAACTCGAGCGGTCTCATCGCGGAACGGTCAATCTCAATCGCCTAACATGGAGACATTCGCAAGGCGTGTTCTCGGAGCGAGATCCAAGGTTAAAACCACACGATGTAGAAGGCAATTTAAGTCATTGAAGCATGCGTTTGACAGCCGTCACGGCAGGCAACATAACCGGCCGACGCCACCGGCATAGCATAACCCGGGGGCAGAACAAGCACAGCCACTTTAGTCGCTCGCGTTCAACTGCGGCTGTTTCAACCACGTCGCGTTTTTTTCGCGGGCGGCAGCCAGACCCTCTAAGCCGTTCAATAGCGGCCTCCCGCAACTTTTCATTCCAACCTAAGAAGACACTTGATTTTGGTAGGTCAAATGTCCTAGCACCTAGGTCAATCGTCCTAATGAAGTGAACGCGCTTTCGGCAAGCGCATTCAGAGGAGCCAGAATTTGGTCGCCACAACTACGCGACAGCAGATTGTTGAAGCAGCTGACAAGCTCTTCTACGAGCGAGGTTTCGAGGCGACGTCCTTCGCTGACATCGCGGCGGTCGTGGGGCTTTCGCGCGGGAACTTCTACTATCACTTCAAGACCAAGGACGAGATTCTCGAAGGAGTGATCGCCCTCCGCCTTTCCAAGACCCAGGCGATGTTCGATGCGTGGCAGATCGAGGCGAAAACCCCGACCGATCGAATCCATAGCTTCATCCAAATTCTGATCATGAACCAGACAAAGATCATGGCGCATGGCTGCCCAGTCGGCACGCTTTGCAGTGAACTCGCAAAGCTCGATCATATTGCCAAGAACAGAGCGACCGAGATATTCACCTTGTTCCGCGACTGGCTGTCGCGCCAGTTTAGAGACATTGGCCACGACACCGGCGCCGATGAGCTCGCCATGCACGTTCTCATGCGCAGCCAAGGTGTGGCCGCGCTCGCGACCGCGTTTGGCGATGAGGCGTTCGTGCGCCGTGAGGTTGAAGACATGTGCCAGTGGCTGGCAGCGCAGCAACCCACGTCATCACCCATAGAAATCGTTTCAGTGCAGAATTCCTGAGGTCCACCTATGTTCGTCGTCACACTCAAATTCTCCGCCAACAAGGCGAAAGCGCCTGCTTTGATGGAAGGGCACAACGCCTGGCTCAAGCGAGGCTTCGACGAGGGCATTTTCCTGCTGAGCGGAAGCATTCAGCCAAGCGCAGGCGGAGCGGTTCTTGCCCACAATACCTCCCGCGCCGATCTGGAAACACGCGTTCAGCAAGACCCCTTTGTTGTGGAGGATGTCGTCACCGTCAACATCCTCGAAATCGCACCCGGCCGCACAGATGACCGCCTGGCTTTTCTCAAGGTTTGAGGTATGAGCGCGACGATCCCGGGCCCGGACGGGCGGCCGCGCTGCCGTTGGTGTGCTGCCGCTCCGGAATTCATGCCCTACCATGACAGCGAGTGGGGCTTTCCCGTCGACGATGACCACCGCCTATTCGAAAAGCTTTGCCTGGAAGGCTTTCAATCCGGTTTGAGCTGGCGCACGATTTTGGCCAAGCGGGAGAATTTTCGGTCTGCCTTTCTCGGCTTCGATTTCGACTGTATCGCGCGGTTCATGGATGCCGACATCGAACGTCTCCTGCAGGACCCTGGCATCGTGCGCCACCGAGGAAAAATCGCCGCGGTGGTCAACAATGCGCGGCATGCCCAGGAACTGGTGAAGCAGGAAGGATCGCTCGCGGCCTATGTCTGGCGCTTCGAGCCGAAGGCGTCCGAGCTTTCGCCTCCACAGACGGCGTCGGTCTCGGCCGCCTCCATCGCCATGTCGAAAGATCTCAAGAAGCGCGGCTGGTCCTTCGTCGGCCCCACCACCGTTTTTGCGTTCATGCAGGCGATGGGCTTGATCAACGATCATGCCGAAGGCTGCGTTATCCGGGACAAGGCAGCAGCAGCCAGGGCAACCTTTCGGCGTCCGACCTCGATCAAACGGATTTAAACCTCACCCGTATATTCGCCTCTTGCCGGATAGTCGTTCTTGATCACGAATTCCAACGCCTGCACCATCTCGGCGGCCGCGCAAACGGCATGGATTGCACCGAGAGCCAATAGACGGTCTGATCCGGCCTGATCAGGAAGACCGCCGGCTCGGAAAACAATTCGGGCTCTTCGATGCCGATTGAGGTCTTTCCGCGCGAGGCGGAGATATAGAGACCCCATTGCCGGGCTACGCTCAAGGGCAGGCCATAGCCGATACGCAGGTGTTCAGCACCGATCTTGTCTGCCATTTGCCGGGCGCGGTCCTCCCCATCGGAGCTCATGGCAATTGTGCGCACGCCGCGCTCTTCGAAGGCTGGCGTCAGCCGTTCCAATTCCTTGAGATAATTTCCGCAGACGGGGCAGTGAAGCCCTCGGTAGAAGCACACGAGCGTCATGAGCGACGGGTTTTCATGAGCGAGATCGAACTCTCCGTGCCGAAGAGTCTTGGCGGTCAAATTGGGGGCCAGTGTTCTCGGGACCAACATCGATCAACTCCTTTGGGTGAAACTTCCGACGCCATGTTGACGTCACGGCCTCAGCATCCCATGATCATGATCATCATTGGTCCAGAAATTATGATCGAAAGTCTGAAAACTCTTCCGAAAGTCGATCGCCTAACGGCCTTCTTTGACGCGTTCGAGCTGGAAGCCTCACTGGAACCGCCACCGATCAGCGATGGCCGTACCCGGCTGTTTGTGATTGGAGAACCGGGTGGCCCTGCCGAACGGATCGTCCTCCACCCACGGGGCGACACGCCCCTCGAGCCATCGGCTTTGATAACTGCGGCGGTCGATTTCGAGAGGACGCATAATCCCCTGATGAACGCTTTGCCGGACCGGGTCGTCGTCGACGTCAGTGAGATTCCTACCCTCCGCGACACCACGGCCGCCTTCATGGCGGAAGCGCTGGATTCGCGCTGCGGACGCAGCGCCGCCCTTAACCGGCTTTGTGAAGTCATGGTCCTGCTTATCCTGAGGTCAGCGATCGACCGCGGGGCGACTGGACCGGGTTTGCTGGCGGGTCTGTCCCATCCCGCGTTACACCGGGCGTTGGTGGCAATGCATGATGCGCCAGCGCGAGCCTGGAACAGCGATGAACTTGCTGCGGTCGCTGGGCTTTCACGAAGCCATTTCATGGCCCTGTTTCGCGACCTGGTCGGCACGCCGCCGCAGGCTTATCTGACCGGATGGCGTCTGATTCTTGCTCGACGGAAGCTCGACAAAGGGGCGAAGGTGAAGGCAGTGGCGCGTCAGGTCGGATTTGGCAGTGCGGCCGCATTCTCTCGCGCTTTCTTTCGAAAGTTTGGGAACTGGCCATCAGTCCGATCATAGATGCGATTGAGGTTGCCCGCCGGTCCGGTGACCTAGGCTTTAGGTGGAGCCGGCTCGCAGACGCGGACAGCAGGGCATATTCCCCCAACATGTCCATGACGGACATCTCATCCGTTACAGCAGGTCCCGAAGACGCCATGACACTGCCAGCCTCCCCAACGCTCATGGGACCGACGATGATCCCGAGCAGGGCGCTCACGAACAGGAGTCGAAGGATGAGTTTCACACCCCATTTTTTCAATCTGACACGCCGGAGCTAGACCGAGAAGAGGCTCACGAAGACGTGCGATCACGAGCTTCGAATGATCCGCATTCGCGCAAATCGCCAATCGTCGAGATGTCCGCCTCGGCGAGGCGGCAGGAGATGTATGGGCCGGGCCGGTAAGGGGTTCAATCTGATCGGACATCTCCTAGCATCGTTTTTGCGATCACAACCCAAACGGTGCGCGGCTTTTTGTGAGCCACCATTCAATCGGCTGTCCCGTTAGCTTTCTCTCCGCCTGATAGGGACGGATCAAACCCCAATTCCATCGACCGAAGAAGCCCATCGCGGTCACTTTCGTATGCCTTGACGAATTCCGGTGAAGCGGCGGTCGCCGCATCGTGCGTAGCTCCCCAGTAGGCCATTTCGACGAGGACGGGCAGTAGCTTCCTTCCGGCCCCGGTCGGCGTGTACACCGCATGTCTTTTGTCGGCAGGGTGGGCTGCACGCGTGACGAGGCCGGCGCATTCCAGTCGCGACAGCCGCTCCGACAGGATATTCGTGGCGATTCCCTCTTCTGACTGCAGGAACTGCTTGAATGTGCTCTTGCCCACGACAAGCAGGTCGCGGAGCAGGAGGAGGGTCCACTTGTCACCGAACAGTTCGAGGCCGAAATTGAGCGGACAGCAGGATCGGGGGTTGTGCGGGGGCTTTATCATAAAGCCATGATCAACTAAATCACTTGCGTTTTGCAAGTTATTATTCTATGGTTGGTGCGCTTTCAGGAAAAGATGTGGAGCCCGACATGAAAGCGAAATTCTGGCTTGCAGTCCTCGCATACGTCATTCCGACATTCCCTCTGGGATATTTCTGGCACCTTTCTACATTCAAAGCGCAATATGACGCGCTCGCGGTTTATCGCGTAGACGTCATCATCCCGATGGGCCTCGCCTCAATGATCATCCAGGGGCTGTTGTTCGCCTGGCTCTACCCGAAGCTCTTCAGCACCGCGCAAGATCAATGGACGAGAAGCGCCGTCAAGTTCTTTCTCCTCTTCACAATCCTGGCATGGTCGTTCCTGGTCCTGCCCGTGGCGGCCAAGTTCAACATGACGTCGGTCGCCCAGTTCATGGCGCTTGAGACCGCGTTCACATTGCTCCAGTATGCGGTGACGGCTCCACTTATCGCCCTCGCCTGGCGGGATCGGGTTCCACTCGCGAGCGCGGCCAACCCAACATAGGGGCCAGACGTCATGAAGAGACTCAGTTGCCGCGATCTCGGAGGTCCCTGTGACCACAAGATCACGGGCACGACCTTTGAGGAGATCGGCCGTAACATCCGAGCCCACGTTATGCGGGTGATGGAAGACGGCGATGCTGCCCACAGGGAAGCAGCCGAACGAATGCGACAGGGCTCGCCGGAAGAGCAAGCAGGCGATGATGGCGGAGTTCAAGCGGCGTTTCGACGAAGCGCCAGACATCTGATTACGTGCACACCTCGTCGTATTGATTTTGAATCGCATGCCCACAGACCGGGAGAACTGTCAGGCCATATTCGGTCGTCAAAGCGTTATTTCGACGAAAGCCGAATGCCCTGTGGAATGTCTCACTCGCGCGAGACCTGTGGGATTGCCCACATCGGCATAGTTCCATGTGGCGTCGCACTGGATTCCGAGATTGCTGACCGTCCACAAGGACCTTCCTGCTTCAGCATGAGGTTCAATCCTCCTCCAGCCGTTGTTCGTTGCGTTGCTCTGCGAACGCCTCCCCCTCTTGCGCCTGCCGGCTGAGCAGACCGGCATCCTCCAATCGCTCGAGGTCAGGCAGATCGCCCAGCGTCTCCATGCCAAAGCTTGAAAGGAAGTGCTTGGTCGTCACATAGGTGTAGGGGGCACCCGGCGTCGGGCTGCGGGGTCCGGATGCAATAAAACCCGCGCTGCGCAAGGCTCCGATCGTGTCGCGTGACACCTCCTTGCCGAAGATCTTCGAAAGCTCGCCACGGGTGACTGGCTGGTAATATCCCACCGCCACCAGCGCCTCGAACTCCGACAGTGCTGCCGCTCCTCCCCGCGTCGGCGCCGATGAGACGCGGATCGTCTCTGAAAACCGCACCCGGGTCCGATGCTGCCAGCCGCTGGCGACCGAAACGAGTTCATAGGGCCGGTCGCGCAGTTCCTCCCTCAGATCCTCGATCAGCAGGTCGATGCTGCAGTCTTTGCCGACCACCCTTGCCAGCGTCTCGCGGCTGATCGGTCGGAGGAGGCAAAGATCACCGCCTCGACCCGCAGCATCCATTCCCGCCAGCGCAGTTCCGGCGGCAAATCCTCCAATTCCCGATCAAGGAGACGTTCGTCTCCCACACTTGGTTGCGTCCTTCGTCTGGATTTGGTTGTGGGGGATCCGGCCATGTTCACAATCCGTAAATCCGAAACGACGAACGGCCCGACAATTCGCGAACCGCCCATCGAGCGGCGGCTGTCCGCGATCACCCGGAACTATGCCCAGCGCGGCACGCCGCTCGACCGCAAGGATCGCCATATCGCCACCGTGCTCGCCGGCATCCGCAACACCCATGCCGCCCCTCCCCGGCAGAAGGAAGCGGTGCTGCCCGAACACCTGATCGCCATGCTGGAAACGCTCCCGCGCGGCACCTTGCGGGTCTTACGCGACCGCCCCGTGCTGCTGATCGGCTTTGCCAGCGGGCTGCGGCGCTCCGAGATCGTCGGGCTCGACGACGGCCGCGACCAGACGAAGGACAGCCGTGGCTGGGTCGAGATTCTCGACAAGGGCATGGTCGTCACGGTCCGCGGAAAACGCGGTTGGCGCGAAGTGGAAATCGGCCGCGGCTCCCCCGACGCGACCTGCCCTGCCGTCGCGCTGCAGATCTGGCTCAACCTTGCAAGGATTGCGCATGGCCCGCTCTTCCAGCAGGTCACCGGTCCAGGCAAGGATGTCGGCCCCGACCGACTGCTCGATCAGGAAGTGGCACGCCTCGTCAAGAAGGCGGCCTCGGCTGCCGGCGTGAGCCCCGACTCCAACGAGACAGAGCGTGCGGAGAAGTTCTTAGGCCACTCGCTGCGGGCTGGGCTTGGCCGAAGTCGACGCGCTACGTGCAGAAGCAGCTCGGCCATGCGTCCGTCGAGACGACCCGAAAATATCAGCGGCGGCGGGATCGGTTTCGGGTGATTCTCACCAAGGCATCCGGACTTTGACAGGCCCCTCCCCTGCCCGAGATGAAGTCGTTAGATCAAAATTGCGGGCCAAGTTTTCAGCTTAGGGCTTCAATTGAAATCGGGAGGTAAAAGCGCCAGGAGGCACTCTTTGAGTCCGGCGACGATGTCAAATTTTGCGGCTTGCGGAATATTAACCTTATGAAGTAACAACGTAGTTTTCTATATTGGAAGATAAACGATACTTAACTTCCGTCACGGGTTTCATCTATTCATGGATCAAGCATTGGGGATAGTGATGGATTTGGAGCCGCAAAAACGTAAAAAAGGAACAGGTCAAAGCCATGCGCGGAGATTTGCCCATGCCGACTGCGATGTTCACGGCCGACGAACTGGCGGTGATCCGCCGCGCTTACGCCCATCAGGTGGTGGCAACCGCCGCAACAACGAATCCGCGGATCGAAGCTGCCTTTGCCACCGTCCCGCGCGAAAAATTCCTCGGTGCGCCGCCATGGCAGATCGCCAACCTGGGCGGCGGATATCGCCCCCTCCCCTCCTCCGACTTGGTTCTGGCCTATCAGGACGTGCTATTCGCCCTGCAGTCCGACAAAGGTGTCAACAATGGTAGTCCCTCACTGCATGCCCGACTCCTGGCAGAGCTGGACATACAAATCGGCGATCGCATCGCCCATATCGGTGCCGGCACCGGCTATTACAGCGCCATTCTTTCCGAGCTTGTCGGCGCTTCCGGTCATGTCTATGCCGTCGAGATGGATCCCGATCTGGCTGACCACGCTCAAACAGCGCTTGCCGATCGCGCCAATGTCAGCGTCATCCACGCCGACGGCAGTCTATGGCCGCAGCAGGAGGTGGATGCGATCTATGTAAATTTCGCCGTCGCGCGGCCCGCGGAACCCTGGATCGAAAGGCTGCGGCCTGGAGGGCGCCTCGTGCTGCCACTCGGCGTTCCGCACCAGGACCGACCGCCGAAAGGCGGCCGTCATGCGTCCCACGGTGCTGCACTTCGTATTGAGCGCGGCGAGGGTGGATTTGCGGCGCGCTGGATCGGCTCAGCCTATTTCGTCTGCGCGAATGGTGGATTGACAATCGACGATAACGAGATCGAGGCGCTCACCGCCGCCTTCAGGCGCGGCGGCATCGAGTTCGTCAAAAGTCTGCTCTGGAAGACGGAGCCGCGGATAGGACGCTGCTGGTATATCGGCGACCAATGGGCGCTCTGCTACGACGACGCCTGAACCATAAGGGCCGGCTCCGCAAAACCGACCGCCCCATCTCTGCGGGGAACCGGAGCGACGTAGCGCCGCGGCACCGAAGAGCTTGACGTCCTCGACATCATCCTTCCTTCGACCGGCGCAATCAGCTAGCCGCACTTTTGACCGACGATGACGTCGCAACGCTCAAACATCCGGCGCAAGGCATGGGCGACAACTCGCTCAGAGCGCCGACCTCGAATCCGGCTATCTCGAGGCTTAGTCCAGGCGAGCCACAGACACCCTTCCCTGCCCAGTGCTGGAGGGCCTGCTGTGGAAATCAACATGCATCATCCCTCGGCGCCAGCAAGCGCGGAGAAGGGATCGGAGCCACGGTATACCGACTAAGATCGAGATGAGATTGGCCGCCGACGGCGCGTTGAAGATATGGCACACCAACAGCTGACTTGATCGGCTTTCATAGGCCGGCGAGACATGACTAAGGCATTCGGCGCCCTCCACCGGAAGGCACCGCGCAGTCGGACGGCTGAGATCAGCAAGCGGCGGTGACCGCGCCATCGTCGGTCTGTGGCGCTCTTGAGGCACGACTTGCTCGCCAGGGATCTCATCAGACAGCCACGCGCGGCTCTCCTGCTGGAGGCGATGCGGCGGTCGCGGCACAAATCCGCGGCGCAGACAACCCATCGCCGGCTCAAGCCTCCCTGACCCCGACACATCTCGCGAAGTCGGATCGACACGAATGGAACGTGAGGATGCGCTGCCTGCCCGGCGGCGGGTTGCAAGAATGACAAAAGCCCGGCGCGGGAGAGATGCGCCGGGCTTCGATAGTGACCGACAGCCTGGGAGGAGAAGTGCTGTCCGTCGGACCGAAACGGCTAGGAGGGGAAGCGCTTCGGTCCGTCACGAGGTAATGTCGCAATGCGGCAAATTCAAGCCTGGCGGTTGCGTGGATGTGGCAGACGAAGTGCCGGGCGAGTACAGCCTTCCCTCGCACGCGATCAGGGCTAGGCGTGGGGTTGTCCGCGGACAACTTGCTGTCAGCGATCCGGCGGAGGGAGTTCAAAAGCTTTCAGCGGGGCGACCTGCTCCGCCGCGAAGTGACTGATGAGGGTAGGGGATCGCACTGCTGGTGCACCAAGAACCGGACGCGCGAATGGAGATTGCCTCAATGATCGACGACGATCCGCCCTGCCAATCCTTCGCCCCGAGCATGGGGGCGGCCCCGCTTGTCTCCACCTGATTGAGGTCGAATTGGCCGAGATATCGAACCAAGGCGATCGCCAAGTTGGCCGACCTGGCGCCGATGACCAACGACGGCGACACATCCATCCATCCGCCCATCACATGCGAAAGCTGCCGTCGGCATTCCGCCATCCACAGAATCATCGGCCTTTGACCTACAAAGCTCAGGTAGGAGGACCAATCGGCGAGCTTGATGGACAAGCCGATCGATGCGCCGCGAGCTGACACGCTGCGGGATTCGCCACCATCACCTGCCGCCCTCTCTCCAGCCCTCGCCTAAGACGCCCAACAGGGGCCTCGAAGGACAGCGCTGACCGCCGCCCCGCTTGCCCGATTTGCCCCGGCGTTGCGACCGAGGCATAGCCGTTGGCCAAACAACCTCCGCCGGGCGACGGGCGGCCTCGATTGCCGCCCAGTCAAGGAGGCGCAAGAGCGGCAAGGATGACGCCACCGCGGCGCCATGCCATCCTTGCCGCGGATCCCTTTCGGTGACCGAAGCCGCAGCGCATGCAGCCCCACATCACTTCGAATTGGCGGCGTTCTGCTTCTCCTTAAACGCGGGGCAAGTTCTTGGTAGCATGGACCTGTCCGCAGAACCGGCGGAGTTCTTCGGAACTCTTGGAGGCGAAATGCCACGTGTGTTCGGCAAGATGCATGAGACCGCTGCTCTACAATACCAGGCAGGGCCATCGAGGCGGGCGTATTGCCGCAACTCCATGGCATCCATCAGCAGGGAGATATCAGGGAAATTTTCGCGGCCGCGCGAACCAATTGCTGCGGAGATCGGCTCATGTGGAAACGACCTGACAGCCACCAGGTTGATCATCCGGTTGTCCGCGGACAACGGCACGATCAGGCGGCGTTTGGCCTGCAGGGGTTCGCGGATTCGCCTGAGAGAACGCTGCAGGGTCGACTGTCCTCCCGTCATCGAGGCTGCGCCTTCCGTGCGACGGCCAACCGACAGAACGCTATCTCGCTGCCACCGCATTCGGCTCTTCATGCGACCGAGCGGAAGGGTCACGCGACAGGGGAGGGCTGTCTTCGACCTACGGGATCGGCAGGTCACAGCCGAGGCTTTCCGACGCATCAGCTCATTGCGAGCGGGTGGCCGCTGATATCGACCGACAGCCCGTCAGCGCGCATGACCCAGCGGCGACTGTCGCCGATTTGCTTGCGGCAGCGAGCGAACGTATATGGGAACAGGAGCCGCCCGTCGGCCTTGTCCTGGGATAGCCGACCGTGGCGCCATGGCCTCCCCGTCATGTCAGATGGGGCGGCGCCCGTCATTGATGCATGTTATTTGTTGACGCACGGCCCCACGCTCTCAGGCAATGTGGAAGACCGGCGTTAGTCCCGGCCGATATGACAGGAGATTATCCTGCGCCTTCAAAGGGGTGCTGGAGATTCCCAGAGCAGCGCTGCCAGTGACAGTCGGGGAGGGGCCGCCGATGGCACATAACGCCCGGCTGCGAGCTTGCCGACGTTCGGAGCAGCGCGCATCATGTCACCACCGCCTTCCCACACAGTTGCTTTCGCGTGGAGACTTGGCGATCGCGATGCGCGTTCTGGCGATTGCCGAGACGCTATCAAGCAACCACCGTGGCCATCGAGATCGCGCCCGCGGGCAGGGCACTGCCTCGGTCTCGATGCCGCTTGGCCATGAGGCGCGCCCGGCGAAAGCAATGGGCTCGCAGTGAGCCGGCCTATGGCCGTTGATAACGCAAACGGCTATTGCAGGCCATTGTCACCAGCGCTATTGTTTTGTCGGGCGTGCTATACAGCGCGTCGCCTGCAGGTGCCGGTCGCCGGCATCGGACGGCGGCAGGATTCAGGTCCAAGTCGCGCTTCCGATACGAGCTGCGCACTGATCTACCGGCCTCGCAGCCGTCAAGCCGCCCTATCGGCAGACCTGCGAAAAAGACATCCGGCAACGCAGTAACGAAACTAAAGTCCACGTTCGCTTCCGTAGCCGGAGGCGATCGCAGCTATATCAATGACTTATGATTTCTGAAACTACTTACAATCCCTTGCTGTAGGCGATACCGAGGGCAGTGGCGGCGCCGCTTGACGAGCTCTCAATCACCTCTAATCCCTGCCGCCCAACTCGACAGGGGGAAGCGGACTAATCTCGGGCTCCGGCTTAAATGTCCGCAGGAAAGCAACGGCTTGCATCCTTTAGCGGCACCCTGCGTTATCTCCGCACCAGATCGGAGAACATCCTCATGCTAGATGTACTTCACCTCAAGAAATTCCCCATTGCGGCGACAATGATGGCCGCAGCGATTGGCGCATTTGTCTTGGTGCAAGCAACTGAGCGCAGGTCGGTCGCCGCGTCTGCGGATACCGACCGTGCAGCTGACGATCATGGCCGCAGCGCCAGCACGCCCGAGGCTATCCCTTTCAGCGGCCTTCGCGACGTGTTCTGGCGCGTCTTCCACGAGGTCCTCGCCGACCGGGTCACTTTGATTGCCGCGGGCGTGACGTTCTATCTGTTGCTGGCGCTCTTCCCAGCCATGGCGGCTTTGGTGTCACTCTACGGGCTGGTTGCGGATCCGGCCACCATATCCGAACACCTTCGCGAATTGGCCGGCCTCATGCCATCCGGAGCGTTCGATCTTCTTGCCAATCAGATCAAGGAACTCGTCGATCGGCGCGATGCTACGCTCGGCATCACCTTCTTCGTCGGCCTCGGCATCGCCCTCTGGAGCACGCATAGCGGCACGCTGGCGCTCTTCGACGCGATGAACGTCGCCTATGAGGAAGAGGAGAAGCGGGGGCTTATCCGATTGAACCTGATCGGCCTCTGCTTCACCTTGTGCGCAATGCTTTTGACAGTAGTCATGGTGGTGCTCGTCGGGGTCATGCCGGTTGTTCTCTCCTATCTCTGGCTCGATCAGTTCAAGGAGCACATGGCCCTTCTCATCCGATGGCCACTGCTTCTGCTGGTCGTCGCAGTGGCCGTTACATCGGTCTACCGCTTCGGCCCCAGCCGGGAGCCTGCCAAGCTCCGGTGGATGACATGGGGCGCGGTTCTGACCACGGTCGCCTGGACCGCCATGTCCCTCGGCTTCTCCTACTATCTGGATCACTTCGCCAATTACAACGCGACATACGGCACGCTCGGCGCACTGATCGGCTTCCTCATCTGGATCTGGCTTTCCGTCGTCATTCTTATCATCGGAGGGGAGCTTAACGCCGAACTGGAGCATCAGACCGCGAAGGACACGACGACAGGAACGCCGCTGCCAATGGGAGCGCGCGGGGCTTATGTCGCGGATACTCTGGGCGAGACCAAGAGCTGACCGCTATGATTGCTCCTCTCCTATGGTTTTGATGTATTCTGCCATTTCGCCAGTCCCGACACAGGAGACGATGATGACCGCCCCGCATCCTTCCAAAACCCATATCGGCAATCATGCCCTGCATCCCGAAACACAGATGCTGAATTACGGCTACGATCCGGAACTCTCGGAAGGGGCGGTCAAGCCGCCGGTATTCCTCACCTCGACCTTCGTGTTCAAGACGGCGGAAGATGGCCGCGACTTCTTCGATTACGTGTCGGGCCGCCGCGAGCCGCCCGAAGGGAAAGGGGCCGGCCTCGTCTATTCGCGCTTCAACCATCCAAACAGCGAGATCGTCGAGGACAGGCTCGCGGTCTACGAACGGACCGAAAGCGGCGTGCTGTTTTCATCCGGCATGGCGGCGATCGCCACCACCCTGCTCGCCTTCGTCCGGCCGGGCGATGCGATCCTGCATTCACAGCCGCTCTACGGCGGAACGGAAACATTGCTGGCGAAGACCTTCCTGAACCTCGGCGCCGCCGCCGTCGGATTTGCCGACGGCGTCAGCGAAGGATCGGTGCAGAAGGCGGCTGAAGAGGCGATGGCCAAGGGCCGCGTTTCCGTCATCCTGATCGAGACGCCTGCCAATCCGACTAACAGCCTGGTCGATGTGGCGATGATCCGACGCGTGGCCGACGCGATCGGTGCAAGACAGGGCCATATGCCGATCATCGTCTGCGACAACACCCTGCTCGGGCCGGTCTTCCAGCGACCGATCGAGCACGGCGCCGATATCTCGCTCTATTCGCTGACAAAATATGTCGGTGGTCATTCCGATCTGATCGCCGGCGCCGTTCTTGGCCGCAAGGCGGTGATCAAGCAGATCAAGGCCTTGCGCGGCGCGATCGGCACCCAGCTCGATCCGCATTCCTGCTGGATGCTCGGCCGTTCGCTGGAAACGCTGCAGCTCCGCATGGAACGGGCAAACAGCAACGCGCGGGCCGTCGCCGACTTTCTGCGCGATCACCCGAAGGTCGAGAAGGTTCACTACCTGCCCTACCACGATCCGGAATCGCCGGCCGGCCGGACCTTCATCGCGCAATGCACCGGCGCGGGCTCCACTTTCTCTTTCGACATCCGCGGCGGCCAGCCAGCCTCGTTCAAATTCCTGAACGCGCTGCAGATCTTCAAGCTTGCGGTCAGCCTCGGGGGAACGGAATCGCTTGCGAGCCATCCGGCCGCCATGACGCATTCCGGCGTGCCCGCCGATGTCCGTCAGCGCATCGGCGTTCTGGAATCGACGATCCGTCTTTCGATCGGCATCGAGCATCCGGACGATCTGATCGCCGACCTGGAGATAGCACTGCAGGCTGCGTGATCAGGGGGAAACGATGCCCGGCGGCGCCGGGCATCAAGTACCACGTTATTTGTCGTCGATCGTCAGTTCCGTCTCGTCCGTGTCCAGCACGAAGACAGCAAGCAGGCGCGCCGGCTTGGTGTCGCTGGCGTTTGCGCTGACGCTGTGGTGATCGCCGGGAAATTCGGCGAAGCTTTCTCCGGCCTTATACGTTTTCACCGGGCCATCGTTCACCGCGCTGCGGATCGCTCCTTCGAGAACGGTGGCGTAGATGAAGGCCGAATCCGGATGGGTATGGCCGGGCGACAGGCCGCCGGGCTCATATTCCACCATCACAGCCTTCATGCTCTTACCGGGAACATTGGGAAGCTTCTGGTCGAAAACGACGCTTACCTTCGCTTTCCCACCTCCGGCGTGAGCTTGAGTGCCGGCGGCGAGGACAAGCGCGAATGCTGCTGTCGAAATCATTTTCCTGAGCATGTCTGGTCTCCTTCGTTAATGGAACGCGCACTGGCGGCTTCGTCCGTCAGGCGCTCCTTTTCTGCGGCGGCTGCCGGCTCAGCCAATCGTCGAAACGGATCTGGCCGAGCCGAGCCTTGGCCCCGGTCACGAGCGAATTGTCCTCGAGCTCGACCCCGAAATAGCGGGCGTGCGGATCCGCCACCACCTGGCGCGGATCGTTCGTCGCCTTGAAGAGACGCATCACGATTTCGGTGAGGCGGACTTTCTCCGGCCCGCCGATCTCGATCGTGCCATTCACAGGCGTGCCGAGCGCCACGTCGGCCATGACGTCGGCGACGTCGTCCGAGGCGATCGGCTGCACGTGGGCGGGCGACAGATGCACAGTCTGACCGACGGTGCCTGACTGGGCGATGCCAGCCATGAATTCATGGAACTGCGTCGAGTGCACGATGGTGTAGGGTATGCCGGACGTCTTGATCAGCTCCTCCTGGGCCATCTTGGCGCGCATGTAGCCGCTGCCCTGCAGCCGCTCCATGCCGACGATCGACAGGGCGATATGATGCTTCACGCCGGCGGCAACCCCTGCCTTGAGCAGATTGCGGCCCGACGTCTGGAAGAATTCCAGGACGGCCTTGTCCTCGAACGAGGGCGAGTTTGCGAGATCGAGAACCACCTGCGCGCCGGCGAGCGCTTCGGCCACACCCTTGCCGGTAATCGTGTCGACGCCCGAATTCGGCGAAGCCGCCAACACCTCGTGCCCCTTGTTGCGCAATCTTTCCACGGTCTTCGAGCCGATGAGGCCAGTGCCGCCGATAACGACGATTTTCATGGGTAGTCTCCTTGTCCTTTACGAGGAGTTTCCTCTGTTGACCTGAAAGCGAGCAGGCTACTGCTCGGCATGCCCCCGCGCCCTCGATGAGCGAAGCGACTTCATCGGGACCGTTGCCGGTGCGGCCGGTGTAACCGATGGGAAGGAGGATGCGCCGGATCGCGGCCCCAAACTATTCTTCCTCGGTCGCTGTCACCCTATGCGAACGTAGTAGGCCAACTGGCTCTGCGATGAGCCGGTTGGCTGAAATGGAGGAACATCACGTCAACAGGCATCGACCGAACCTACCGTGGGGGCAGATGACCAACCCGGAAGGCAAGGCGTATTCACTGGTCTGCAAGCCGGTACTTCGGCGATCAATCCTCACGATGGAGATAAGAATGATCAAGCGTCTGAACTTCATGGCCCATAAGAACAGCGGCATCGACGGCCTCGTGGCTGTTGAAGCCTGGATTGCGAGAAGCTTCGATCCAAAGCTGCTCGAACTCGTCAAAGTGCGTGTTTCCCAAATGAACGGATGCGCGCATTGCCTGCATATGCACCGCCAGGACGCGCTGAAGCTTGGCGAAACGGATGACCGGCTGTTGCTTCTCGACGCATGGCGGGAGTCACAGCTCTTCAGCACACGGGAGCGGGCGGCACTCGCCTGGGCCGAGGCCCTTACTCAGATAGCGAAAAGCCATGCGCCGGATGATGTTTATGAAGAAGTGCACGCCAACTTCTCGGATGACGAGTTGGTGGCCCTTTCGATCGGTATTGCGATGATCAACGCCTGGAACAGGCTGGCGATCGGCTTTCGGCTTCAGCATCCGGCCGATCACAAACGCGCCGCCGCCTGATGGTCTGCGCCTTCGCCGGGTCAGGAAAGCTTGGCAGCCTCGAACATGGCGGTCAGCCCGATGCCTCCGCCGATACCGATCATGGCCAAGGCAGTCGCGCCGGGCGCCCAGCCTTCCCCGGTGTTGCGGATCAGCTGGCTGTATAGTCGGGTCACGAGGATTGCGCCGGAGGCGCCGAACGGATGGCCCAAGGCAATTGCTCCGCCGTTCCTGTTGATCGTGTCGGCAGGGATCTCGAGCTGATCCAGCGATGCCAGAACCTGGGCCGCAAAAGCCTCGTTGAATTCGATGGTATTGATGTTGGAAAGCGAGAGCCCGGGCTGACGCTGCAGCAGCCTCCTAGTCGAGGCGACCGGGCCGATGCCGAGCAGGTTGGGGTCGACGCCGGCAGCGGCGCTGTCGATGAAGGCAAGGCCCTTTTCGAAGCCAAGGCTTTTCGCCATGCCACGGCTCATGACGAGCACCAGGCAGGCGCCGTCGTTCAGCGGGCAGGCATTGCCTGCTGTCACCGAACCATCGGCCAGGAAGACCGGCCGGAGGTTTGCGAGAGCCTCGAGAGATGTGGAGACGCGTGGGCACTCGTCCCGCTCGATCAGTCCGTGGCCGGTAGAGATGTCGACGATCTCTGGCCGAAAGATGCCTGCCTCGGCCGCCGCTACGGCGAGCCTATGGCTGCGCAGGGCGAATTCATCCTGTCTCTGCCGCGATATGCCGAACCGACGGGCGACGTTTTCGGCGGCAATTCCCATTTCCGGATCGCCGATCGTGTCAGGCGAAAACCGGGCGCGCCCGTAAAAGCGGGGCAGCGCCCCATTCGCCTTTGGTCTTTCGACGCGCCATGGCGCGGTGCTGACGCTCTCCACGCCGCCGGCCAGAAAGCACGAACCGGCTTTCGCCTGGATCAGCCGGGCTGCCATGATGATCGCTTCCAGGCCCGAGCCGCATTGCCGATCGATCGAAACACCCGGAACCGCCATGGGCAGACCTGCGGTGAGCGCCGCCAGCCGCGCGATATTTCCGCCGCCGCCGGCGGCATTGCCCACCAGCACATCGTCGATGCTTTCGGGCGCAATTCCCGTCTCGGACAGGATCCGATGAATGATCGGCACAAGCAGGTCTTCCGCCGCGACAGTCGCAAGCGACCCGAACGCCCGGCCGATCGGCGACCGGTAGGCGGCAACCACGACTGGCTGCCAATCCTCGTCAGGCTGAAAGGCGTAGGACAAGATCGCCTCCAGAAACCACGGCCCGCTCCACTTGCCCCCTCGATATCTTCCCGCTGCTCGTCATCGGCCAGGACCTTATATGGTAGAATTGCTTGGGCGTCTTGTACTTCCCGAGCATCTGCGCGCAATGATCTGCCAGGATTTTCGGATCCGTAGTCTCTCCCGAGACGACGGCGACGATCCGCTGGCCGAAATAGGCGTCCGGCAGTCCGAAGACAACGGCATCCTCTACCCCGAGGCAGGCTTTGAGCGCGCTCTCGACTTCGGCGGGATAGATGTTGTTGCCGCCTGATATCATCATGCCGCCGGCCCTGCCGATCACCCGCAGCATGCCATCGGCATCGAGTTCGCCGAGATCTCCGACCGTCGCTCCCGCTTCTGTGACCCGGAACGCCTGACCGTCATCGCCCCAGAGATATCCATCCGCGATCAGGTCGCTCCTGACGAATATGGTTCCCGGCACATCGGTCCCGACGTCGTTTTCATCGGGGTCGCGAATGGAAATTTCCACGCCGGGATAGGCTTGTCCCACCCGGTCGATCGGAAAATCGATCTCGCCGCCGACAAGGGTCGAGACCGTCATGAAACCTAGCTCGGATGCGCCGTAATATTCCCGGATACGGGCCTTCGGAAACAGGCAGCGCATGGATTCGACACCGTTCCTGTCAAGCTTGGCGCCGGCGGTCAGGACGTCGCGCAAGGAGGTCAGAGCGGGTTCGCCCGCCCACGCTCTTGCAATGCCGGCTATATGCGTCGGCACGGCGACCAGCCGTTCGACGTGCCAGGAGGAGAGCGTGCGTGGCACCGCGACGGGATCCCATTTCCGGACTGAATGGAAGGTTGCCCCGACATCCAAGGCTTCGACCAGTGCATAGAGCGCCAGGCCATGAGCCAAGGCTCCCGGGCACATTGTCGACGGCGCATCTTCGAGCTCGAAAACGACACGTCCGCGATCGAGGCTCCGGCGCCACTGCTCGCGCGAGCGATAATAGGCCTTCGGCTCGGCGGTGGTCCCCGATGTGAAGCCGATCAGAAAGATCTTGTCGGCATCGGCCGGCAGCTCGGATTCACCTCCCGCTGCAGCGAGGTCGAAAGCCTCCGCTCCGGCGGTGACGACGGGAATGCCCAGCCTTCGGGCAATTTCCGCGCTCGGCCCGGCATCGTCATCGACGATCAGAACGTCAGGCGCCAGGCGCTCGATGATGCGTTCGATCCTTTCTGCCGGCATCAGCGGGTCGATGACCGCGCAGGAATTCGGGAAAGCGGTGGCCGCCGCAAAATACTCGGCAAAGCCGATATGGTTGCCAAGGCTGAGAGCGGCAAGCCTCTCCACACCGGGCAGATCGAGCATGCGGCGGTTCGAGCGAGGCAGATCTTGGAGAAACCGATAAATTGCCTTGGCCCGCACATAGAGCTCGCCATAGCTGAGCGAGCGCCCGTCGATCACCAGCGCCGGCTTGTCCGGTGTCTCCGTTGCATGTCGAAGAAGCTGCGCATGGATCGGCATGGACACCCGCTGGTTTGAATGATCGGCAATCAGCCGGGAGACAGAGCGGCTCCGGTCGCTTCCGGGATCGGCGTCGGGCGGCCGTCGGAGAGGCCGACGCAGACCCAGACGAAATGCGCCGATGCGCAATGGGCGCCATCGCGCTGGCGAAAGAGTTCTATGGCAAAGGACAGGCTCGTGCGCCCGATTTTCCCCACGTCCACCTTTGCCTCGACGACATCGTCGAGATCAATCGGGCTGTGAAAGGTGATCTCCGCCTTCTTCACGTGATAGGCGACGCCGGAGGAGGTGTGACGAAAATGGCTGAGAATTTGCCGTTGCCGCAGAAACTCGACGACCGCATCCTCGCAATAATCGAGATAACGGGAATTGTGGACATGACCATAGATGTCGATGTCTCGCATCGAGACCCGGAACGATGCTAAAGGCCTGTCATCAACGCTCATTCGATCACCGAAAATACGACGGGGTGATCTAACCGCAGTGTGTGGGGGATGCAATGCAATATCAGGCGGTCGTGCGAAAATTCGGGCCGGCCGAGGAGGTCGTCGAGCTCGAGCAGGCTGCGCTGCCGTCGCTGCGGCGCGACCAGGTGAGGGTGCGTCTGCTGGCGCGGGCGATCAATCCGTCCGATATCATCACCATATCAGGAGCCTATAGCGGACGCACGATATTGCCCTTCATTCCGGGCTTCGAAGCGTTCGGCGTAGTCGAACAGTGCGGCGAGGAGGTTCATGGGCTTTCCCCGGGAACACGCGTGCTGCCGGTGCGTAGTGCGGGCGGCTGGCAGGAATTCAAGGATACCGATCCCGGCTGGTGCCTGCGTGTTCCAGACGAGCTTACCGACGTCGAAGCTGCGACGAGCTACGTCAATCCAATGACAGCGTGGTTGATGCTGCATGCCAAGATCGGGCTGAGGCCGGGCATGCGCATCGCCATCAATGCCGCCGCCTCTTCGATCGGAGCGATATTGATCGGTCTCGCCAATGCCGCAGGCGTGGAGCCGGTTGCCATCGTCCGCGGTGAAGGATCACTTGAGCGGCTGCGCGGCCGGGTCGAGGCTGTCATCATCGATAGGGAAAAAAGCGAAAGTGATCTGGTTGCCGGGCTCGCCGGCCGGCATGGGCTTGACGCGGTGCTCGATTGCGTCGGAGGTGTGCGCGCCGCAGTCCTCGCCGATGCGCTGCGGCCGGGCGGACGCTTCGTGCATTACGGCCTGCTTTCGGGCCAAAGCATTCCGAATTCATTCTGGGCGTCCCATCCCGATATTTCCTTTTCCTATTTTCACCTCAGGGAATGGGTTCATTCCGAAGCTATGGACGACGTGCAGCACGCCTATTCCAAGGTCGCGGCGCAGATCGTTTCGAAAATCATCGCGACCGAGGTGCGGGAGGTATTCCCCTTGGAAAATGTCCGACAAGCCCTGCAGTCCGCTCTTCCCTTCCGAACGGGCGGCAAGGTTCTGCTGGCCTGATGAACATGAGTGGGCCGCGAGGTAGCTTTGACGGCTGAGCGGGATCGAGAGTAGCATCCATGCGGCAGCGGCAAGGTGGTCAAAGCGGCCGGCGCGATGGAGATGCAATGATGAAACACAAACCTTTCCTCCTGACGTTCGCGGCGCTGGCATTTGGTTCCGCATGGCCAATTTCTAACGCCTTCGCTGCGGCGCAGCCTATCTTCTGGAGCGCTTTACGGCCGGCCGATCAGGCCAAAGCGACAGTGCCGCTGTCGGGCAAGGCGGTGAGCGGCCCAAAGGGCGAAACACTCGCCTGGCATGGTGAGGAACATCCGATCGAATTGACGGGCTTCGTTCTGCCGATCGACCAGGATGGCGATCTTGTCTACGAATTCATGCTGGTGCCTTGGGCCGGAGCCTGCAGCCACATGCCTTCCCCTCCGCCCAACCAACTGGTTCGTGTCGTTCCGGAAGAGCCTTTGCACCTGGCAAGAATGTACGAGACCGTCACCGTGACGGGTACCTTGCGGCCCGGCCTGGATCAGGCGCAATTCTTCATGATCGACGGTGACCGCGTCCTCACCTACGGCTACAGCATAAGCCATGCCCAGGTAGCGACGGTAACGGCGACGACCGATCCCGATCTGCTGTCACTTTCGCCTTTCGGCATCCTGCCTCACTAAAAGCCCAGAGACGGTGCTGCGATCGGGCGACGCCACCTCCGCACTCCTCATTCCTGTGCCTGTCACAGGAATCCAGCCACCGCGCGTCTGCGCGGTGAATGACTTTTACCGGAAAGGGAGTCTCTCGCGCCCAAGGACTTGGGCGCACTGGATCCCTGTGACAAGCACAGGGATGAGGGAGGAGAGGTAGTGCCCGCCTAACCGAGCATCAGACGCCTCGATGACTGGACACTCGGGCGGTAGGTCCCGCCTTCAATGCAAAGAAAGTGCCGGGACGCGACTGAAAGCCGCGTCCAGACAGTGTTCAGCCGATCAGACGATATCGAAACGATCGGCGTTCATGACCTTGGTCCAGGCCGCGACGAAGTCCTTGACGAACTTCTGCTTGGCGTCGGACTGGCCATAGACTTCGGCAAAGGCGCGCAGCTGCGAGTGCGAGCCGAAAATCAAGTCGACGCGGGTGCCGGTCCACTTGACTTCGTTGGTTTTGCGATCACGCCCTTCATAAACGCCGTCCCTGCCCGCAGCGGGCGACCACTGCGTGCCCATGTCGAGCAGGTTGACGAAGAAGTCGTTGGTCAGCGTTTCCGGACGGGAGGTGAAGACGCCATGTTCGGGCGCGCCGGCCTTCAGCACACGCAGGCCGCCGACGAGAACGGTCATTTCAGGTCCGGTCAACGTCAGCAACTGGGCGCGGTCGACGAGCGCTTCTTCCGGCTTCATGAACTGCCGGCCGCCGATATAGTTGCGGAAACCGTCGGCGCGGGGTTTCAGCGCTGCGAAGGAATGCGCATCGGTCTGTGCCTCGGAAGCGTCCATGCGGCCCGGCGTGAACGGCACGCTGACGGCATGACCGCCGGCCGCTGCCGCTTTCTCGACGCCGGCTGCACCACCCAGAACGATCAGGTCGGCCAGCGAGATCTTCTTCGCCCCGGTCTGGGCGGCGTTGAAGTTTTTCTGGATGCCTTCGAGAACGCCGAGGACCTTGGCGAGCTGCGCCGGCTGGTTGACTTCCCAGTCCTTCTGCGGGGCAAGGCGGATACGCGCGCCATTGGCGCCGCCACGCTTGTCGGAGCCTCGAAAGGTCGAGGCGGACGCCCAGGCGGTCGAGACCAGTTCCTGCACGGTGAGGCCCGTTGCGAGCACCTTTGCCTTGAGGTCGGCGATATCCTTGTCGTCGACAAGCGGATGATCGACGGCCGGGATCACGTCCTGCCAGATCAGGTCTTCGGCCGGAACCTCCGGGCCGAGGTAGCGCACCTTCGGTCCCATATCGCGGTGGGTCAGCTTGAACCATGCGCGGGCGAAGGCATCGGCGAACTCGGCAGGGTTTTCCAGGAAGCGGCGCGAGATCTTTTCGTAGATGGGATCGAAGCGCAGTGCCAGGTCGCTGGTCAGCATGGTCGGCAGATGCTTCTTCGATGCATCATAGGCATCCGGAATGGAGGCATCGGCGTTCTTGGCCTGCCACTGATGCGCGCCGCCCGGGCTCTTGGTCAGCTCCCATTCGAAAGCGAACAGGTTTTCGAAGAAGTAGTTGCTCCACTGGGTCGGCGTCTGGGTCCAGGTCACTTCGAGGCCGCTGCCGATGGCATCGCGACCGACGCCGGTGTTGAACTTGCTGGTCCAGCCCAGGCCCTGAGCTTCGAGCTCGCCGCCTTCCGGGTCGACACCGACAAACGACGGATCGCCAGCGCCATGGGTCTTGCCGAAGGTATGCCCGCCGGCGATCAGCGCCACGGTTTCTTCGTCGTTCATCGCCATACGGGCGAAGGTTTCACGGATGTCGCGGGCGGATGCCAGCGGATCCGGAGTGCCGTTAGGGCCTTCCGGGTTGACATAGATAAGGCCCATCTGCACAGCGCCAAGCGGCTCTGCCAGTTCGCGTTCGCCACTGTAGCGTTCGTCACCCAGCCAGGTTCCCTCAGGACCCCAGTAGAGTTCTTCCGGCTCCCAGACGTCGGCGCGGCCGCCGGCGAAACCGAAGGTCTTGAAACCCATGGATTCGAGCGCGACATTACCGGTGAGGATCAACAGGTCGGCCCAGGAGATCCTGTTGCCGTATTTCTGCTTGATCGGCCACAGCAGGCGGCGGGCTTTGTCGAGGTTCACGTTGTCAGGCCAGCTGTTGAGCGGCGCAAAACGCTGCTGGCCGGCCCCGGCGCCGCCGCGGCCATCGGTGATGCGGTAAGTGCCGGCGCTGTGCCAGGCCATGCGGATGAACAGGCCGCCATAGTGACCGAAATCGGCCGGCCACCAATCCTGCGAATCCGTCATCAAGGCGTGAAGATCCTTCCTCAGGCCGTCGAGATCGAGCTTCTTGAACTCCTCGGCATAATCGAAGGCTTGGCCGAGCGGGTCGGCGCGGCCGGAATTCTGGTGAAGAATCTGCACGTTCAGTTGATCCGGCCACCAGTCGCGATTGGATCTGCTGCGAGGCGTATTGCCGTGTGCGACAGGACATTTGCCTGCGCTGTCAGTGGGGTTGTCCATGATCGTCTCCTTGATTGCTTGATCTGTCTGCGGTCCAAAAAGATGAGCCGAGCTGGCGCCCCACTCTCTCCCTGCAGTCTTCATATCGGAAGCGCTTCATAAATTTAAGTTGGATTTACTGATCGCTGCGATAAGCTGAGATTATGAAGAACCTTACGCTGAAACAGCTACGTTATTTTGAAGCGCTGGCAAGAGATGGACGCTTCCGACGCGCGGCCGACGCCTGTGCGATCTCCCAGCCGGCATTGTCAATGCAGATCAAAGAACTTGAGCAAGAGTTGGGCGGTGAGCTTTTCGAGCGCAACGCGCGTGAGGTGAAGCTGACCGCTTTCGGTCAGACCGTCGCTCTCAGGATCCGCGATATCCTGCGTGGCGTCGACGAACTGGCGGAACTGGCGCGCGCCGCGCGCGATCCTTTCCTGACGCGGCTGCGCATCGGCATCATCCCGACGATTGCGCCCTATCTGTTGCCGGCCATCATCAACGATCTGAACAGGAGCTTTGCAGGCATTCAGATCGAAGTGCGCGAAACGCAGACGTCGAAGCTGGTTCAGGAGCTGGCGCAGGGCCAGCTGGATACGGCAATCGTTGCCTTGCCCGTGTCGGAACCATCCCTGGCAGAACTTGAGCTCTTCAAGGAAGAGTTCGTGCTGGTTCGGCGGCCCGAAGACGAGGGTAAGCCGGTGCCCGAACGCGAGGCGTTGCGCGAAATGCGGTTGTTGCTGCTCGAGGAAGGCCACTGCTTTCGCGATCAGGCCTTGTCGTTCTGCAAGATCGGGCAGGCCCGTCCCCGGGAAGTCATGGAAGGCAGCTCTCTCTCCACCTTGGTCCAGATGGTCAGCGCCGGTATCGGCATCACCTTGATTCCCGAGATGGCCGTTCCCCTCGAAACGCGCTCGGCGCACGTCTCGATCTCCCGTTTTCAGTCTCCGCAGCCGTCGCGAACGATAGGCATGATCTGGCGCAATTCGACACCGATGGCCAAACAGCTCCAGCAGGTTTCCGAGGCGGTTCGCCGGTCGGCCGACAGCATGCGCGAACAGTATGCCGTCCGGTGATGGACCTGATATGGCCTCGCCTCAAGATCGCCGTTTGAACGTATGCTCCGCTGCCGGAAACTGTCGCGATCGGACCTCGTCGGCATAGGCGGCAGCGGCGGCCGAAATCCTCTTGCCGAGTTCGTCGTAGCGCTTGACGAAGCGCGGGGTGAAATCGTTGAAGAGCCCCAGAATGTCGTCGGAAACCAGAACCTGACCGTCGCAGGCGGAAGAAGCGCCGATGCCGATGGTCGGGACGTGCACGGCGGACGTCACCTCCCGGGCGAGCGGCTCCACCGTGCCCTCGATGACGACGGCAAAGGCGCCCGAGCCGCCAACGGCGTGGGCATCGCGGCGGATCTTCGACGTCTCGTGTTCGGAATGGCCGACAGATCGATAACCGCCTGCGGTTTGGACCTGCTGCGGCATCAGGCCGATATGGCCCATAACCGGAATCCCCCGCTTGGTCAGAAAGGCGATGGTCTCGGCCATCTCCTCGCCGCCCTCCAGCTTGACGGCATCACAGCCGGTTTCCTGCAGGATGCGGACAGCATTGCGGAAGGCGATCTCCTTGGATTCCTGATAACTGCCGAACGGCATGTCGACGACAACGCAGGCCTTGCCGACGCCGCGCATCACCGCCTTGCCGTGCGCGATCATCATATCGAGCGTGACGCCGATGGTGCTCTCCATACCGTAGAGTACCATGCCGAGCGAATCCCCAACCAGCAGGAGGTCGCAATGCTCATCGAGCAGCCGCGCCATGGGCGTCGTATAGGCGGTCAGGCAGACGATCGGCTTGCCGCCCTTCATGGCTGAGATGCGCGGTGGCGTAATGCGCTTCTGAATTCCGGCCGCGCTCATCTGGTCACTCCCTTTCCCGGCAAGCTCTGCCCGCCGATCACCCTTTTGTTCCCGACAACCCGGTTGTCTCCGACAACTCGGTTGTCACTGACGACCCGGTTGTCACTGACGACCCTGTTGTCGAGCAGCCGTGTCGAGCCGACCCGAACGAAGAGCGCCACGACGACAGGCTCTGCGATCGATGTGACCGGCTGCAGCGTTGCGGCATCCCTGACGGCGACGACCTCGGGCTTTGCCAGAGGCTCGCGATTGAGAAATGCCGTGAGCCTTGCCTCGAGTTCCACCGGATCGGTCAGGCCGCCGGCGACCAGACGCTCGGCCTCGTCAAGGGTCTGGGGGACGATCACCGCGGCATGCCGCTCCGCCTCGCTGAGATAGACGTTGCGCGACGACAATGCGAGGCCGTCGCTGTCCCTGACCGTCGGCACCGATATCACGCGCACCGGCAAGGCCAGATCGTCCACCATGCGCCTGATGATCACGACCTGCTGGTAATCCTTCTCTCCAAAATAGGCGGTTTGCGGCTGCACGATGTTGAAAAGCTTACAGACGACAGTGGCGACGCCGGCAAAATGCCCAGGCCGTACCGCCCCTTCGAGTTCGCGCCCGAGATCGGGAACGTCGACGACAGCAAGCATCGGGCGGGGATACATGTCCTCGACGCCAGGCGAAAAAAGGAAATTGACGCCGGCTTGCCTCAGCATGGCGTCGTCGCGTTCCAGATCGCGCGGATATTTGCTGAGGTCTTCCGCCGGGCCGAACTGCAGCGGATTGACGAAAATCGAGACGACGACGATGTCGTTCTCGGCGCGAGCGCGCGAGACGAGCTCCATATGACCGGCATGGAGATAGCCCATCGTCGGAACAAGGCCAACGGTTCGCCCCTGCCGCCTCAGCGCATCGAGCGTGTGGCGCAACTCGTCAATGCTCGAGAAAACCCGCATATATCCTCCCTGGCCGGTCACTCCATCTTGGGCGCGGATAAGAAGTGTAATCGATGCGGCAGGTCAATGCATATTCCTCGATAAAAACGATTAGATGAAACGCCAGCCGATGACACCGGACCATATCAGCCCTGGGGAACGGATTTTCGTCACTTGGCTGATGTTGCGCGTCTCACCTGCTTGCAGTGGAACCGACGATGTGCGACTTCCGTTACTCGCCCTGTCCGTCAAGATACCATCACAGTCGATCGCTATGGACGTTACATGGAGGACGCATGGACAAGCCCTGGAAGATCAGCCGCGGACCGATTGCGGCAACCGAGCTCGACGTGGAGAAGGCAAACGCGATCAATGTGCTGTTGATCCGGCCGGTCGGCGTCCTTCCGGCCAAGGCGGGTGATCCGGTCCTTCCTTTTGCCGTCGGCCTTTTCAACGAACTCCGCCCGCTCTTGAAGCCCGATGCCGGCGTCACCACGCTCAGGCGAGCGACCGCGGCCTATGTCCACTGCCGGCGCTACTATTTCGCCAGCGCCCAGCCCGATTCCATGCGCCATAGTCTTGACGGTGAACCTGTCGAACCACTGTCGTCCGAAGACCGGCTGGTCGCGCAAAAACGCTTCCTGAGCCTCAAGCAGACCACCGGCAAAGCCGATGCGCCCGAAGAGACAGCACCGGTTCCCGCTCCCCTGGTGAGCAAAAGCGAACAGATCCGCGCAGCCCTCCTCGGCAAAAGGAACGCCGCCAGCTAGAGCAGGATGACAGCTTTCCTCAATAAAAGAGCTCTCGGGGGCCGGGGGCGCCGAAAACGCGCCCCCGGCTGGCGCCGGCCGAAGGGGAGGGGCAATCGGCCGGGTCAGTTCAACGGGGCTTCGCCTGAGGTGATCCGCTGCTCGTTTCCGGCGAACAGGTGAACAGCATCATGGATTGGCGCAATCCTCAGCACCTCGCCGGGGGCCGCCCTGATCCGTTCCCTGAAGACGCAGGTCAGCGTCTGCGTTCCCAGCCGGACGATGACGAGCGTTTCCGAACCCGTCGGCTCGACGACCACCGTCGTGACCTCGATGCCGCCCGGGTCCAACCGGATATGTTCGGGACGAATGCCGTAGATGACGGCATCTGCCGGACGGCGCTCGCTCGGCAGGAGCAGACCGTCGGCGGTTCGAAACCCGTCTCCCGTCATGCTGCCGCTGATGAAATTCATCGCCGGGGAACCGATGAAGCCTGCGACGAAGAGGTTGTTCGGACGATCGTACAATTCCAGCGGAGAGCCCGACTGCTCGATCAGGCCGTCCTTCATGACGACGATCTTGTCGGCCATGGTCATGGCTTCGATCTGGTCGTGGGTGACATAGATGGTCGTCGTCTGCAGCCGTTGATGCAATTCCTTGATCTCCGAGCGCATCTGCACCCTGAGCTTGGCATCGAGGTTCGACAGGGGCTCGTCGAAGAGGAAGACGGCCGGGTCGCGGACGATTGCCCGCCCCATCGCCACGCGCTGTCTCTGGCCGCCCGACAGTTGCTTGGGATATCTCTCCAGGAGACTTTCGAGACCGAGGATCTTCGCGGCGTTGCCGACCCGCTGATCGATCTCCGACCTCGGCATCCGTTTCAGCCGCAGCGAAAAGCCCATGTTCTTGGCAACGGTCATATGCGGGTAGAGCGCGTAGTTCTGAAACACCATGGCGATGTCCCGATCCTTGGGGGCAAGCTCGTTGACGATATGCTTGCCGATCTGGATCTGCCCCGAGGTGATGCCCTCGAGGCCCGCGATCATTCTCAAAAGTGTGGATTTGCCGCAGCCCGAGGGGCCGACCAGAACGACGAACTCGCCGTCGCCGATATCGACCGATACGCCTTTGATCGCTTTGAACGCGCCGTAATCCTTGCGCGCATTGTTGACCGAAACATGGGCCATTACCGTCCTCCCGAAATCGCTGTCAAAGTCCGCTCAGGACATTTCTCAGATAATCGAGGCCGAGGCGCTCGCCGTCTTTGCGCTCGGCTAAGTCCTTGCCCGGCCAGCCATAGGCGGCATCCTCGTGTTCGATCGACAGCGTGCCGTCGAAACCAGCCCCGCGGGCCTGGCGCAGAAACCTCGGCCAATCGATGAGGCCGAGCCCGGGCAGCTTGTATTGCCACCAGCCCTTGCCGTGGTAACCGACAGCCTGCAGGCTCTCCGGATCGATTGCCGTGTCCTTGGCATGAAGGATGGCGATGCGATCCTTCACCGCCTCCATCGCCTGATACGGATCGACGCCGATGCGAATGAGGTGCGAGGGATCGAATTCCAGGCCGAAGCGGGGGTTCTCGATCCTTTGAAAAAGCTCCTGCCATCCTTTCGGCGTCGTCCCGATGAAATTGTCCTTCGGACCGGGCCAGTTCTCGATTGCAACCGTCAGGCCGTAGGGCTCCGTCTGCGCGATCAGGCCGTTGGCGAAATCGGCGAAGTCATCATAATTGGCTTCGTCGCTTGCGGTGTCGTCCCGGCCCGGGAAGATCACGAAGATAGGGACGCCCGCTTCACCGATCGCGCCGGCAAATTCGGCGGTCCTTTCCCGAAGTGCCGTTCGTTTTGCCCGGTCGGCATCGAGTTGATTGCCGAAATAGGTAATCGACGACACGAAGAGGCCGCGGCTACGCGCGAGCGCGACGGCGGCCTCCACCCGGTCCGGCGTCTTGATATGACCGCCGACGTCGATCTCGATGGCGTCGAAACCGACCGATGCGGCGAAGTCCACCACTTCCTCCAGGGGCCGATCGTTGAATGTCGAGGTGTAAAAGCCGATCTTCACCAAAATCCTCCGATCTTCACCAAAATCCCGTTCTTCACCAAAATCCGTGGGCCTTGCCGGCCGTTTCAACTGTTCAGGCGATCCATGTTCTTGAGTGGCGAACGTGTGCGTTGAGCAGCGTCCGCCGATGCGAGCATGAGGGCTGCTGCCATCGGCATGACCGCCGCCCCCATGGCAGAGGCATCCTCTCCGAGCGAGGCGCGATGAAGCGAGGGAAGGCTGGTGTCCTCGGCATCGAGATGCTCGTGCACATAGCGCAGTAACTCGTCGACGATGCGGATCGGCAATCTGCCGCCGACAAGGACGGCGTCGGGGTCGACGACCATGCCGATATGCTTGACGGCGACGGCCAGATGCGCGCTCATTTCCTTCAGCCACTGCGACACGAGGCGCCTGCCATGCGCATCCAGCGTCAGGAGATCGTGGGGAATACTCACCTCGACGCCATGCCGCGCAAGAAAATCATAGAGGAAGAACAGCGAGAATATCTCGCCGAGAAGCTGGACCTTATGGGCCTTCCCGTCCCCGCCATCGGCGATCGGAAGCCAGCCGATTTCGCCGCTGAGGCCCATGGCGCCACGATGACCGTTGCCGTCGAGCACGAGGCCGCCGCCCGGGCATGGATTGATGGCGATGTAGAAGAAGCTGCTGCTTTCAGCACCCAGTCCATAATCGAGTTCGGCAAGGGCTGCGGCATTGGCTTCGTTTTCGATGAAGACGGGATGCTGCGTCAGGTTCTCCAGTGCGGCGCGCACATCGAATGCCGTCCATTCCTGATAAGCCTCGGGCTTGCCGAGGAGCGAAATCTCGCCAAGCCAATCCGGCATCGCCAGACCGATACCGGCAAGGCGCGCGTCGTCGATGAGCCGGCTGCGCTGGAAATGCGAAATCGCATCGGCCGTGAGTTGCAGGAATTCCGCCGGCAGGATGAAGCGTTTTTCGTGATGCACGCGGGCGCGGACGTTGCCGACGGCATCGACGGCCAGGATCGTCAGATGGTCGCGATCGATGTTGATACCGATGGCAAAACAGGCATCCGGGTTGATTTCGAGTTCGATCGCCGGCTGGCCTCTCAGCCCATGCCGACGGCGGGCTTCCATGATCAGGCCCTCATCCAGCAGGCGATCGACGATCCGGGCGATTGCCGGTTTGGTAAAACCCGTCCGCCTGGCAATTTCGGCACGCGAAATCGGCGCCTGGCGATGAATGCAGCGCAGGACGACAGCCCTGTTGTGCTCACCTGCATCCTCGACATTGGCGCCCGTCAGATCCGGGGACAGTCTGGCGCCGAGTGTCTGGTTCATGCTCGAAATCCTTCCTTGCGCATCGCCTGAACCGATCGTCATCCCTTGACGGCGCCACTGGTCATCGCACCGAGGATCAGCCGCTGGAGCGACAGGAAGGCGACGATCGCCGGAACGACTGCGATCAGGCAGGCGGCGGCAAGCAGTTGGATGGACGAGTCGGTTTGCATGCCGCGGAAGTTAAAGATCCCGACGCCGATCGGCATCAGATCATTTTTTGTGAGCAACAGAAAAGGCACCAGAAATTGCGACCAGCCGGCAATCACCGTGATGATGAAGACGGAAGCGATGCCCGGCGCCGATAATGGCAGAATGATGCGCCAGAAGACCGAAAATCGATTGCAGCCATCGATCATCGCCGCTTCGTCGAGGCTGCGCGGGATGCCGTCGACCGAACTCTTGAGGAGCCAGGTCGCCAGCGGAACACCAAGCGCGATATAGACCATGACGACGGCAAAATGCGTATCCAGCAGGCCGAGGCGGTTCATGTAGCGGTAGAGCGGCACCATGATGACGAGCGGCGAGATCATCTGGAAAAGCAGCAGCCCCATCATCGACAGGCCCTTGCCCCGGAACTGAAAGCGGGAAAAGGCGTATGCCGCGGGCAGTGCGACGATCAGTACGCCCAGCCCGCTAAGGGCGGCAAGCTTGAGGCCGTTCCAGAGATAGATCGGAAAATAGCTGTTGTTCAAAACGGTGATGAAATTGTCGATGGTGGGATTGTTTGGAATATATCGCGCCGCGCCGCGATAGATCTCGCGCTTGTCGCGCATCGCCATCGACAGAAGATAGGTGAGGGGGCCGGCGAAGAATACGAACATTACCAGCATGAACAGATAGCTCATGGCATCGCCGAGCCGCGTTCCGGTCCGTCCGCTCATTGCTCTTCCTCCTTCGGCAGGAACGACGCATAGATAAAGGCAAGCCCGAGGCTGATGATCAGCATGAGCACGGAGAGCACGCTGCCGCCGGACAGGTCGTAGTTTCTAAAGACGATATTGAAGACGTAGAGCGAGATGACCTCGGTCGCACGCCCCGGACCGCCGCCCGTCAGCGTGATGATCGCATCGAAAGTATTCACCGTCTGGATCGTAATGAGGATCATATTGACGAGGATCGCCGCGCGCAGTTGCGGAAGCGTGACGAAGAAAAACTGCTGCGACGCCGTCGCACCGTCGACCTCCGCCGCTTCATAGAGCGAGGGATCGATCGACTTCAGCGCTGCATACATGACGACCATCGAAAATGCCGTGCCGCGCCATATGTTGGAGATAAGGGTAGACCACGGTGCGATTGCGGGATCGGAGAGCCAGGCGACAACAGGCATGTGCATCAACCTGAGAATGCTGTTCAGCGCACCATAAGGCGCTTCGGAAAAGAGCATCTGCCAGATGATGCCGCCGGCAATTCCGGGGACAACCCAGGCAACCAGCGCCGTCGTCCTCAAAATGGTGGTGCCGAACAGGCCGCGCTTTTCGCCGCGGATAACCACGACGGCGACCGCAAGGCCTAAAATCTGCTGACCGATAACGCTGCCGCCGACAAAGATCAGGGTCGCCCATAAAATGTCGGGTAGCTGCGGCGAGCTCAACGCATTGGTGATCGACCCCAGCGTATAATCCTGATTGTCGCCGATCAGCGTGGCATTGGTGAACGAAAGCCTGAAAACGTCGATGACGGGGTAAAGGTAGAAGATGCCGATGACGACGATCACGGGCATGATCCAGGGCAGGGGCGCACCGGCGAAACGGCGCATGAACGTTCTGCTTTGAGGCTGGCTGTCAGCCTCGATGGCAATGGGGCTCATTGGCTTCTCTGTGCGGGTTTGGCAATGTCGACGGCGCCTGGCGGGCAGGCGCCGTCACGGTCGGAAGCACTAGAGACGCTTGTAGGCCTCCAGCGCCGCATTGAAGGCGGCATTCAAAGCGTCTTCCGGCTTTTTGGTCCCCGAGAGCACGTCGCCCATCATGATCTGGATCTGGTTGGAGATTTCAGGATAGATCGGCACACCCGGGCGTGCCTGTCCATCGACCAGAGCCGCGGCGAAGGTCTTGTTGGCTTCGGTGGAGAAGACCTCATATTTGTCGAACAGCGACTTCCTGGTCGGCAACTGCTGCTGCAGCGCGTTTGCCGGCCCCATATAGACCTCGCGTGCGAGGTTGGCGCACATCTCGATCTTGTCCTTGTCCTTGCTGAAGGAGGCGATCGTCCAGCCGCCGGTTCCGGTCGAACGCTGATCGGCGCTGGGGCCGGGGATCGGCGAGAAGGTCCAGTTGTTGAACTCGTCCTCGTCGAGCGTGGCCTTCAGCTGCGCATATTGCCAGTTGCCGCCGATGAAGAGAGCCGTCGTCGCCGCTGCCGCCGCGGCATTCATATCGTCGTAATTCGCGATCGTGCTGACGCGCTTGGGCGCGGCACCGGAATCGACGAGATCCTTGAAATAATTCAGCGCCTTCAGGAATTTCTCCTTGTTCTCGCCTTCGCCGAATACCGGCTTGCCTGAGTCGTCGACGAGCTTGCCGCCCAGCGCCCAATAATTCGCGAGCCAGTCGAACGTCGTCCCTTCCCAGCGCCCGCCGTTGAAGAGAACGCCTTCCATGCCTTCCTTGGTGGAGGCGAGCGCGGCCGTTTTCAGGTCGTCCCATGTCTGGGGCGCATCCGCAACGATCGACTTGTTGCGATAGAGCACACGAAGGTCCGTATCCCACCACCAGGCGCGGACCGTCTGGTCCTTATCCGTGATGCCGCTGCGGATGAAGGGGAACAGGTCATCCACTTCCTCCTTCGAAAAATACGGCGTGAAGTCCGCAAGAACTTTATTGACCATGAACTGCGAGAGGACGAAGGAGTCGACGGCAGCGCAGTCAGGCGCGTTGCCGGCCTTGGCCTGCTCCAGCATCTTGGCCTGTTCGGTTCCGATGTCCGAGGACATGAATTGCATCTGCAATTTCCAGTCCGGATGCTTCTTGATGAAATCGACGAACAGCTTCTGATAGCCCTCGGCGATCGCCGGGTCCGAATTGTTGGGACTATCGTTCGTCAGACGGACGACGAGGGATTTCGGCGCATCGGCAAGGCCGATCCTGTCCTTCGTGGCAAGTTCCTGGGCAAATGAAACGGATGCTGAAAATAACATGGTGCTCAGCGCAAATGCGCTGACGGTGGCGCTCTTCATGATGGGTCTCCTCCCCATTTTGAACGGATACAGCCTGGCGGTCAGTTGACCTCTCCTCATTTCCGTGCTGCATTAATTAGATTAAGTTACTTTGATTTGATGTCAAGCCACAGCTTGGAAGGCCAGACCTGGGAGGTTGAGATGCTGGCGACAATCAACAGCAGCTAGCGCACAGTTCCGGAAAATCGAGATCGATTTCCGGAAAAGAACATGCGCCGTGAAAGTGATGGAGCGTCCCGCGGCACGCGCGGCGCATCCACCGCAATTTTCCTGAAGAAGAGCACGAGGCAATCGCGGATGGCTGCGATGGCGCGAGTGCGGTTTTGCCCGGCTGAACTGCCGCGGGAAGTTAATTCCATGGAGGATAAGATGCGTCTACTCATTCTCGGTACCGGCGGAATGGCCAACCAGCATGCCGCCAACTTCAAGGCGATCGAAGGCGTCAGTGTCGTGGGCGGCGTCGATGTCGTCCCGGAAAGGCTCGCGGCCTTTTGCACCGAACATGGCATCGCCAATCATTTCACGATCCTCGAGGATGCTCTCGCCTGGGGCGAGTTCGACGCAGTGGCAAACGTCACGCCGGACCGCATTCACCACCCGACGACGCTGCAGGCGATCGCAGCCGGCAAGCATGTCTTCTGCGAAAAGCCGCTCGCCACCGATGCCGTCAAGGCCATGGAGATGACCGAGGCCATCGAGCGATCGGGCAAGGTCGGCATGGTCAACTTCACCTATCGCAATTCGCCCGCCCTTCAGAAAGGCCGGCAGATGGTGCTCGCCGGCGAAATCGGGGAGATCAGGCATGTCGAGGCCTCCCACCTGCAAAGCTGGCTGGTCGGTCGTCACTGGGGCGACTGGAAAACCGAAAGCAAATGGCTGTGGCGGCTGAGCAAGAAACACGGATCCAATGGCGCGCTCGGCGATATCGGAATTCATATCGTCGATTTCGCATCATACGGTTCCGGGCTCGACGTTGCTCATGTCTTCGCCCGGCTGAAGACCTTCGACAAGGCGCCGGGCCACAAAATCGGCGAGTATGATCTCGATGCGAATGACAGCTTTACGATGAATGTCGATTTCTTCGGCGGGGCGATCGGGACGATCCAGGCGACGCGCACGGCGGCCGGACAGATGGATCAGCTGCGCCTCAGGGTCTATGGCGAAACCGGCTCGATCGAGATGATCTACGACACCGGAAAATCGACGCTACGCGCCTGTCTTGGAGAAGACGTGCACACGGCGACCTGGCGTGACGTGCCCTTCGATCCGGTCGAGACGAACTACCAGCGTTTCGTGCAGGCCGTACGGGCGGGCAGGACCCAGGAACCCTCGTTCCGGCGGGCGGCCAATATCCAGAAAATCCTGGACAAGGCGCTGGCCTCCGATCTCAGCCACGCCGATGAAGCGCTCGGCTGATTCACGCCAAAGCGGCTGGTTGGGCCATCAGGCTGAAGCCGGCGGCAGCAGCAAAGTGTTGAGGAAAGGGAGGAGCGCTGCACCGAGCGCAACGCCGCCGCCGCTGAAACTCGCGGGTTTCATCGGCGAAATCCAGGGCGTCAGCAACGGTCTCGTCGAGGTGTCGCGCCGCTCGATGGAAAGCTGATGGATCAACGCTTCGATCACGCCCTGTGGCAGGTCGCTGCCGATCATGACGACGCTCGGGGCGAGGAAACCGGCCATGGCGATGATCGGGTCGAGCAGATGGCCGGCGGCTTCCCGTATCCATTGCGACAGTAACGGCGAGGAGATTTCCTCGCCCTTCAGCAGGCGGATGAATGCCTGGTCGCCGATCCGTGATCGCAGGGATTCGAAACCGACGACGGTGTTCAATTGGACATTGTCCGGGCCCGTCAGCATTTCGCCGATGCTGCCTGCCCGGCCATGCACGCCGGAATAGGGAATACCGCGAATGAGAAAGCCGGCCTGAACGTCGTCGTCGATGATGATCATCGCAAGTCCGCCTTCCCTGCCGGAGCTGCCGATGGTGCGTTCGGCGAGAAGGCTCGCCGTGCACTCGTTCTCGACATAGGGACGCGCGATCGTCGACATCGCGGCGATCTGATCGCTTTGATCCTCTGTCCAGTCGTTGGCGGCGATGCCGAGCCCGATGATCGGCAATGTCGCGTGCCGATCGACCATATCCCTGACGGCCGCATGTACCAGGCTGACCCTGTCTGCGGGGTCCAGCTCGATATAGACCCGGTCATGGACCTGACCACTCAGATCGATGAGCACGGCCTCGCCACGCCTTTGGCGAAGCTTGACGCCGATCGAGAAAGCACCTTCCGGGCGCAAGGCAAACTCGGTCGCGGTGGCCCCTCCGCCAACGCCATTGCGGCGGTTGGAGGTCACGAGCTTCTCCTCAGCCAATCGGCGTAGAATATTGGTAATGCCGGGGCCGGTCAGGCCGCAATGCCGGCCAAGCTCCATCCGCGTCAACGGGCCATGGCGGCGGATCGCCTCCAGAATGACGCGAATATTGCGGTCGGCGATTTCACCGGACCTCAGGCCGACCATTTTGGCGCGCAGGGCACCCATCTCCTGAGTGTGAAGCCGACGCGGCCCTGACCGAAGATACCGCATAGTCGCCGTCCTTAGAGCTCCATGACGCTTGTGTATCACGCCGGCGTCTGCCGCAATGAAATTCTTACGGGCTTGACGCCAAATCAAAGTTACTTAATCTAAGACTCTGCAAGCCTGCTTGGAGGAGGGGCGGGGCAATCGCGATGTCGGTCGCGCCATCTTCATCTCCCCCAAAAGCATGACCACGACCCCAAAAGCATGACGACAAGATTGTCAGCCGTCGATTTTCAACAGGATAAGCCATGCCTCTGACCATTGCCCAGCGCCTCGATCGTCTCAAAGTTCGCATTGCCGAGTTGGCGCATTGGCGCGATCGACAAAGTGCTGCGATCGACGGCTGGACTTTCGAGGGCGAGCCGATCGCACATCACCAGGACTGGCCGCACCGCCAGGGGGTGGTGCATTTTGCCGCGACCGCTGAAGCGCCGGAGGCGTGGCCTCTTGACGATATTCGCCTGCAGCTCGATCTCGGCGGCGAGAGCCTGATTACGCTGAGCTATCCCGATGGAGAGACGGAAACATTCGGTCTCGATCCCTATCATCAGGAATTCCCGGTGAAGGGCCGCCGCCTCTCGATCGTAACGGAAACCGTCGCCCGCTTTCCGTTCGGCGAGCCCAATCGAGCGCCCAAGCTGAACAAGGCCCGGTTTATCTGGCTCGACGGTCCCGCTCACCGCCTGCATCTTCTGTTGAAGCAGGTTGCCGAGGCGATCGATGCGCTGGGCGAGCATGAAGTCGTGCCGCATCTGATGGATGCCGCCGAGCACTCGTTGCGCAGTCTCGACTGGCCGTCGGATACGGCGGCCTATATCTCCCGCACATCAAGCGCCGTCATGCAGCAGAAGATCTGGGAACTGCCGGAGCTCGAGGCTGATCCGGCAGGCCTTACGGAGGAGCAGAGCGCTTCGGCAGCCACAGCCTTCGAGGCTCTGACGGCGAGGCTGAAGGAACTGCAGAAGCGCTTCCCGCCGAATGGAGAACTGCTGCTGACGGGCCATGCGCATATCGATCTCGCCTGGCTTTGGCCGTATCGCGAGACGCGGCGGAAAATGCGGCGCACCTTCAATACGGCGCTCTCGCTGATGGAACGCTCCGACGATTTCCGTTTCAATCAATCGACCGCCCATTATTACGCGCAGATGGAAGAGGAAGACCCGGAGCTTCTCGATCGCATCAAGAAGAAGGTCGCGGACGGAAAGTGGGAAACCGTCGGCGGCATGTGGGTGGAGCCCGACACGAACATGCCGACCGGCGAAAGCCTCGCCCGTCAGGTTCTCTATGGCCAGCGTTATTTCGAAAAGACCTTCGGCACCCGCCATACGGTCTGCTGGCTGCCCGATTGTTTTGGTTTCTCAGGCGCGCTTCCGCAGATCCTGAGACAGGGCGGCATCGACAGCTTCTTCACGATCAAGGTCAACTGGAGCGAGACCAACCATATTCCATCCGATCTCTTCTGGTGGAAGGGTCTCGACGGCAGCCGGGTGCTGACCCACACGTTCGACAATCCGATGCAGGGTTATAACGGCTTCGTGCAACCCGATTGCTACGTGCCGACGTGGAAGAATTTCCGCGGCAAGACGCAGCACGATACCTCGCTGCTGGCCGTCGGCTATGGCGACGGCGGCGGCGGCGTCACGCCGGAGATGGTCGAGCGCGAAGTGCAGCTGCGCGATTTCCCGGCTATCCCGCAGGCACGCTGGGGCACCGTCAAAAGCTATTACGAACAGGCGCACCGCAGCGCAGGCGAAAAGAACCTTCCCGTGTGGGATGGCGAAATCTATCTCGAACTGCATCGTGCGACGCTGACGTCGCAAAGCGGCGTCAAGCGCAAGCATCGCCAGGCCGAACGCGCGCTGATCACCGCCGAAACTATCGCTTCGCTGGCGCATATGCTCGGAGCAGACAGGCCCCGAAGCCTCGAAGCGGATTGGCGCGTCGTGCTGAAGAACGAGTTTCACGACATTCTGCCGGGCTCGAGCATCCGCGAAGTCTATCAGGATGCAGAGCAGGAACTGGACGGCGTCATCGAACATGCCAAGGCCGAACAGGCGGGGGGATTGCAAGCGCTGTCGGCCAAGCTGCCGAAGGGCGGGGTTGGCGATGCCCTCGTCGTCGTCAATCCGTCTCTTGCGCCGAGGCCGCTCAGCGCGACACTCTCTGACGGCACGGTCGTCGCGGCCGCCGATCTCGTCGCACCCTTGTCCGTCGCGGTCTTCGACAAGGGCTCGCTCAAACCGGCGGACGGGCTGAAGGCAGGCCCCGACCATCTCGAAAACGACTACCTCGTCGTTCGCATCGGCAAGGACGGGGCGGTTGTAAGCCTCCTTCACAAGGCAACGGGCAGGGAAGCGGTCGATGGCTCGGCAAATCAGCTCTGGGTCTATCCGGCCGACAAGCCGCGCAATTGGGACGCCTGGGACATCGACGCGGATTATGCCGAAAAGGCCGTCCGCCTCGAGGCGCCTGACAGTATCACCCTCGTTGAAGACGGGCCGCACCGCGCGGCGATCCGCGTCGTTTACCGCTACCGGAATTCGAGCGTCACGCAGACCTATGTGCTAACGGCCAACGCCAGGCGGCTCGACATCGAAACGACGATCGACTGGCATGATCGCCGCACACTGCTGCGAACCCTGAACCCGGTCGCCGCTCAGGCCCGCAAGGCGACCTTCGAATGCGCCTTCGGCATCGTCGAGCGGGCAACGCACACGAATACGTCCTGGGAGCAGGCGATGTTCGAGGCCGTCGCGCACCGCTTCGTCGATATCAGCGAGCCGGACTTCGGGGTCGCGCTGCTCAACAATGCCAAATACGGCCATAGCGCACGCGGCAATGTGATCGGCATGAGCCTCGTACGCGGACCGATCTATCCGGATCCGCTCGCCGACGAAGGTGAGCAGAGCTTTACCTATGCGCTGATGCCGCATGAAGGCGCCTGGCATGAAGGCGGTGTTCTCGACGAGGCGATCGATCTCAACCAGCCGCTCGTCTCGGCCGAAGCCACCGGCCTCTCCGCCGGCACTTTCGCGCCGCTTACGGTCACCGGCATCCCCGTCGCGTTCTCGGGCCTGAAGCCGGCGGAAGAGGGTGATGGTCTCATCCTGCGCCTTTACGAACCGGCCGGCCGGCGCGGCAGGCTCGCCCTCGGGCTACCTTCCGGATGGGCAGCATCGCAGCCGCTGAACATTCTCGAAGAACCGATGGAACGGAAGGGACCTGCCGACATCATGCCGTTCGAGATCCGGACCTGGAAGCTGGAAACTGCCTGACGCTATGTCACGCAGACCAAATCCTTATTTGACTTTGAATGCCGCGGAATGATCGGCGGCATTCAAAGAATGAAACCAGGGTGCACTCACTAGACGCATTCCAAGGGTAGCGTTGCGACCTTCCAGAGCATCGCCTAGGCGGGTTTGACGCGGGACATTATTTCGGGATGTCCAGCGGCTTGAGAAAGGCTTTGACCATTTCGATGGTGAAGGCGAGATGCGCCTTGCGCCAGTCTTTTTTTGTCAGATCCTGATCGAAAATGAACGACAGCGTGTGTGCATTCGACAAGTGAAACTGACTTAAAGCCACCATTGTCACGTAATAATGAAGCGGATCGACGTCAGTTCGAACCGATCCGTCCTGCGCGCCGCGCGCCAGAAAATCCGCGATTAATTTGAGCACCGGCGACGACATTTCCCGAACGCGCTGCGATGTCTTCAAGTGCTTGGCTTTCTCGACGTTTTCATTCCTCAGAAGCTGCACTAAACGCAGATCCGAATCGAAATGCTGGTGGATATGCTCAAAGAGCGCGATCAACCCCTCCAACGGGTTGAGATGATCCACATCGATTTTCAGTTCCTGCTGGCGCAGGTTGAAGAGCGCCTCTTCCAGTACCACCACATAGAGACCAGATTTGCCGCCGAAATGATGATAGAGCATGCGGGGGTTTGCGCCGGACGTCGAAAGTATGCGCTCGGTGCGCGCGCCGGCGAAGCCATGTTGCGAGAACTCCTCGCGCGCGGCTTTCAGGATTTTTGCGCGCGTGTCGGGCGCGGCGCGCATCTTCCTGGCCGGTGCTGTCACCGCTTTGATGTCAGCGCCCATCGTTGCTTTTCTCCCGACCGCTTTCTAGCGCAAAATTGAGGATGGCGCGATCCGAACCGCATCCGCCCATCACTGATAAAGGACTGCTGCCGCATTGGAGTTGTGGTGTCCCCGCATGGCCCGCAAGCGCGGTGAGTGCAAGTGTCGAAGCGTAAAAGCGGCCGATTTCTTCGCTGAGCGCGTCGATCCGCAGGTGCGGCACGGATGTCACCGGCAGTAAGGCCACAGTACCGGGCGGCAGCCGTTCTTGCAGCCAACCCGCAAAGCTTCGGCGCACCGCTGCTGCCGTCTCATAATCGGCATAGCTGATGGCCGATGCCGAGGCAAAGCGCTCACCAATATCCATCGCGAAACGGGGCTTCAGCGCGTCCAGCCGGGATCCAAGGCTACGGGCAATCTCATAACCCTGGATGGTCGAATAGGCCCACTGCAATTGCGCAGACGGCCAATGCTCGAACACCCGCATCGGTGCAGCATTTGCAAACCGTCGTGCGGCGTCCCGAAAGGCGTGCGCATCGGCCGGATCCAGCATGTCCAACGTATCTTCAACAATCGAAATCGTTAGGCAATCCACATGGGGCGCCGGCGGCAAGAGCACGTCACCGACGCGAGCGAGGGTCTGTGCGTCGCGGGCGAACCAACCAATGGTGTCGTAACTCGGTGCGAAAAGAATAACGCCGTCAAGCGGCACTGCATCGTGGCTCGGTCGCATGCCCCAAATCCCACTGAAGGCAGCCGGAACGCGAACCGATCCGCCGGTATCCGTACCGATTGCAAAATCCACCACTCGCGCTCCGACCGCAGCCGCTGATCCGCTCGACGATCCTCCCGGCAGCCAATCCGGATTTCGAGGGTTGCGCGGTATGCCATAGTGAACGTTGCGTCCTTCCAGGCTGAAGGCCAATTCGTCAGTCACTGTTTTGCCCAGACACGTGGCGCCGTTGGCAAGCAATCTGGTTACCACGGGAGCATGCGCCGCGGCAGGAGTCGCGGCCGCGCGCCAGTCGGGATTGCCGCCGCCAGTGCGCCGACGGGCAATGTCGATCAGGTCCTTGACCGCGAAAGTAAGACCCGCAAGCGAGCCTTGCGCCGTTGCATCCAGACGAAAGATTTCTCCGGGCACGAAGGCTCCGGCATTATCGACAATATGCTCGCCGTCCATCATCACATTTGTGGCAAGGTCTTGAGGACGGCGTCCGAATTGCAGACGAAGCCGAAGCATTTCTTGACGTTCCATATCGTCGCTTCGGTACAAAAGTCCGGCGAACTGGTGGCACAGCAATCGGCCAGCATGATGCAGCCATAGCCAAGGAAATTGGCATCGGTCAGCGTATGAAGCACGCATTGGTCGGTGTTGCAGCCGGCAAACAGGATGGTGCGGGTGCCGAGATTGCGCAGGATAGAATCCAGCGGCGTGTCCCAGAAACCGCTGATCCTGTACTTGTCGACCCGAACGTCAGCGGGCTGCGGCTTGAGCTCATCGACCACCTCGGCCGCCCAGGAATCCTTCTCCAGGACGTGCGCGCCGTTGGACGGCAGTGGATCGCCGAGCCCGATGCCCTCGCCACTGTTCTTGTAGAGATGAAGCTGGTTCGGCGGCATGTTGAGGAGATCCGGTCTATTGCCCCAGTTTACCCAGATGACAGGCACTTCGGCTTGGCGGAGTTGCGGAAGGAGTTTCTGCAAAGGCGCGATCGCCGCGCGATCCGCCTCATAGTTGCCGCCGATATGATCCACCCAACCATCCTTGGCACAAAAATCGTTCTGCATGTCGATAACCACAATCGCTGTGCGGGCGAGGTCGATCGTCACGCCTTGTGGTTCGGCATCGATTGTCACGACCCTTGGCAAGATGGAGGGCAACGTCATATCGACATTGGTCGGCGTTGCCCGCCAAGCGGTGTTACGGCCCTTTCCGAGAATGCCGCCACTCGCCGTATCTAAGCCCGCCATTTCCCATTCTCCTGCTGCTCTCGAACCAATTGCAGTCGTCGATGCAAGCGTCATGCCATAGCGGGAAAGCCCGGTCTGCCGCAGAAATTGGCGGTCCACGCACCGGAACTGCAGATCAATTGTGCAGCATTGAGCTGGATCTGGATAATAAATAATCATTTACTTACTTCGTTGATGCTGAAGCCACAAATTAATGTTGATAATCAGATAGATATGGATGTGGCATAGGCTTTGCGTTCACTTTGCAATGGGAGCTAAGCGGTCCATCCGCCATCGTTCCGGCGTTCAATCAACAAAGGGAAGCAAAATGATCAAACGGCGAAATGTTCTCATGGCTATGACCACGCTTGCACTGGTCGTGACGAGCCTTGGCAGCGCGATGGCGCAAACCCCGTTGTCAGTCGGTATCCTTATTCCGGGATCGAAGACCGACAAAGGTTGGATGGAATCGGGTTATGACGGTCTGGTCGCGGCGCAGAAGAAATATGGCGACAAGATCGCCGTTCAGATGATTGAAAACATCAACTATGCAGATATGGAGCAGGCACTTACGCAGCTCGCCTCCTCCAACGCGCTGGTGATAGGCGTCGGCGGCCAGACCCAGGCTGCGGTGATGAAAATCGCGAAGCGTTTTCCCGACATCAAGTTCTCGATCGTCGGCGGCAATGCCGGCGCCGAACTCCCAAACGTCGCCGGTTATGATGTGAAACAGGCCGAGATCGCGTTCGTCGCAGGCGCGGCGGCCGCGATGCTCTCGAAGAGCGGCGCAGTGTCATATGTCGGCGGCATGGAACTCCCGTCGATCGTCAACGCCGGCAAAGAATTCGGTAACGGCGCGAAATACGTCAATCCGAATGTCAAATATTTCGAAGCCTATACCGGCGACTTCGATGATCTCGCAAAGGCCAAGGAAGCGACGCTGACGGCGATCGCGCAAGGTGCGGACGTTCACTATCACATCCTGAACCTCGGCCTGCGCGGCATGGAGCAGGCCGCCAAGGAGAAGGGCACCCACATCATCGGCTCTTACACCAATTATTGCGGCACCGATCCACTCTATTTGGCATATTCGATCACAGGAGTGGGCTTCCAGGTGAAGTATGCGATCGACGAAACGGTCGGGGGCACCTGGAAGGCCGGTTACAAGCCCTTCGGCTTGGCGATGGGCCCGGAAGCTTCCGACATGGCTGTCTGCAACGCCACCGACGAAATGGCAAAGAAGCTCAAGGCCATCATCGAGGACATCAAGTCCGGCAAGATCAAGGTGCTGGAGGGCTGATGCGCAGCGAGAGAAGCATAGGGGCCAAGGCAGTGCCACTCCTTTCGTTGAAGGGTATCGGCAAGCTCTTCGGCGCGTTCGAGGCATTGGCGGGAATCGATATCGATTTTCACCCTTTCGAAGTCCATTGTCTCCTGGGCGAAAACGGCGCTGGGAAATCCACCCTTTGCAATCTCATCTTCGGCATCAATCGCCCCAGTGCTGGCGAGATGATTCTCGAGGGCAGACCCTACCTGCCCTCGAGGCCGCGCGACGCGCTAACAAGTGGCATTGCCATGGTTCACCAGCATTTCAGCCTGGTGAATGAACTCTCGGTCATCGATAACCTCCTGCTCGGCCGTGGCTTCGGGCGGCTGGACAGAAAAGGCGAAAGTGAACGGCTCGAGGCGATGTCGCGGCGTTTCGGCCTTGAAATTTCGCCAGCCGCGTTCGTCGGCGACCTGTCGGTCGGCCAGCGGCAGCGGGTCGAAATCGTCAAATGCCTGATGAACAGTCCGCGCGTCCTGGTGCTCGACGAACCGACCGCCGTGCTGTTGCCAGACGAGATCAGTGCCCTGCTCGGTATCTGCCGGCAGGTGGCCGAAAGCGGCTGCGCCGTGGTCATGGTCACCCATAAGCTCGCCGAGATCGAGCGCGTCGCAGATCGGGTCACCGTCCTTCATCGCGGACGAATTGCCGCTCGGTCGGATCAGCCCGCGTCCGAGATCAGCCGGCTTGTCGGAGCAATGATCCACCGTCCCGACATCGATCCGAATGCGATGATCGGTGCCCGAGCCGTTGCCTCCCGCAAGCCTGAAACTCCCGTACGCCCGACCCGCGAAGCCATGCAGATAGACGGGATCACGGTTGTCGATCGTCTCGGTATCAAGCGTCTCGACGACATCACTCTGACGGTCGGTTGCGGCGAAGTGGTTGGTATCGCCGGCGTTGAAGGCAACGGCCAAAGCGAACTCGGCGCCGTCCTTGCCGGCCTGCTGAGGCCAAGCCAGGGTCGTTGGTTTGCCGGGAACCGAGAACTCACGAGGGCGACCCCGCGCCAGATTACCGGGGCGGGCGTCGGCATCGTGCCGGAGGATCGTCATGCGGTCGGAGCGATCTCCAGGATGTCGCTGGCGGACAACATGTTTCTCAATCGCATGCATCAGTTTAGCCGGTTCCGCATGATCGACCGTCGTGCGCAGCGAAAGGCGGCGGAGCAGGCAATGGCGCGTTTCGATGTTCGCGCCCCCGGACCGCTCGTGCCTTTTGGCAGCCTTTCGGGAGGCAACCAGCAGAAGGCGGTTCTCGGGCGTGAACTGACCACGCAGAAACTCAACTTCCTGCTTGCCGCGCAACCGACGCGGGGCCTGGATGTCGGCGCGATCGAAGCGGTCTACGGGCTGGTCCGCGATGCCGCCGATGCCGGCGTTGGCGTACTTCTGATTTCATCCGAACTGGACGAATTGATTTCCGTCGCCGACCGGATCCTTGTCTTCTATCGTGGGCGGATCGTCGGTGAACATGTCGCGCGGCCCGAGAACGGCCACGCTATCGGGGCACTGATGTCGGGGCAGGCAGCATGAGTGCAAGCACGACAGCAAATCCAACATCCCTTTCATCTCTCTCCGCCCTTCTGCCCGTGCTTCTTCCGGCTGCTGCCGTGCTTGCGGCCCTGGTGGTGGGGATGATCGTCGTGGTCGCCATGGGTGTAACGCTCGACAAGGCGGTCATGGCATTCTATCGCGGCGCTTTCGGCAACGCATATGCGATCTCAGCCTCGCTCAACCGCGCGGTCGCGCTCGCGCTCGTCGGCGTTGGCTTCGTCATCGCCAACCGTGCCGGCCTGACCAATGTCGGCGGCGAGGGCCAGATCGCCATCGGAGGCATCGTCGCCACCGCATTCTGTCTGATGCCCGGAATGGCAGACCTGCCCCTCGGGCTGGCCTATCTGCTGCCGCTCCTTGCTGCATCACTTGCCGGCGGGCTTTGGGGTGGGATTGCCGGGGTGCTGCGGGTCAAGGCAGGCACCAATGAAGTTATCGCCACCCTCCTTCTGTCTTTTATCGCTGTCTGGCTTCTGTACTGGTGCGTGCAATCGGAGAACCTGTTGCGTCAGCCAATGACCAGTGCGGCGACATTGCCCGAATCGCTTGCCATTCCAGAGGCGACCCAGGTGCCATTGCTGACCGGATCCTACAGCTCCCCCGTAACGCTCGGCCTGCCCATCCTGCTGGGGGTTGCAATCATCGCGGCAATCCTGTTGCGCAGGTCGCTTTATGGCTTCGCCTTAAGCGCCGTCGGCCTGAACCCCGTTGCCGCCGCCCGGGCGGGTGTGGCGGTCGGTTTTACTATCGTCTCGGCCATGTGCCTCGCCGGCGCATTGGGCGGGCTGGCAGGCGGCCTGATGCTACAGGGAGAGCAATATTCGCTAAAGGCCGGCTTTTCCTCCGGCTACGGTTTCGACGGTCTAGTGGTCGGACTGCTTGCGCGCGGGTCGGTGACGGGCGTGATTGCCGGCGCATTGCTGTTCGGGTTCCTGCGTTCGGGGGGCATTTCCATGGAAATGGCAGCCGGCGTGCCTTCGGCGCTGATCGACGTGCTGCAGGGCCTCATCGTCCTGACGATCGCCAGCGCCGCTTATTATCTCGAGCGGAGAATTGCACGATGACGGCAGAGCTCTTCACCCTGTTCCTCGCCTCGACAGTCCGGCTCGCGGTGCCGCTTTTGTTTGCGGCGACTGGAGAACTCGTGTCCGAGCGAGCGGGGGTCGTCAACATGAGCGTCGAGGGCATGATGCTGACCGGCGCTTTCGGTGGTGCGATGGGGGCGGCCTACACCGGATCGCCCATGCTCGGACTCTGCTGCGCCATCCTCGCCGTGCTGCCCATCGCTGTGCTGCAATCGGTGATGACCAACACGCTGCGTGCCAATCAGATTGTCACGGGCATCGGCATCAACATCATGGCTCTCGGCCTGACGACGCTGGGCTACCGAGCCCTTTTCGGCGCAAGATCCCGTGACATTATCCCCGGCTTCGATGCCTGGTCGCCGCCGTTGCTCGGACAAATACCGCTGGTGGGGGGCGTTTTCCAACAAGTATGGCTGTTTTACCTGGCAGCCGCCATTATCGCTGTCGTTGGCTACGTCCTGGCACGGACCGGCCTAGGCATCGTTTTGCGCGCCGCCGGCGACAATCCGCAATCAGTCATCCGCTCGGGCGCGCCATTGAAGGGTGTCCGGCATGCAGCCGTGATCTTCACCGGTGTGATGTCGGCCCTTGGCGGCGCCTTCCTGTCGATCGGCGACATTCACACATTTACCGAGGGCATGACAAATGGCGCCGGTTACCTGGCGATCGTCGCCGTGATCTTCGGCAGTTGGCGGCTCTGGCGCACAGTGGCCGCCTGCCTCCTGTTCGGCGCGGCAACCGCACTGCAATTTCAGTTGCCGGCCTTTGGCATTCATATTCCGAATGCCCTGCTGATCATGATGCCTTATCTGCTGGCATTGCTGGCTGTTGCAGGTGTGGTTGGCCACCAGACAGCACCGCGGGCGTTGACCCAGAATTAGAAAAACACGCCAATAAGACGAAAGGGCAGGAATCTTGAGAGAGCGCAATTATATAGACCCCGGCCGCTCGCCGGCCATCGGCGAAAACGGAATGGCGGCAACCTCGCACCCAGCCGCGACGCTGACAGCCATCGACATTTTGCGAGCCGGCGGCAATGCCATCGATGCCGCTCTGGCGGCGGTCGCTGTTCAAAGTGTCGTCGAGCCGGCGATGACCGGCATCGGTGGTGATTGCTTTGCGATCGTTGCCCCAGCCGGAAAACCCATCATTGCGTTCAACGGATCCGGCCGATCCTGTGCGGGGGCTGATGCTGAGCGCTTGCGTACGAAAGGCTTGTCGCGGATCGACGAAGAAAGCCCGGACGCCGTCACCATTCCCGGCGCCGTCGATGCCTGGTGTCAGCTTTCGCAGAAATTCGGCCGAATGGAACTCGCCGAGATCCTGGCGCCGGCCATTGCGCTCGCAGACAACGGCTTCCGCATTGCCGGCCGGGTAGCGTATGATTGGGCGCGCGAAGGCAAGCGACTGGAGCACCATGAGGCGGCGCGTGCGCAATTCCTGCCGGGTGGCAAGGCGCCGACGACCGGCGACCGCTTTGCCATACCCGCATTGGCGGCCACCTTGCGGGCGATCGCCGGCAGCGGCCGTGCCGCCTTCTATGAAGGCGCCGTTGCCGAGGAAATGGTCTCCGTGCTCCGCGAATGCGGCGGCCTCCATACCGTAGAGGATTTCTCACGCCATCGCGGCTTTGCGACCGAGCCGATCGGTGCGGATTTCCGCGGCCGTCGTGTGCTGGAATGCCCGCCAAACGGCCAGGGTCTCGCCGCTCTGCTGATTGCCCGGATCCTTGACGGATTCGATCTGTCGGATGACGCCGCAAGCGAGGCCGATCGCGTTCACCTCCTGGCTGAGGCCAGCAAGGCGGCCTATCATCAGCGTGACCTGCTGATCGCCGATCCGGACCATATGCGGATTTCCGTCGAGGAAGTTCTGGGCGAGCGTTTCGTTGCCGCATTACGATCCAGAATACGAATGGACCGGGCAAGCGAAGCATCGATCTGGGATGGTCCGGTTCATCGCGATACCGTCTACCTGTCGGTCGTCGATCGTGACGGCAATGCAGTCTCGCTGATCAATTCTCTATTCTCCGCGTTCGGCAGCGGCATCTACGCGCCGGTATCGGGGGTCCTGTTGCAGAACCGCGGAAGTGGCTTCTCACTGAATGAGGGTCATGCCAATGAACTCGCGCCGCGAAAGCTGCCGCTGCACACGATCATTCCGGGCATGGTGGTCCACAATAACTTGCCCGTGATGCCATTCGGCGTCATGGGCGGGCAGTTTCAGGCAACGGGCCACGCACATTTCCTCTCGCATCTCTACGACCGCGGCTTCGATCCGCAGCGCGCCAACGAGGCGCCGCGCAGCTTCTCCTTTGACGGCAGACTGTCGCTTGAGCCCGCATTCGGCGATAAGGTCCGCGCCGACCTGGAAGAGCGCGGCCACCGTACGGAATGGGCAAACGCACCGATCGGCGGCTGCCAGGCGGTTCTTATCGACAGGGTTCGGGGCGTGTTTATCGGAAGCTCGGATCACAGGAAGGACGGGTTTGCGCTTGGGTATTGATACTGAACGAAACGAGCTGCGCGCGCGCCTCGTACTCACTCCTCCAACCCAAGGCTCGCCAGCAGGCGGCTGACATACGCTTCCAACCCGCCGACCATGTCGAAGCGGGCGGGATCGCGCAGCCAGAGCATTTGAAGGCCGTCCATCACGGCGATCAGCTCGGCTGCCATCGCCCTGCCATCGGCCTTGCCGTCTATCGAGCCATCGGCGACGGCCTGGTCGAAGGTGGCGGCGATGTCGTTCTGCAGCTGGGTGGCGCGATCGAGAAACCATGCCTTGGCCGGGTGATCCTTCATCAGGCTCTCGGCATTCAGGATGGCGAAGGCCCTGACGACCTCGATCATTTCGGCGTTGCGGCGGAAGACCCCGACCATACCCTTGAGCAGGCCGCGGAGATCGGAACGATAGGGCCCGATGAAGCTTTCGCTTTCGAGATCGCGCTTGTCCAGAATGGCGAGAAGCAGATCGACCTTGGTCGGAAAATGGTGCAGCAGGCCGGGCAGCGACAGGCCGACGTCGCGGGCGACATCGCCGATCGCAGCATTCTGATAGCCGTCTTCGGCAAAGCGTCGCATCGCAGCCGACAGGATCTCCGCGCGGCGCGCTTCACCCTTGCGGGATCGGCGCCGCCGCTTTTCGTCTTGTCCGGTCTTCGGTTCGAAAAATTCTGCCATCGTCTCTTCCGCCTGCCTCGTTCTCCCGCCCTCCATCCATACATCAGGGTTCCGCAGTTGACATCTTAAAAATACCGAGTAATCGGTAGGTTTAAGAACTGCATGGCGCGTGACGCCGCCGGATGAATTGGCACGGGGCATACTCGGCCAGCATTTCGCAATGCCCGAATTCCATTGAAGGGGAGGTTTGCATGATCGATTCCATTCTCGACAAGATGACGATTGAGGAGCAGGTCGCGCTGCTGTCCGGCGCCGATTTCTGGACGACTGTTCCCGTCGAGCGTCTGGATGTGCCGAAGATCAAGGTGACGGACGGGCCGAATGGGGCTCGCGGCGCCGGTTCGCTGGTCGGCGGCGTCAAGGCGACCTGTTTTCCTGTCGCCATCGCGCTCGGCGCCACCTGGAATCCCGATCTCGTCGAGCGTATGGGCGTGGCGCTTGCCCACCAGGCGAAGAGCAAGGTGGCCGCCGTGCTGCTCGCACCCACGGTGAATATCCATCGTTCCGGCCTCAACGGGCGAAATTTCGAGTGTTATTCCGAGGATCCGATGCTGACCGCGGAACTCGCCGTCGCCTATATCAAGGGCGTGCAGAGCCAGGGGATCGCGGCGACGATCAAGCACTTCGCCGGCAACGAATCCGAGATCGAGCGGCAGACCATGTCTTCCGATATCGACGAGCGGACGTTGCGCGAAATCTACTTTCCGCCCTTCGAACAGGCTGTCCGGCGCGCCGGCGTAATGGCCGTCATGTCCTCCTATAACCGCCTCAACGGCACCTATACCAGCGAGCATCAGTGGCTGCTGACCAAGGTGCTGCGCGAAGAATGGGGGTTCGACGGAATCGTCATGTCCGACTGGTTCGGTTCGCATTCGACGGCCGAGACGATCAATGCCGGTCTCGATCTCGAAATGCCCGGCCCGGCGCGCGATCGCGGCGAGAAGCTGGTTGCGGCCGTGCGCGAGGGCAGGGTCGAAGCGGCCACCGTGCGGGCGGCGGCGCGGCGAATCCTGCTGCTGCTCGAGCGGGTCGGCGCGTTCGAGAAGAAGCCAGATCTTACGGAGCAGGCGGTCGACCTGCCGGAAGACCGGGCGCTGATCCGACGTCTCGGCGCGGAAGGCGCGGTCCTTTTGAAGAACGACTGCATCCTGCCGCTTGCCAAGACGTCGCTCGACCGGATCGCCGTCATCGGACCCAACGCCGCGAGCGCGCGCGTGATGGGCGGCGGCAGCGCGCAGATCGCGGCGCATTATACGGTCAGCCCACTCGAAGGCATTCGAGCCGCCCTTTCCAATGCCAACAGCGTCAGTCACGCCGTCGGCTGCCGCCACAACCGTCTGATCGAGGTGGCCAAGGGAAAGATCACCGTCGAATATTTCAAGGGGCGTGGTTGCCAGGGCACTCCGCTTCATGTCGAGACCGTCGACAAGGGCGAGTTCTTCTGGTTCGAGCTGCCGTCAGGCGAACTCGACCCCACCAATTTCTCGGCGCGGATGACGATGCAATTCGTGCCGGAGGAGAGCGGCGATCATGTCTTCGGCATGACCAATGCCGGACTGGCGCGGCTCTTCGTCGATGGCAGGCTCACGGTCGATGGCCATGACGGCTGGACACGCGGCGAGAACTATTTCGGCACGGCTAATGACGAACAGCGCGGCACGGTGGCGCTCGATGCGGGCAAGGCCCATACCGTCACCGTCGAGTATGACCCGCCGGTGGCGAACGGGGAGGGGATCAACCTCACGGCCATTCGGTTCGGCGTCGAAAAGCCCTTGGGTGAGGCCGATATCGAGGACGCCGTCGAGACGGCGCTGAATGCCGATGTGGCGCTTCTCTTCGTCGGCCGCGACGGCGAATGGGATACCGAGGGCTTGGACCTGCCCGACATGCGGCTTCCGGGCCGGCAGGAAGAGCTGATCGAGCGGGTCGCGGCCGTCAACGCCAACACCGTGGTCGTCCTGCAGACCGGCGGCCCGGTGGAAATGCCCTGGCTCGGCAAGGTTCGCGCCGTGCTGCAGATCTGGTATCCCGGGCAGGAGCTGGGCAATGCCGTCGCCGATGTCCTGTTCGGTGACGTCGAGCCCGGCGGACGCCTGCCGCAGACATTCCCGAAAGCGCTTGCCGACAATTCCACCATGACGGGCGATCCGGCCGTCTATCCGGGTAAGGATGGACATGTGCGCTACGACGAAGGTGTGTTCGTCGGCTACCGTCACCACGATACACGCGCCGTCGAGCCGCTCTTCCCCTTCGGTTTCGGCCTTGGCTATACACGCTTCAACTGGGGCGAGCCGCGGCTCTCAGCAAGCGAAATGGGTGCCGAAGGCGTGATGATCCGCGTCGATCTGACCAATATCGGCGACCGGGCCGGATCGGAGCTGGTCCAGCTCTATGTGCGTTCGCCGAAGTCAAAGGTGGAGCGGCCGGACAAGGAACTGCGCGCCTTCGCAAAGCTTTCGCTGCTGCCCGGTGAGACTGGGACGGCCGAAATGAAGATCCTGCCGCGCGATCTCGCTTATTTCGACGTTGAGGCCCGTGCCTTCCGCGCCGAACCGGGCGATTACCAGCTGGTCGTGGCTGCGAATGCCGCGGATATCAGGTTCGTTATCGATCTGCCGTCGCCACTCGAACATGTACAGCCACCTTCGTATTAAACGCAGACTGGCGAGATCCATGTCGTATTCGAGTGAGCCCAGCCGATAGCGCTTGGCGCGTCCGCGCAAGCGTTGAGTGGTTCGAGCTAGATCAGGCCGCGTCGGGCTGAGTGCGGAGATTGGTGACGACGCGTCGGTTCTGCACCTTGCAGGAGCGCTCGGTGCAGTCGCGGACTTCGCGGTCGTTGCCGTAGCCCTTGGCCCACATGCGTCTGGCGTCCACGCCTTTCGAGACGAGATAAGCCATCGCCGCATCGGCGCGCTTCTGCGACAGCGTCTCCATGCTGGATGCGGAACCGGAATCGTCGGCAAATCCCTGCAGCTTGAGCAGCCAGGACGGGTTCCTGTTGAGCCAGGCGGCCTGGTTATCCAGGGTTGCCATAGCGACGGAATCGAGTGTTGCGGAGTCCTGCCTGAAGTAGATCCGCCGGCCGACATTGAGGATGAAATCCTCTTCACTGCCCATCGCGACGTTCTCGAAACCGGGCGCGGGATCGTTGGTCTGGCCGGTCATCGGCGCCGCAGCAGGTTCTTCCAGGGCGGCGATCTTGGTGGTGGTGCAGGCGGTAAGTGCCAGGAGCATGGCCACGGCCACAAGCTGCCTCATGTATCCGGTCGTAGCAGACATCAGGGCTATATTCCTCATTCGACCGGGGTGGTTTGGCTGACCTGAGTGGCACTTTCAGCCTGGTCGGCAATATGCGGCAGCACCTGCACAGCGGTGCCGATCGGGCAACGCTGGTAAAGATCGATGGCGTCTTCGTTGAACATGCGGATGCAGCCGCTCGACGCATCCTTGCCGATGCTCCACGGCTCCAGCGTGCCGTGGAAGCGATAGCCGGTGTCGACGCCGTCGCGATGCAGATACATGGCGCGGGGACCGAGTGGATTTTTCGGTGAGCCTCCCGCCACGAATTCGGGCAGTTCGGGGTGGCGCTTGCGCATCTCAGGCGGAGGCGTCCAGCGCGGCCAAAGCGATTTATCATCAATCGTGGCGCGGCCAAACCATTTGAAGCCCTCGCGGCCGACGCCGACGCCGTAACGGATGGCCGTCTTGTTCTCCATGATCACGTAGAGGAAATGGTGCCTCGTATCGACGACGACGGTGCCGATCGGCTCGCTGCTGAAATATTTGACGACCTGGCGGTGCCACTTCTTGTCGATCTTGGCGAAGTTGGTTCTTCGGAACGCCACACCATTGTCGACGATGGTCCCGTCGAAAAAGGAAGACGCCGCGGCGAATGCCGGTTTCCGGACTGCACCGGCGCCAAGTAACGCCAATCCACCAAGCACAATATTTCTGCGTGTCCACGGCATCGGCAATATCCCCCTTAAAGCCAAGCAGCGAAGCGTCAGTAAATCAGATTTTTCATTTGCGACAACAGAAAAATCATCTCCACCCTAAAGGCGGCGATCGGATTGCGGGCCTCCTGTGTCTGGTATTGCCCCATCCTTACTCTGGAATGCCGTGGCGCTTCGAATCAAAGGGCCGGGGATTCATCTCCTCTGAAGACCGGCATGTACTCTTTGGGAGATGGCACTTCCGCAACCGCCTGCGAGCCGATGCTCCTCACACGCGGGAGTTCCGTTTCTTGTGCCGATGCCTCCACAAGATCACCAAGCATCCGTCGCGCCACGCCGGGGACCACATGATGGGGCAAATGCCCGACACCTTCCAGTAAACTGATGATCGGCGCCGGATGCTTCCTGCAAAGCCAATCGATATGCCAGTTCGGTGAAATCACGCGGTCCGCCATCCCGAAGAGAACGTGCAGGGGAAGATCGCCAGGCAGATCTGGAAGGCGCTCCATGTCTCGGTTGAAGGCGCGCAACTCGTCGGCCATCGTGCGGATGGTGATGGAATTGACCACGTGAGAGGCTGGCAGGTCCGAGAGATGAGAAGGCAGGGGATTGGGAAAAGAGGACGACCTGAGGCCTCGATCGAGAAAGAATGCGGGCCACCGGCAGATGACGTGCTGGCGGATCAACGGCCCGACCACCGGAGCGACCGCCGATCTAAGCACAATCAGCGGCTTCGATGGCACAGGCGCGCAACATGGGGAAATGAGAAAAAGTCCCCTGGCGAGGTCCGGTCTTCTTGCCGCAAGGTGTAGCGCGGCTGCGCTGCCGATCGAGTGCGCGACGATCGTCACCTCCGGCAGGTCAAGAGAGGCGAGAAGGCGTTCAAGCCAGAAGGACTGTCCCTCAGGTCCACGCTCAGCCGGTACAAGCGGCGTGCTCAGTCCATAGCCAGGGCGGTCGGGTGCAATGATCCGGAAATCGCTGTTGTCGAAAGGAAACAAAATTTCCTGCGCAACGCTGCCGCAGCCATGCAGGAGGAGGACTGGAATGCCATGTGGGTTGCCACCGTCAATGATGTGAACGTCCTGATCTTCAACGTGAATTGTTGTTCCGAGCATCGGCGGGACTGATTGCTTCGTTAACATGAGCCGCATAACGAAAGTCGCAAGTAGAAGTTCCGGCCGGTTGCTGGACGGCGCCTACGGCATCGAGCCGTTAGTGTAGGATGGGAGGGAGGCCAGCGCTGCCGCCTTATCTGTGCTACCATCATCGCGGTCTCGAAGCGGAAAGATCGAATGCTCCTTCAGCGTGTCAGTTTCTATGTGCTTCTGGTCCTCGTGACCATTGCGTTCGTCGCCGTCGTGCTACCGTTCTATTCGGCGATATTCTGGGCAGTCGTCCTCGCTATCATCTTCTTCCCGCTTCACGCCCGTATCGAGGCTCGGCTGGGTGGGCGGGGAAACCTTGCTGCAGCGCTGTCTGTATTGATTTGTCTCTGCGTCGTTATCATTCCCGGGCTGATCGTCCTCAGTTCACTCGTCCAGCAGGGCAACCATCTCTATCAACGTATGGACACCGGCGAGATCGACGTCCGGAGCTTTATTCGTAATCTGCAGGAAGCATTGCCCTTGTTCCTCCGCGACTGGCTCCGGAGCATCGAGCTGAACGGCGTCGATACGTTTCAGGACCGCATTTCCTCGGCATTGATGCAGGGCGGCGGTTTTTTTGCCGGACGCGCCTTGAGCCTCGGTCAGAACACCCTGCGGTTCTTCGTGACCTTCGGCGTGATGCTCTATATCCTGTTCTTCATGTTCCGGGATGGGGGCGCCCTTGCCCGCGCCATCAGAAGAGCGCTGCCTCTCAGCGATGCCCATACCCTTCGCTTCACCTCCAAATTCACTTCGGTCGTTCACGCGACCGTGCGAGGCAATATTATCATCGCCATCATCCAGGGTTCGATCGGCGGGATTGCCTTCTGGGCCCTCGGCGTCGAACCCGCCCTGCTGTGGGGCGTGCTGATGAGTTTCCTGTCGCTGCTGCCTGCGGTCGGCGCCGCATTGATCTGGGTGCCAACGGCCATTTACCTGGCCTTGGCAGGCTTTTGGATGAAGGCGATTGTGCTGGTTGCGGTGGGCGCCCTCGTCATCGGTCTTGTCGATAATCTTCTGAGGCCATCCTTAGTCGGCAGGGAGACCAAGCTTCCCGACTATGTCGTCCTCATTTCCACCATTGGCGGCATTTCTCTCCTAGGCATCAATGGTTTCGTGATCGGGCCGTTGATAGCCGCTCTCTTCATCGCCGCTTGGGGGATATTTGTGGAGGAGGAGGGCACCTCGGATTCCTGACGAAGCGGCCGGTGCATTTAACGATGACTGGTTCAACGGATTCGAACCAACCTTCCCGTCGTCAATCGTGACAAACGCCCCACCGGCGTCATGTCGCTCGGCGATGCCTCTCTGGCGGACACCGCCGCCGCGGGAGCCGGATTGAAAAAAGTTTCCCGTTCGGGCGGCGCTCGCGCGCATTAGAGCACGATGATTTTAGGCCTGAAGCAATCCGCGCTCCTGTCGTTTGAGATCATTCATCATTGAGGTGGCAAGCCGACAGGTGCCCCGGTGCAATTTCCTTTTTCACCGGCACTTCCATATGACAGCGGTCCATCGCAAACGGGCATCTCGGATGGAAGTGACAGCCTTTCGGCGGGTTTATCGGGCTGGGGAGTTCGCCATCGACGGGCTTGAACTGTCGCTTGCCGGATTCGATGCGCGGCACCTCGGCCAAGAGCGCCTTCGTGTAAGGATGATTGGGCCGCCTGAAAACCTCCTCGACCGGCGCCTCTTCGATGATCCGGCCGAGATACATGATCGCAACGCGATCGGAAATATGTTCCACGACGCCGAGATCATGGCTGACGAACAAATAGGTCAGGTCGAGCTTGTCACGAAGTTCCATGAACAGGTTGATCACCTGGGCCTGGATGGAAACATCGAGTGCCGCGACGCTTTCGTCACAGACGAGGAATTTCGGCTGCACGGCGAGCGCGCGCGCAATATTGACGCGCTGCCGCTGGCCACCGGAAAACTGGTGCGGGTATCGCTTTTTCATGGCCGGGTCGAAACCGGCCAGCATCAAATATCTGTCGACATAGGCGTCGCGTTCCGTCGAGCGGGCAAGCCCATGCGTTCGAGGCGCCTCCCAGATAAGCTCCTCGACGGTCATGCGCGGATTGAGAGCCGCCATCGGATTCTGGAAGATCATCTGGCTGGCGAGACCGAACTGATGCTGCTCGCCTTTCGACATGGCGCTTCGGTCCATCCCCTTCCAGAGAATTTGGCCTTGGCTCGGCGAAGTGATCCCTGCAATAGCGCGGCCGAGCGTCGACTTTCCGCAGCCGCTTTCACCGACAAGGCCGACAACCTCTCCGGGCCGAATGCTGAGGTTGACATTATCAAGCGCGTGCACGACAGGCGCCGGTTTGGCCAGTTTGAGCTTGAGCGCGATCTTGGCGGCCAGGTCGGGCTTGGCTCCGAAGCGCTGCGACACGTTCCTCGCTTCGATCAGGGGCGCGGCGGTCGCCGTCATCATGCTACCTCTTTCGTTACGGGATGAATGCAACGGAAGGAGCGATCGCCTTCCGGCATGAGCGCCGGCAAGACCAGACAGCCGTCGGTTGCCCGATCACAGCGCGTACGAAAACTGCATCCCTGTGGGAGGCGGTTGATCGCCGGCGTCATGCCGCGGATCTGGTGAAGCGGTTCTCCGCGTCTGTTTTGCGAGGGCACCGACGCGATCAGACCGGCGGTGTAGGGATGGTGAGGATCGGTCAGAACCTTGCCCACCGGTCCGGTCTCGACGAGGCGGCCGGCATACATGACGGCGATCTCGTCGGCCAATCTTGAAACGATCGCCAGATCGTGGGTGATCCAGATCACCGCCGTATTTCCCTCTTCGGTGAGTTTCTGGAATTCGGAAATGATCTGGCTCTGGATCGTCACATCAAGCGCCGTTGTCGGTTCATCGGCGATGATGAGGTCCGGCTTGTGAAGAAGCGCGATGGCAATTGCCACGCGCTGGCGCATTCCCCCGGAGAACTGATGCGGGTAGGCGGCAAGCCTTTCTTCAGGGCTTGGTATTCCGACCAGCGCCAAAGCATCCCGCGCCCGCTGCCGGGCGGCATCCTTCGAGACTCGCTCGTGTGCCCGGACGGCTTCCACCATCTGCGTTCCGACCGTCAGGACCGGATTAAGCGTCATCATCGGATCCTGGAATACCATGGCGATCCGCTTGCCGCGCAGCTGCCGCATCTCTTCGTCCGAATATTTCGCGATGTCGGCGCCGTCGAAGATGACCCTGCCGCCGACAACCCGGCCGGGTTTATCGAGGAGCCGCATGATCGAAAAGCCGGTCACCGACTTTCCGGATCCGGATTCTCCCACAAGACCAAGGACCTTGCCGCGCTCCACCGAGAACGACACATCGTTGACGGCGCAAAGGCTGGGGCGTCCCCTGCCACCGCCGAATTCGGTGACGAGATTGCTCACTTGCAGCAATGGGGTCATGACATGTTCCTCGGATTGAGCACATCGCGCAGCCGGTCGCCGACGAGATTGATCGCCGCGATCGTGACCAGAAGCGCAATGCCGGGAAAGAAGCTGATCCAGTAAAGGCCTGTCAGAAGATACTGGTAGCCCGTCGAGATCAGCATGCCGAGCGAGGGTTCGGTCACGGATGCACCGAGACCGAGGAAGGACAAGGTCGCCTCGAGGCCGATTGCCCGGGCGATCTGCATGGTGGCGATGACGATGACCGGCGCAAGACAATTCGGCAGCAGGTGCTTGAAGAGGATGCGCCATCCGGGCAGGCGCAGCATCCGGGCCGCCTCGATATATTCCTTCTCGCGCTCGACCAGAGCGGTGCCGCGGACCGTGCGGGCATAGGTCGCCCACTCGGCGATGATCAGTGCGATCACCACATTGGGCACGCCCTTGCCCAGCACGGCAAGCATCATGAGCGCCATCAAGATGGTGGGAAACGACAGCTGCAGGTCGACGAGCCGCATCATCGCGGTTTCCGTGCGCCCTCCCATGTAAGCGGCAAACAATCCGGCTGAGGTTCCGATGATGGCAGCAGCGAAAGCCGACAGAACGCCCACCAGTAGTGAGGTGCGCAGGCCATAGAGGATGCCGGACAGGATATCGCGGCCCTGGCTGTCGGTACCGAGGTGATAGACAAGCCCGGTCATGGATTCGGACCCCGGCGGCAGCCGTCCATCCATGATGTCGAGCTGCATCAAATCATAGGGATTTTGCGGAGAGATCCATGGCGCAAACAGCGCCAGGCAACAGATGATCATCAGCGTGAGGAAGGCGATCGCGGCTGCCGGAGAGCTGAAGAAATCCGCGATCCCTTTCGACAGACGACTGGGTTCGGGCGTTGGAGCGCTTGTGTCTTGCGTGTTTGGTTCGGCCATGGGGTCAAGCCTTTCCTTCCAGCCGGACCCGCGGATCCAGAAGGGTATAACAGATATCGATGATGAAATTGAGGACGACGAAGAGCAGCACCATCATCATCAGGTAGGCGACGATGACGGGGCGATCGAGAAGGTTGATCGAGTCGATGATGAGCTTGCCCATGCCCGGCCACGCAAAGATGCTTTCGGTGACGACCGAAAAGGCGATGAGTGAGCCGAACTCGAGACCGATGATGGTCACCACCGGGATCATCAGGTTCTTGAGAACGTGCACGGAAATGATCCTCCGCTCTCGCAATCCCTTGGCGCGGGCAAACTTCACATAGTCCTGGGGGAGAACCTCTTGCACGCCGGCGCGGGTCAGCCGAAGAATGAGCGACGTCTTGAACAGAGCCAGGTTGAAGGCGGGCAATAGAAGGTGCCGGATGCCGTCTGCGGTCAGAAACGACCATTGTACGCCGAGCAGTTCCTGCGTCGGGCCACGGCCATTCGTCGGCAACCAGCCGAGCTCGACGGAAAACACCATGATCAGCATGAGACCGACCCAGAAGGTCGGAAGCGAGAAGCCCAGAATCGAGCCGCTCATGATCAGCTTGGAGGAAATCCGATTGGGGTAGAGCCCTGCATACAGCCCAAGCGGCAGGCCGAACAGCAGCGCGATGCCGAGAGCCGTGATCGCCAGTTCGAGCGTTGCCGGAAGACGTTCGAGGATCAGGCCCAGTGCCGGCCGCCCATAAACGAAGCTGTTGCCGAAGTCCCCGTGCAGAAGCCCTTGGAGAAACAGCAGATACTGTTTCCACAGCGGCTGATCCAGACCGTAATGGGCGATAACGAGTGCCCGCTCCGCCTGATTGGCGTCCGGGTTGATCAGGATGTCGACCGGGTTGCCGATCACATTGACGCCGATGAAGACAATGATCGTCATCGCGACAACGACGAACAGCGCCTGTATCAATCGCCTGATAATGGATGTGACCATTGAACCTCTCCCTACAGCGCCGCGCGTCTTTTCGAGAGCCGCAAAGGACGCTGTAACATTTTTGAATCTAGGCGACGGAGATCGCCATCCCGTCGCGCTGCGGATCGGCCGCGCCATTCGAGATGCCGCCGTCAATCTTGATCGCGTGGACTGCGGCGAACGCATATGTCTGCGGCGACCGCGCCACCGGGTAGCCCAGCGTCCGCAGCTCGTCTTCGACAGAGTGTCGAATGCGATTGCAGATGTCGATCGTATTTGACACCCCTACGATCCTCGGCGCCGAGACGGCTTCGAGCACGGACATGTCGAAATCGATCATGTTCATAAGGCATTGCGCAACGGCGGGCGCAATATAGCTGCCGCCTGGCGCTCCGATGACGATGCTGGGTTCGTCGCCCTTGAAGACGATCGTCGGCGCCGCCGAGCTGGGACGCCGCTTGCCGGGCGCGATGGAGCCGGGCTTACCGGGAAGCGGATTGAAGCGGCTCATCGTGCCATTGTACATGAAGCCGAGGCCGTCGGTGATCGCACCCGAGGGACTGCCGAGGGTGTGGGTCATCGCGACGGCATTGCCGTCCTTGTCGATCACCGAGATATGCGTGGTGTCGCGCTGCGAGCTATCAAGACGCGAAACACTGGCGATCTCGCCCGCCTTGATCGCGCCGGCATGCGCCTTTGCATGCTCTTTCGACAGCAGCTTTTCATAGGGCACGTCGACATAGGCGGGATCGCCCATATGCGCGTCCTTGTCGATCGTCATCCGCTTCATGGCTTCGAACAGGATGCGGACATGTTCGGCGCTGCTATGCTGCAGCGAGCCGACGTCGAACTGCTCCATGATATGCAGGAATTCCAGCATCGGGAAGCCCGAGCCTGGCGGAGGTGACGTGGCGATGCGGTGGTCGCGATAGTCGCCCCAAACCGGCTTTACCTTCGACAATTCGTAACGCGCCAGATCCTGCCGATCGATCAAGCCGCCATGTGCCTTGAAATCGCCGGCGATCTGTTCGGCCAGTTCGCCGTGATAGAAGATGTCCGAGCCGCCGCTTCGCGCGATCCGTTCGAGAGTCTCTGCCATATCCTTGTTGACGAGCAGGTCGCCGACATTCTTGAGCGTGCCGTCGTCGTGGAAATAGACTTTCCGGCCTGTTGCAGAAAAGCGCAATTTGTCGAGCGTGTTGGCAAAACCGTCATTCGACTGGTCCTTGGCCCAATACCAGTGCATGTGGTTTCGGATCATGAAACCGTTACCGGCAAGGCGGATGGCCGGCTTGATGAGATCGGCCCAATCGAAGGTGCCGTAATCGCGTAGCGCAGTCTCATAGCCCCTGAGCGAGCCGGGGGTGCAGACGGCAAGGTAGCCGATATCGGAAATATTGCCTTCAAGCACGTAGCCGAAGCCGTCGCGGCTCTGGTGCTTGATCTTGTCGAGCCACATGTCCGGGGCGGCCTTCAATGGCGCGCGCGCATAAAATTCGAGGATCTCGTGCACGCCCTTTTTCGGCATGTAGACATGCATGGAGCCGAAGCCGCCGATGCCGGCCATCTGCGGGTCGACCACCCCTTGGACGAAAGCACAGGCGAGTGCTGCGTCGATGGCATTGCCGCCGCGTTCGAGAACTTCCGCGCCGGCTTCGACTGCCTCCGGCTGAGGCGCTACGATCGTTGCATTTCTCATTTCGCGCGACGCTCCTCCAGCACCTTTGCCAGGAAGGCCTTGACGTAGCCCAGAACCTTCATCCGGTCGTGAGAGACCCCCGGAACACGATCGAACGTCACATCGACACCCGCTTTGCGGAATGAGCTCGCCAGGGCGGCAAGGCGCTCGGGCCGCGTTTTGCCGGCGTCATTTGCGCCGTCCATATAATATTTGCCACCCGGCTTGTGGGTGATTTCCCAGGTCTCCAGATCGGCGTCGCCGACGATCATATGCACCGGCACCTTGGCGAGATCTTCGGGCCGGAAGGCCTTGCCGAAGCGCGCCTCCAGGTCCCGAATGCCGACCCACCAGTCACGCGTCGGATCCAGAAGGGTGACGGAACCAGGTGCGCCGATCGATGCCGCCCAGAGCTTTTCCGGATGCAGGATGGTGAAACGGTGCACGAAATGCCCGCCGCCGGAGAAGCCGAACATGGCGAATTTGGACCAGTCCTGGCGGTATTTGTCGGCCATCTCCGTGACCATGGCGAGGACGACACGATCGTAGCGGATGTCGCCTTCCTCAAGGAACTTGTAGCCGGAACGCGCACCATCGCCGAGGACGCCAACCGGGAAGATCGGGCAAAGCACGGCGCAGTCGTTGTAGAGCCCGAATTCGGCAAAACCGTCGCGGAAGTCGATGGCCGACGTGCGCCCGGTGCCGTGGACCGCGACTAGGAGATCGAGCTTGCGGCCGTCTGCCGCCGTCGGCGGCACATAAAGCACCATATGAAGGCGGGGATCGGCCTGAGAGGCGAAGATGGCCGTCTGGCCATAGTCATAGATGGCCTTCGCCCGGGCGACGGCTTCGCCCGTTCCAAGTTCCTGCATGAATGTCTCCTGGGAGATGAAGAAAGGGACGGCCCTGGTGCGGCCCCATGCTGCTGTTTTAAACCGCGCCGCATCGATTGGATCGATGCGACGCACTTCAAATCTTTATTTGTCCCAAAACCGCTGTACGCTTTTGGACGGCATGCATCAGTCCGCCGGCTTCACGTCGTAAGCGAGCGTATATTTGTCACCGCGCGGGGTGTAGGACACGGTCTTCTTTGCACCCAGCACGACGTTTTCGTAATGCATCGGGAGGAGCCAGAGGTTGTTGAAGGTCTCGGTCGACAGTTCCTCGAGAAGGGGCGCGCGTGCAGCTTCATCGAGTGTCGAACTCGCCTTGGCCAGCACCTCGTCGATCTTCGGATCGGACACGCCGCCGCCATTATATCTGCCGGTCCCCTTTTTCTCGTCGCGCGTCGCGACGAGCGCGACAGTCGGATTGGTGGTTTCGCCGGTGTTCACACCCCAGGAGCCGAAATAGGTGCTGTAGGTGCCCTTTGAATAGGCTTCCGAATACATCGACCAGGGCAGGACCTCGACTTTCGATTTGATCCCGATGCGCGTGAACATCTGGCCGACCGCCTGCAGAACTTCGGCGTCCTTGACGTAACGGCCAGAGGGGCCATGCAGGGTCAGGCTGAAGCCATCCGGATAACCGGCCTCGGCCAGAAGCGCCTTGGCGGCGGCGGGATCATAACCCACCTTCTCGACTTTTTCGGAATAGCCCGCATAGCCTTGGGTGACGAATTGGTCGGCCACCGTGCCGTTCTTCTGCATGACGCGGTCGACGATTGCCGGCCGGTTGATCGACATCAGCATTGCCCGACGCACCCGTTCATCCTTGAGCGGGTTCTTGTCGAGATCGGAACCATCCGCAGCCTTCACGAAAGGCGAAACATCGCGGCTGACATCGAGGCCAAGATAAACGAAGCGGGAAGACAGGCCGTTGATGACTTGCAGATTATCGCTCGCTTCCACGCGTGCCATTCCATCGGCAGGAAGGGTTTCGACAAGGTCGATCTCGTTGGAAAGAAGCGATGCCAGACGGGCGCCGTCATCGGGCAGGAAGCGGAGCGTGACGTTAGACCAGTGCGAGGGCCCAGCGAAATAGCTGTCATTGCGCTTCAAGGTCAGGTTGCTGCCTGGCGAATAGGAGACGAAGGAATAGGCCCCGGTTCCGATTGCACACTTGCCGTTGTCGAAATCCTGGACCGGCGCCTCCTTGCAATCGGCGCTGATAATGCGAATTCGGCTGACGGAATTCAGCAGGATCGGGTCCGGAACCTTGGTCTCGACGACGATGGTATAGGGATCCGTGGCCGTGACATTGACAATATTGCGGGTGTAGGAAGCAAAGCTCTGACTGGGCTTGTCGCGGGCACGCAGAAGCGAAGCGATGACGTCATCGGCGTTGAACTCGCTGCCGTCGTGGAATTTCACGCCCTTTCGCAGCTTGAATTCCCAGTGGGTAGGGTCGACGACCTTCCATTCGGTGGCGAGTTCCGGCGCATTTGCCGACGTTCCCGTGAGGTTTATGAGGCTGTCCCAGATATGGCGCGAGGTCGCATTGTTTGGCGCCGAACTGTCTTCATGGGGATCCAGCGTCGTCGGCGTCGTCGACATCCCGATCGTCAGCGGGGTTTCCTGTGCGGCGACCATTGCAGGAATAGCAATCGTTCCGAGCAGCCCGATCGCTGCCCGCGTCAATATTTTTGCGGCCATTTCTTCCATCCCGGTTTAGCGTTTTTGGGCCGACCTTGCTTGGTCGGTACGAGCGGGTTCCCGTCCACTCTTGACACAAATTGGTAAGGGGGCCTCAAGGGGGCTGTCAAACGGAAAACAAGCGCGTTACGCTAGCCGTAACTTGAAATTATGCCAATCCTTCAGCCTTTGTCGCGGAGAAAATTCTGGTCCCATGGACAAAAGACAATCATCAAAAAGCGATATTGTGCAATCCGTTGATGTCTGCATCGACGTATTGCTGAATGTCGCCAAAAACCCGGATATCAGACTGACCGAGGTGGCGCAGAACCTCGGGGAAACCAAGCCGAGAATTTTGCGCATGTTACGCACACTGGAACGGCGCGGCCTGGTGCGGAAGAGCGATACAGGCACTTACCGGCTGGGGACGACTGCGATCATTCTCGGGACTGCTGCCTCGACACAGGTTGATCTGGTGCGAATAGCCAATCCGATTCTTGAAGAAGTCGGCCAGAAGGCCAACGAAACGACCCAGCTCAGGATCATCGACAATGGCGAATCCCTGTGTATTGCAAAGTTCGAACCGATGCGCGACTTGCGGGTGCAGGCGATGATCGGTCGAAGACGGCCGCTCACGGCCGGCTCGTACAAGGTGCTTCTCGCCTATCTCCAGCCCCAGGTGCAGTTGCAGATGATCCCGGAGACTTTGCCGCGGCTGACCAAGCGCACGATCACGGATCGCGGCAAGTTGGTTGCTGAATTGGATAAAATCCGACGCCAGGGATTTTGTGTGAGTTATGGTGAAGTCAGCGAGCAACTTGTCTCCGTCTCGGTGCCGGTTCTGGCATTCGACGGGTCCGTGATCGCCGCGGTGAATGTCGGCGCCCCGGCCTTTCGCACGCAAAAAAGCGACGTCGACCGCTTCATCGTTCTGCTGAAGGAGGCCTCCAGCAAGATATCGGCCCGGCTGGGATGGTAGAGCTTTTCGTTCTGCGCCATATCGGAAAGCCCTTGCTTAAGCAAACTCAGGGAAAAAGATCGGGGAGATCCGAGCGTGCGATGCGTCGCAATCTGACCGCTTCTGCCATGTCTATCGAACGATAGGCAAAGCGCAAACGGGTGCCCACAGGTCCCCAATTGCCGATCGCACTCAAAAGTTTGTCGAGAGCGGCGTTCGAATAGCCGAATTCCTGGCGAAACGGGACGATATGCGCGTCCATAAACGTGCAGATGCGTCGCTCCAGATCGAGTGCGGCGTCGATATCGTTTCGCATCGAAACCGTCCAGGTCTGAGCGCCGCGGGGACTAAGACAGGCCACGTTGGAAAAAGAGCCTGCTGCCACGCCTTCCCTCGTGCCGGTTGCGAGATGATGGCCTGGGACGAAGAGCGAAAGCCCGGACAGATGCCGGCGTGCCTCGGCATACCAGGAGGCGTCGCCATCGGCGAGCTTGATGCCGATCACCTCAGGCACTGCCGCGCAGACCATGCCGAGCTCCCTTGGTGCCAGCACGCGTTTTGCATGCGGCGGATTGTAGAGGATGAGCGGAATTCCGTCGGCAACCTCGGCCGCTCGTTTCAGGAAGTCGACCGCTTCGGCATCGGTAAGCGGCCACCAGTCCGGCAATATGACCTGAATGGCGCGCGGATCGAGCGCGGCGGCGCGGCGGACGCGATTGAGCATGATCAGCGGGTCGGGCTGGCAGGCGCCGATGACGAACGGCATAGAGGAAGCCTTGCAGCGTTCGGCCAGCATTGCCTGGATCCTGTCGAACTCCGCCTCCGTCTGATTGTGGAATTCGCCAGCCGTGCCATTTGAGTAAATACCGTCGACGCCGGCATCGATGAGGATGTCGATCTCTTCGCCGAGCTTGTCGAATTCGATGCTGTCATCGGCTGCGATCGGCAAAAGCAGGCTCGCCCAATTTCCGCCGATGGCGGGACGCGGCGTCTTCGCGTTCATCTCTTGTTTCTCCGATGGGTGCAAATCAGTTGAGGTCGTCGCGGATGCAGGCCTTGAAGTGGCCGGGCGCGATTTCCCGCAATTGCGGAACGGCGCCGGCGCAGGCATCGAGCGCGCTCGGACAGCGCGTGCGAAAAACACATCCGCTCGGCGGATTGGCCGGACTTGGAATATCGCCTTTCAGGATCTGCCTGTTGCGGCGCGCATCCGGATCGGGCGACGGAATCGCCGACAGAAGCGCGCGCGTATAGGGATGCTGCGGTCTCGCATAGAGATCGGCACTCGGCGCGATTTCCATGATGCGGCCGAGATAGAGCACGATCACCCGGTCGCAGATATATTCGACGACGGCAAGGTCATGCGAGATGAACAGCATGGTCAGGCCAAGCTGCTGCTGCAGGTCGCGCAGCAGGTTGATCACCTGCGCCTGGATCGACACGTCGAGCGCCGAGACCGGCTCGTCGGCGACGATGAATTCGGGCGACAAGGTCAACGCACGGGCAATCCCGATGCGCTGGCGCTGGCCACCGGAAAATTCATGCGCGTACCGATTGATCGCATCGGCGGGCAGGTCGACCTTTGCCAAGGCCGATCGCGCCCGCTCGAGCCTGTCGCGGGCGGTTCCGATCCCTTGGATCTTCAGGCCTTCCGTCAGGTTCTCGCCGATCGTCATGCGCGGCGACAGGCTGGCGAAGGGGTCCTGGAAAATATACTGCATGCGCGGCCGTTGCCGTCTGAGCGCCGAGGCGGAAAGTGCCGTGAGTTCCGTCCCGTCGAAACGGACGCTGCCGGACGATGGTTCGACGAGGCGAAGAACGGAACGCCCGATCGTGGTCTTTCCGCTGCCGGATTCGCCGACCAGCCCGACGACTTCACCCTTGCCGATATCGAAGGAGATACCCTGGAGAATGTTCAGCCGCGTGCCGCGGGAAGTATAATGTTTCGAAAGGTCGCGGACGGAAAGCAGCGGTGCGCTCATCTAGATCTCCTGCCATCTGATGCAGCGGCTGCGGTGCTGCGGATTGACCTGTTCGAGCGCGGGAACGGCAGCGCGACAGGCGTCGATCGCGAATTTGCAGCGCGGGGAAAAGGCGCAGCCGCTCGGCATGTTCATCAGGCTCGGAACCATGCCGGGAATGGCCGCAAGCTTTTCGCCGGCCAGCTTCATCCGCGCGGCATCGCCAAGGCGCGGCATGGAGGCGAGAAGGCCCATCGTGTAGGGATGCTTGGGATTGCGGAAAACCTCGCTGACCGGTCCTTCTTCGACGATCCGGCCGGCATACATCACCGCCACGCGATGGGCGATTTCGGCGACGACGCCGAGATTGTGGGTGACGAAGAGCATGGCCATGCCGCGCTCGCGCTGCAGTTTGAGGAGCAGGTCGAGAATCTGCGCCTGGATCGTCACGTCGAGCGCCGTGGTCGGCTCGTCGGCGATCAGCAGCGCCGGATCGCAGGCGAGCGCCATGGCGATCGTGGCGCGCTGGCGCATGCCGCCCGACAGTTCGTGCGGATACTGGCCGGCGCGGCGTCGCGCGTCCGGTATGCCGACGCTTTCAAGCAGCGCGACGGCTGCGTTCATTGCCGCCTTGCGGTCGGCACTACGATGGATGCGGATCGGCTCGGCGATCTGGTCTCCGATGGTGAAGACGGGATTGAGGCTCGACATCGGCTCCTGGAATATCATGCCGATGTCGTCGCCCCTGATCCTGCGCATGCTCTCTTCGTCGAGGGAGACGAGATCGCGGACCACGCCATCGCTCGTCGCAAGGCGGATGCTGCCTGCGGCGATCACGCCGATGTTGCGGGTGAGCAGCCGCATGACCGACAGGCTGGTGACCGACTTGCCGGAGCCGGATTCGCCGACCAGCGCAAGCGTCTCGCCGGCGGCAACGGATAGGTCGATATTGTTGACCGCCGTGATCTCGCCGCCGCGGATGCGGAAGATCGTTCGCAATCCTCTGATGTCGAGCACGGGTTCGGCGGTCTGTTCCATCAGCCGGCTCAGTTCAGCAGGCCGGTTGCACGCAGGATCTCGTCGATCCGCGCCGTTTCGGCATCGTTGAGGGCGGCACGCGGCCGCGGCATGACGGCGGAATCGATGATGCCGAGGCTGCGCATCGCCGCCTTGAAGGCGCCGATGCCGGCTGCGCCGCCGCTGACACGGCCCTGCGCGACCCAGACGATTTCGAACAGGCGGCAGAGACGCTCCTGTTCCTTCTTCGCGGCGACCCAGTCGCCACGCTGGGCAGCATCCCAAAGGTGGACATAGCCGTGCGGATCGACATTGGCGATACCGGGAACGACGCCATGGGCGCCCATCAGCAGGGCAGTGTCGACGACGATCTCGGAGCCGGTCATCAGGAAGACGTCCTTGTGCTCGGCAAGATCGAGGAGCGCATAGCGGAAGTTGCCGTCGTCGCCGCTGGAATCCTTGAGGCCGATAATGGCACCTTCCCTGGCAAGCGTGACCACGGTCTGGCGCTGCAGCTTGACGTGGACGCAGACGGGAATGTCGTAGGCGATCAGCGGAATGTCCACCGCGTCGCGGATATAACGGAAGTGGTCGAGTATCTCGGACTGGCTGGTGACCGTATAGAATGGCGCCGTCACCACGACCGCATCGGCGCCGGCGGCCTTTGCGACCTCCGCATGGGCGATGACGCGATCCGTGGTCGGATCGATGACGCCGACGATCAGCGGCACGCGGCCATTCACCACCTTGGCCGAATGTTCGATGATGTCCCGCCGGGTCTTTTCGTCATGGAAGATCACCTCGCTCGTCGAACCGAGCACGAATACGCCATGGCAGCCGGCATCGATCAGATGCTCGAGCACGCGTGTATAGGATGGGTAGTCGATGGTGAGATCCGGATTGAGCGGTGTTACGACGGGGGGGACGACACCCTTGAATTTGGTCATTTTCGCTTCTTTCGATTGTCAGTTCAGTTCGGCACGCGGGTCGAAGGCGTCTCTGAGGCCATCGCCAATGAAGTTGATTGCCAGGACGGCAAGGATCAGCGCGGCGCCGGGGAAGAGCCATTGCCACGGATATTGTTCGAGCACGGCGGTCGAGCGAGCCGCGTTCAGCATGTTGCCCCAGCTTGCTGCCGGCGGGGCGATGCCGAGACCGAGGAAGGACAGGCCCGCCTCGAGCAGGATAGCATTGGCGATCTGCAGCGTTGCATAGACCACGAGGATATCGATCGAGTTCGGCAGGCCGTGGCGAAAGAGCAGATGTCCGATGCCGGCGCCCATGCCGCGGGCAGCCATGACGAAGTCGCGCTCGCGTAATTCCAGCAATCGAGAGCGGATCATGCGCGCAAGCAGCGGCCAGGAAAGCAGCGAGATGACCAGCACGGTCGGCCAGATGCCGGTGCCGGCAATCGAGGCGAGCACGAGCAGGAAAATGACGGGCGGCAGGGTCATCACCAGATCGACGAAGCGCATCGAGACGGCGTCCGTCCAACGTCCCGCAAGCGCCGAGATTGCCCCGAAAAGAAACCCGATGACCGCCGAAAGCGCGGTGGATGCGACGGCGACCAGCAGCGAAATCCGGCCGCCTTCGAGCACGCGGGCGAAGACGTCGCGGCCGACGCCGTCGGCTCCGAACCAGTGCGTTGCCGTCGGGCCGCTATTCATGGCCAGAAGATCGATGTCGTTCGGCCGGAAAGCCCACCACAGCGGATAGGAGAGGATCAAAAGCAGCATGGGAATGGCAATGCAGACGCCGGCAACGGCTGCGCGATTGAGCAGAAACCGACTGAAGGCGCGGGCAAGTGGTCCGGGGCTCCGGCGTTCGGAAGAGCGTGCCAGCATGATCAGCCCACCTTGATGCGCGGGTCGACGACCGCATAGGTGATATCGGTCAGAAGATTGACGACGATAACGCACGCCCCGATGACGAGCGTCGCCCCCATGATGACGGGGTAGTCGCGGGTCTGCACGGCATCGACGAGCAACAGACCCATGCCCGGCCAGTTGAAGACGCTCTCGATGAAGATGGCGCCGCCGATCGCAAGTCCGATGGTGGAGCCGATCAGCGTGACGATCGGCAGAAGGGCGTTACGCAACGCATGCTTGCTGATGACCCAGAACTCGCGAACGCCCTTGGCGCGGGCCGTGCGCACGTAGTCCTGGTTCAGGACTTCGAGCAACGAAGCGCGCATGTAGCGCATGATCAATGCGGCTTGCGCGACAGACAGAAGTGCCGCCGGCAGGATCAGATGATGGAGAAGATCGCCCACCGAGAATTCCTCGCCCGGCGTCAGCATGCCGCCGGATGGCATCCAGTGCAGGCGAACGGAGAAAATATAAAGGCCGATCAGCGCGCTGAGGAAGGCCGGGCTGGAAATGCCGGCAAGCGCAACCACCGACAAGGAGAGATCGGCCAGCGAATTGCGGCGGACGGCGCCGATCACCCCGAAGGTGATGCCGGCGACGATGGCAAAGGCCAGTGCGGTGCCCATCAAGAGCACTGTCGGACCGATCCGTGACAGCACCAGCCCCAGAACCGGCTGATCGAGACGCTTGATCGAATAGCCGAGATTGCCCGTCAGCGCCTGTTGCAACCAGCCCAGATACTGCACGGGCAAGGGCTGATCGAGCCCGAGGCTTCTGCGCAGATCGGCAAGGTCTGACGGCGACATCGGCAAGTTCGGATCGATATAGGCATCGATCGGATCGCCGGGTGTCAGGCGCAGCAGCAGGAAGATCAGCATGCTCAGGGCGACGAGCATGGCTATTCCTATGATCAGGCGTCTGAGACTGTATTGGAGCATCGGCAATCCGTCTTATCGGGCCGTCTTGTCCGGCCGTCTTGTCAGGGTGGCCGAGGCCACCCTCAAGGCTTTGCGGAAAACGCCTATTCGGCGATCGACCATTTCTGCGGGTTGGCCTGGTAGGGGCCGCCGCCCGGCGCCGGTGTCCAGACGAAGTCCTTCACCTTGGTCGAGACGATGCCGTAGCGGTTCGCCACCCAGAGCGTCGCCCAGGGTAGGTTGGTGTTCATCACCTTGCAGACGTCCTGGTAGGCGGCATCCCGCTTGGTGCTATCAGGCTCGGCCAAGGCACTATCGAGCGCCTTGGTGAGGTCAGGCATGCGAACCCTGGCGACATTCGGTCCGGCCGGAGGGATCTGCTTCTCGTTAAGGCCGACATTGATGCTTCCGGCATCCGGCCCGTTCTGCAGCCCGGCATAAACCAATTGGAACTGGGCAATGTCCGGCGTCGCATTGAGCACGATGCTGTTATAGGTCGGCGCATCGACGGCACGCGGGACGATGTTGATGCCGACCTGGGCCAGCATCGCCTGGACTGCGGCAAGCACATTGGTCGCCAGCGGTGTGGTGTAATAGGTCAGAAGGGTGATCGGCTTGCCGCCATTGATCTGGTCCCAGCCGGCATCCGTCAAAAGCTTCTTGGCCTTCTCGGGATCATAGGCATAGCTGTCGATATCAGGGGGTATCAGCTGTTCGGCGACATAGGCGCAATTGGCAGGCTTGGCCGCGCCGCCATAGAGGCTCTGGATGATGGCGTCGCGATTGATCGCGTACATCACCGCCTGGCGGACGCGCGCGTCCTTCCAGAGCGGCGAATCGTGGTTGAAGCCGAGATAATTGACGACGAAAGAGTTGCCTTCGATGACCTGGAAGTCCTTGTTGTCCTTGAAGGTCGGCACGTCGTTGGAATCGACATAGGTGAACTGAATTTCACCGGATCTCAGCGCCGCGATCGCTGCGGCCGGGTTGGCGAAATAGCGATTGATGACGCGTTCCAGTGCGGGTTTGCCACCGCGATAATCGGTATTTGCGGCAAGTTCGACATATTGATCCGAGACGTATTTGGTGAATTTGAACGGACCGGTGCCGATCGGAGATGTGGACCACCAGGTGTTCTTCGCCAGTTGGTCGGCCGGAATCGAGGAGAGCGCATGCTCGGGCAGCATCATCACCTTGGTCATCGTGTCGGGAAAACTGCTGCTGGGGGCGCTGAGCTTGATGACAACAGTGCGATCGTCCGGCGTCTCGACGGACGATATGCCCTTCAGCCGGGCAGCGAGCACCGAGCCGGTTTTCGCATCCATAGCAAGGCCCATGGTGAACTTCGCGTCCTTGGCGGTGAACGGTTTGCCGTCATGCCATTTGGCGTCCGCCAGCTTGAACGTGTAGGTCATCTGGTCCGAGCTGACCTCGTAGGAGCTTGCCAGCGCGCCGACGACCTTCTGCAGCTTCTGGTCATAGGTGATCAGCGGTTCGTAGTAGACGCTGAGCCAGGTGAAGCCGGCGGTCGCGGCGAGCGGATTGAAGTTGCCCTGGAAGCCTCCGGGGCCGACATCGAAGCCGCCCGACAGCGTGGCTGCCTGGGCCTCTGTTGCAACGCCCGAAACGACAAGAGCCGGAACGGCAGCCGTCGACAGCAGGGCGCCAAGCGCAATAACGGATAGTCTAGACAGTCTTTTCATGTGTTCCTCCCACCTTTGAACTTGTCTTGTTGTTGGCAATCACCCGGGCAATGCCCTCGTAGTGACGATCCAGGCGTCTGCGCGCCTCCTCCAGATCTTTTGCCTCGATCGCATCGACGATCGCGGCATGGTCGCGCCACGTCGCCATCGGATCGGCATTTTCAAGATTGACGAAATCCGATGCCTTGTAGAAGGCGAGCCAGAAGACATCGATCAGCCGCACGAGCGTTTCATTGTCCTGGCAGCGAAACAGCAGTCGGTGGAACAGCTGGTCGTCTTCCGCAAAGGTTTCGCCCCGCTCGGCATGGGCGCGCATCCGATTGACGGTGGCGCGCAGCTCGGCGATGTCCTCCTCGCCGATCACGTCGATCGTCTTGCCGATCAATCCCACTTCCAGTGTACGCCGGATTTCGAGGACCTCCTCGATCTGCCGCAGGGCGCCGCCGAGGCCGTAAGCGAGGTTGTCGAGAAGCGGCTCGAAGGAAAAGGCCTTCACGAAGATGCCGACGCCGCGACGCGTCTCCAGCACGCCGAGCGATTCCAACGCCTTGATGCCTTCCCTCAGCGAATTGCGGCTGACACCGAGCTGGGTAGCGAGTTCTCCTTCCGCCGGAAGCAGCGTTCCGGGCGCAAGGCCATTGTCATCGATATAGGCGCGAAGACTTTCCTGCACGGAGACATGCAACAGCGGGGCGCGCGTCAGCGGCTTCATCGATTTCAATGTCATGCCCCGGTCACTTTCCCGCATCGCCGATAAGATGCATGTTACATATCGACTTGTAGGATATCTGTCAAATGGGCAAGCTTAAACGGCTGACACCGGACCCGCTAGGAGCCGCTTAAGCCGGTCTTTTTTGGACGCCAGAATGCAACAGGAACAGCTTACTCAGCTGGAGTTACTTCATTGGAGGCTTTGATCGACCTCTGGAGAATGGACCACCACCCGGTTGCGGCCGGTCTTTTTGGCAAGGTAGAGGGCCGCATCCGCTTGGCGCTGCATGTGCTCTGCTGACACGAGTTCACCGTTTTGCATCAATATCGCTAGTCCGACGCTGACAGTGACCCAGGGGCCGACGCGGGAGGTAGGATTTGGAAGAGACGCCGCTTCCACTCGGCTGCGAATTCTCTCAGCGACCAACCCGGCCTCTTGTTCATCAGAGCCAGGGAGAAAAACGAGAAACTCTTCGCCTCCGTACCGGGCGACCTGGTCCCGCTCGTCTCTCATGCTGCTCTGAATGATGCCGGCAACTTTCACCAGGCAGCGGTCGCCTTCGGCATGTCCGAGATTATCGTTGAGATGCTTGAAGTCGTCGACATCGCACATCAGCATCGCCGCGCCACTCGTTCGTTTCAGGTCCTCGTTCCAGAAATGATTTAACGTTTCCATCATCGAACGCCGGTTGGCGACACCCGTCAGCGGGTCGGTCCGTGCCAGCAATTCCAGCTGTGAGTTGGCGTCGGTAAGCTCCGCAAGGCGGCTTCGATCTCGTAACTCGAGCAAGAAAGTCTTCTGAGCGAAGATGGTGGCGGTGCGGCGGGCAACGACGGTTGCAGCCACACCGCTGGCGAAAAACAGGGTCCCGGCCAGAGCACTCCCCACTTCGATGCCCGGATTGCGCAGCTGAAACACAAGGTAGATGCCGAGGGCAGCAGCACCGATCGCCATCGCCCAACCGAGTGGAACGGGAAATATGATAATGGCCGTGACGGCCACAAAAAGCATGATGGTCAAATGCCGCTCATAAAACTCGCCACCGGTGTTAACGCCCACCAAGGCGACCGACAGGAGGATGAGAAAAACAGCCGATAGGAGGAAAACTCCCTGCACCCACAAAGCATGCGGCCGCAGGAAGGCTATCGCGGCGACAAGAGCCGCGGGGGGAAGGATGGACGCTGGCCAGAGCATCGACATGACGGTTTCGGTCGGAAGCAAGATCGCGTTGAGGCCCAACGTCAGGACGTCGAGCACGATAACCCAAACCATCCAAGCGCGGATGATCTTGGCAGTCCGCGGCCAGGAGCGTTCGCCAAAAAGCCGAGCCAGCTCACCATTGAGGCGGATATCACGCGTGCGTCCACCGAGCAGGCGCTCGACTTGCTCTACAATGGCCGGGCTCAACCTCTGAAGAGGTTTCCGCGAAGACGCCCTTACCGATTTGATAGGAGCTGTGGTTCGCTCGGTATCCATGTGTCGGATCTAGGGAGCAGACGACCGGAGGCAAGACGAGCCGCAAATTCCGCCCGGAAAGACGATATGCTTGCCCTAATGATTTTGGACCACTTCACGACAGTATGTTGTTAAGGTGTGTCACATCGGTTCAAAGTCTCACCCGCGCCGGGCAGAATTTACGGATCGATCCCCATCCAGACCCGCCGGTTGACAGTCGTTTCGGCCCGCAGTTGGGCTCTCGCGGAACAGGATCGTCTCCGTATGGCACCGCACAGATCGTTACGAAACCTCGATTCTACGTGCAACCTGTTCGAGAGCGTTGAAGGCGTGGTTTTATCGATTAAAAGATGACTAAAACAATCATCTTATGTTGACAGAGCCAATTTCGCTCCATAGGTTCCGCCCGCATCCGTGGCGTAGGGACCAAGCAATGGCGCGTGTTTTTTTGAATGTTTCTAATAATGTATCGCGAATTTATAGAGATAGCCTATTTGTCACGACAGCGATCGTCCTGATCGGCATTGCGGCATCGCCGGCCTCAGCCCAGAGCGCGTCCGCAGATGCCGGCGCCACAGCGCTGGAACCGATCGTCATTCAAGGCGCATCCTCTGATAGCAAGACCGACCGGACGTCCGTTGCTGCCAAGAACAGTTCGGCCGCGACCAAGATCAACACGCCGCTCGTCGAAACGCCGCGTTCGGTCTCGGTGACCACCGAGAAGGAAATCGAGCAGCGTGGCGCCCAGAGCATCATCGAGGCCGTGCGCTATTCGGCCGGCGTGACGACCGGGCCGAATGGCTTCGATCCGCGCTTCGACCAGATCTACATCCGCGGCTTCAACGTCACGACGGTCGGCGACTACCGTGACAGCTTGCGCCAGCCCTACATCAATTACGGCATGTTCCGCACCGATCCCTATCAACTGCAGCGCGTCGAGGTGATCAAGGGGCCGGTATCCGTGCTCTACGGCTCGGGATCGCCGGGCGGTCTCGTCAACAAGATATCGAAGCTTCCGAGCGAAGAGCCGATCCGTGAAGTCGGCATCTCCTACAGCACCAAGGATCGGGCTCAGGCGATGTTCGATTTCGGCGGGCCGATCAGCGAAGACAACGACGATTTCCTCTATCGCATCGTCGGCCTTGCCCGCCGCGGCGACACCAATTTCGATATTGCCGACGACCGCTACTTCCTGGCGCCGTCCTTTACCTGGAAGCCTGACGAGGGCACGACCTTCACAGTGTACGGTCTGGCGCAGGCCGACGAGACCGAATCCAATGTCGGCGCGATCACGACCGCCGACGGCAAGATTCTCGACATCCGGCAGAGCGACCCCGATTACGATTACCAGAAGGTTCGTCAGCAGCAGGTCGGCTATCAGTTCGAGCACGAATTCGACAACGGCCTGACGTTCCGCCAGAACCTGCGTTATTCGCATCTCGATCTTCGTGCGCGCTATCTCGGTATTTCCAGCTGGACCGGGACCGTCGCACATCGCAACGCAAGTTCGATCCGGGACGAGATGAACGTCTTCCAGGTCGACAACCAGCTCGAGGCGAAATTCGATACTGGTCCGCTTGCCCACACGATGCTGTTCGGGCTCGATTACACCAATCTCCAGTCGAATTGGGGCTATGGCATCGGGGCGGTGAACTCGGCCTTCGATTTCGATATCGCCAACCCGACCTATGGTGTCTCGGGCGCCACGCCGGCCTACAACTTCATCGTTGCCGACGCCGATATGCGCCAGGTCGGTGTTTACGCCATGGACCAGATCGAGGCCGGAAACTGGCGCTTCAACCTCGGGGGCCGCCAGACCTGGGTGGAGCAGACGCGAGATACGACCTACCCCTCCTTCGGGTTGAACGACTCGGAAGACGTCAACAAGAACGCTTTCTCCTGGCAAGCCGGTGCGCTCTACCTCTTCGACAACGGCATTGCACCCTTCGTCTCCTATGCGACCTCGTTCGATCCGGTGACCAACCGGTCGACATCCGGCAAGATCCTCGAGCCGACAGAGGGTGAGCAGTACGAGCTCGGTGTGAAGTACCAGCCGCCGGGCACTGATATCCTGCTGTCGGCGGTCGCCTATCACATCGTCGAAAAGAACAAGCCGGTGCTGGTCAATGCGCTGACCCTTGCCTATGACTCCCTTGGCGAGGTGACGGGAAAGGGCATCGAGCTTGAAGCGCGCGCGGCAGTCGCCGATGGCCTGGATCTCATCGCAGCCTACACCTACAACCATTCCGAGGTGACCGGGGGTGGCGAAAACGAGGGCAACACGCCGGCTGTGACCCCCTCCCATGTCGCAAGTCTCTGGGCCAACTATACGTTCCAGGAAACCAATCCGTTCAACGGGCTGTCGGTCGGCGCGGGTGTCCGTTATGTCAGCGAGAACTGGACGGATACCGCCAATACTTCGAAGAACCCTTCAGGTTTCTATGTTGATGCATCCGCCGCTTATGATTTCGGCGCGGTCGACAAGAAATATGAAGGCCTGACGGCCGCCTTCAATATCCGAAACATTGCCGACGAACGCGACACTGTCTGCAACGAAGGCTTCTGCTATCTCGGCCAGGGCCGCAACATGACCGGCACCCTGAAATACCGGTGGTAAGGCACGGCAATGGAGACAAACGGGGTCTTCCAGCGCCCGACCTTGATCGCTGATCATCCCGTCGCCCACCAGGCCGTCGACCTCGACGGACTGGTGGGCGACGGTCCGTTCTCCTATTGCCGCGGCAAGCTGCTCGGTTCCCTGCCGCAGACGGGCATCGTCGTTTCCTGCAGGGATCTTTGCGACCGAGCGATTTTCGACGAGATCATTGGCCGATATGCGCAAAAATTTCCGGGCAGCGACCGGCGCGCGATCGTCTCCATGTGGACGCTCTATTATTTCAGCATGCTGACGATTGCTCCGAGCGTCCATATGTTCGTGAACCGCATCGCGCTGCCGATGGAGGTCGACCAGCTTTCGCTCGTCTGCAACGAACAGACGGGCGAACCGGAAGCATTCGTGATGTCCGGCAGGCCCGAGGCAACGAGTGACCCGGCCGGCGAGCTTCACCGGCTGATGCTCGGTCACGCCGAGCCCGTCATCGCGGCGATTGCCGCCAACGCCGGCGTTGCGCCGAAGCTTCTCTGGAACAATGTCGCGGCCTATCTCTCCTGGATTCTGAAGGAGATCGCTCATCGCCACGAGCCTGTCCTCGTCGAAGGCGGGCTGGCGCTGCTGGAAGAAGCTCAATGGCCGGGCGGCGGGCGCAACCCGATGTTCGGCATGATCCGCATTGCGCGCCAGCAATGCGGGCTCGAATTCGTGCGCCGGAAGGTCTGCTGCCTGCGCTATAACCTGCCGGGCGTCGGCGGCTGCGGCGAAGCCTGCCCGCTGCCGGAGGGGCGCCACTAGCTCCTATCGTCCGCCGCGTGCAGAGACGGGTGCCCTGCGCGCCAGTTATTGCCAATGCCCGCCAAGCAGAAAGTCCCGTCGCCTCAAAGCGTAGCCTCACCTGCCTGGACGCCGGCGAGTGGCTTGACCATGAACAGGCATGGATGGTCCTCGTGCCAGAGCTTTGCAAAGACCTCCGCCCGTACAAAGCCGTTCCGGTCATAGAAGCGCCGCGTCGCCTCGAACTGTGGTTCGTCGAGGCCGCGCGGGGCAAGCGTCTTGACCGTCAGCAGCCGCGCACCCGATTCATGGCCGAAACGTTCGGCCGCATCGATGAGATGGCGTCCGGCGCCGCGACCGTGATGTTCGGGTCGTGTCGCAATCAGCGCGATCTCGACGGCGCCGGGCGGGTGCGGCTTCAAGGCCATCAACGCGGTCACGACATCCGCTTCGACATAGCCGAACACCGGCAGGTCTTCGATCGCCTGGGCGCTCGCTTCGATAACCGCAGGTTCTGAAAACCAGTCCGGCAAAGCCCCCATGATCGATCGGCAGAGCTCTGCCTTGCCGGTCAGGATCTCAATTGTTTTTCCCATTTTTTCTCGCCTCCGATCTGTCGATTTAAACTTGACTATTGTTATCACCTTAAAATAGACACTGCAATCAAATCGTGTACTTCTGCTCAAAAGAGGAGCCCGAGACCGAACCGGCCAGCAACGACAGAGCCTGATTTTCCATTTGTAAAAGGGGTACAGGACAATGCAAGCATTGCATCGTGATGTGAACGGAAATGCCGTGGTCAACGCCATGATCGAAAACAAGGACAAGCTCCTTAAAACGATTGAAAGTGTTGTCAAATCAAAGTCATATTCCGAGGATATCTTTCAAGATGGAGTCATTAAAGCCTATGGGGTCAAGACCGACGACATTCGTTGCCCGATCGGCTACGCCTTCCGGATGGTCTACAATCTCGCACTCGATGAGAGCCGCCGGCGACGCCAGAAGATGAACAACCATAGGTCGATAGACCAGATTCAGGAGATCACGGCTCCCGTCCCCACCGTGCTCGACCAACTCGTCGCTGCCGAGACCCTGCGCAATGTGCTTGCCTCGCTCGAAGCGCTGCCGAAGCGAACCAACGATGCCTTCATTCGCCATCGCCTCAACGGTGTGCCGCAGAAGGATATTGCCGCCGAACTCGGCGTCTCAAGGACGCTCGTCAACTTCATGATCAAGGCGGCAGAGGAACATTGCCATCTGGCGATCGCCGAACCTGCCTTCCGCCACGATCATGCACACCGGCAGCAGCCTAGCGTTTCGCCGCGTGCAGCGCCTGCTGCAAATCGCTCCACAGCAGTTCCGGCTCTTCCAGGCCAACAGCGAAACGAACCGTCTGCTCGCTCACGCCGAACCGGATGAAGGAGGTCATCCGGTCGGGGATCTGCAGCGCGACCTTGGCGGGGACCACCAGCGTTTCTGGTCCCCCCCAGCTGACACCGAGGCGGATGTCGCGAAGGCTATTCACAAAGCGTGCGACATCGATATCGGGATTGAGGTCGAAGGCAAACAGCCCGGCATAACCCGTCAGCATCGCCCTTCCTGGATGCTCCTGAAACGCCGGATGACGAACGCGTCCGATCGCAGAATGCTCCTTCAGCCGCCCGGCCAGCAAAAGCCCGCTGCGCTCATGCTCCTTGAGACGGACACGCAGCGTGCGCATGCCGCGCAGCAGCAGCCAGGCCTCGAACGGTGACAGCTTGGCGCCGACATAGGGGTAGGATGTTGCATTGATCCTGGCGATGGCCTCTTTCGAGCCGACGACGACGCCGGCGACCGTATCGCTGTGACCGCCGAGATATTTCGAGGCGGCGTGAATGACGATATCGACGCCATGCTGGATCGGTTTCTGAAAGAGCGGCGTTGCCCAGGAATTGTCGATGATGGTGGTGACGCCGGCCTCCTTTGCCATGGCCGACAGCGCCGCAATGTCCTGCAGCTCGAAGACGAAGGATGTGGGGTTTTCGAGGTAGAGCAGCTTGGCACCCGACAGGGCCTTGCGGACCTCGTCGTGGTCGGCGGGATCGACGAAATCCACCGCGACGCCGAGCCTGGCAAGCAGCTTCACCAGAAGACGGTAGACATCGTTGTAGAGATGGCGGACCGCAACGACCCGGTCTCCCGCCTCAACGAGACTGAGAATTGTCGATGTAATGGCAGCCGTTCCGCTGGAGAAAGCGCGTCCATCCTCTGCGCCCTCGAGGCGGGCGACCAGGAGTTCGAATTCGCGGACCGTCGGATTGTCGCCGCGCGAATAGATGTAGTTGCGCGTTCGTCCGGCAAAGACATCCTCCATCGCCTCGTAACTGTCGTAGGTGAAGAGCGATGTCTGGAAAATCGGCGGAGACACGGCGTTGAATGCCGCCGGATCGACAGGCGTAAAGAGATCGTCAGCGACCGCATGGGCGCCAAGGTCGTGCGGATTGATCGACTGGTTCATGGTCATCCTCTCATGGACAAAAGCTGGGATATGGACGGATGGAGGTCAGATGGTCGGCAGAGCGCTGCCGGAGCGCGCTGAGCGTCCTCGCCAGGCAGACGGCCGACAGCAGGCCGGTCAAGGCAGAGGCCAGGAATATTGCTGCCAGCAAGCCTGAAAAGCCGAAGAACGGCGGCAGAAGAGCAAGCAGCGGAAAGAGAAAATAGCCATTCTGCGCCAGACCGATGGCAACCGCCGCTTTCGGTCTGCCCTGAGCCTGGAAGAGGATCAGCACCGTTTGCCGCAGACCGAACAGCAGGAGGGGAAGATGGGTCGCGATGATCGCTTGCCCTGCGATCCCGATCACCATCGCATCGTCGGTGAAGAACGAGGCAAGTTCTTCGGAGAAAACGAGCGCGGCCAATCCATAGGCGCCACTCACGGCAGTTGTGACCACTGTGAGGATGCGGGCTGCCGACAGCATCCGGGCCGTATCGCCCCGACCCCAGGCAAAGCTCAGGATCGACTGGGCTCCGAGTGAGATGCCGATGACGGGGAGGGTTCCGACCGCCAGCAGCCGCAAGGCAATTCCGACGCCGGCGATGCCGGCTTCTCCGTGATAGGTGCCGGCGAGCGATACCACGGCCGCAATCGCGCCTGCGGTTGCGAGGCTGGTCAGTGTCGTCGGTGCGCCCACAGCAAGCACAGGTTTGAGATAGCCGATATCTCTCCACCGCCAGCCAAACGTCAGCCGGACCGTCCCCAGTCGCCTGGCGTGGTAGGCAGCATAGATGCAAAGCGCGACGAGCTGGGACAGGATGGTTGCGATCGCAACGCCCTGCAGGCCGAGGCCGAAGCCGAAGATCATGATCGGGTCGAGGATCATGTTCAGCGCAAAGCAGGCGACCAGCGTCCACATGCTGAAGCGGGCATTGCCCTCTGCGATCGCCAGGAAATCGAGAATGATCTGCGCCATCGTCAGCGGCACCGAGACCGCAATGATCATCAGATAATGTTGCGCGAGCGGCTGGAGGGCAGGCGTGGCGCCGAACAGCAATAGATCTGGAAATGCGACGATTGCGACAGCGCTGGCCGCGCCGAAAGCGACACCGGCTGCAAGGCTGATCGAGGCAATGGCGCCGGCCCGGGATCGGTTGCCGGCGCCGAGCGTGCGTCCGATCTCCGTTGCGACACCGACGCCGATCCCTTCGCCGAAGGCGGCGATGAGCATGAGGACCGGCAAGACGATCATGATCGCCGCGATCTGGTCTTCACCGATCATTCCGACGAAGATCATGTTGATCGTATGATGGGCGGCGTTGATCGACAGGCCGAACATGGCCGGCAGTCCGAGCCGAAGCAGCAGCCTGAAAAGCTCAGGGCTGGCAAGGTCTTCCGGTGCGAGGCGCTGCCGTCTCCGGAAGCTGCCGCTGACGTCGCTCATAGCGTTCATGTTGCGGGCACCCAGAGACGATCACCGAAGAAACGCTCGCGGCCGAGCATCACCAGGAGCGCCCGCTTATGCGGAAAATCGAAATGCTTGACTTTGGCAAAACCCGAACGGTCGAGGTTGCGGATCTGCTGCTCGTGACTGGCGCGCGGCTCGCCGACGATGCGTTTCGTGCGAGGATCGTCGAGGAAGATGAAATGCATCAGCGAGGGAAGCCATGCGCTGATCCATTTCTTGCCGCGATAGCCGGGCTCGCCGATCGCCACGTGCCATCCACGATCATAGTCGTCGGCGTCGTAAAAGGGGCCGAGCCGGTTCTCTTTCGCCCAATAGACTTCGAAATAGCCGAAGGGAATGTCCGTGAAACTGCCGATCAGCGGCAGGACATGCGGATCTGCGATCCTTTCTTCCAGGATCTTCCGGTGCTTGTCGATCGAACCCGCATCCTCCCAGATCGTGTTGACCTGTTCGTCGTTCATCCAGCGATGAAATGCTGCAAGATCGGTCTCCGGATCGGCCACCGTGAAGGTGATTTCCCGCTCCAGCCAGGGGATGAAACGTCTGTAAATCGTGCCCTTCGGCTTTGCGGGTCGACGCGGATGATACCGGCCCGCGGTCATCTCCTGCACGGGCGGCAGCGGATAGGAGAGCTGCGGCAGCCACAGTGAGGGCCATTGCCACAGGATCGCCGAATCGAGCCCTCCGCTTGCATCCGCAATGTGTCTGGGAAGACTTGTCTGATGCCCTTCGAAGACGACTGAGGTGATCGAGCGATCTTCCGCCGTCACGGCTTCGGCCGCCGCCATGAGAAGCTCTGCCGATTGCACCGGATCGCCATGGTAGAAGGTCACCGACGCGATGCCGGCCTCGACCTCGAATGCGGCTTCGTGGTGGCCGTAAGCGGTCTTGAGGTGGATGAGATTGGGGGCGAGGCTGACGTAGCTGCGCGACTGCAGAGCGCGCCTTGGTTTGACGGCGTCGAAATCCATGATGTTCTCCTTGGCCGGTCGAGGACCGGTCGGGCTTTTGGCGCTGCGAGCATGAAGCGTGCTCTTGCGCCGATTTAGTAGAATGACGATCCATCTCCCGCTGGGTTTAGGGGTAAGCGAAGAAAAAAATTCTCATCAATTTTCTAAACTGCAGCCTGCCGGATCCGTCACTTGCGCATGACCATCATCACCGCAGGAGCTGCGAATGGATAATCTTGACCCTCACGACGATCTCTGGATCGCCGTCATCGACACCGAGCGTCGCTACTCGGTCTGGCCGCAGGACAAGCGGATTCCCCTGGGCTGGGAGCCGGCGGGTTTTGCCGGTTCGCGCCAGCAATGCCTGGCGCATATCGCTGACGTCTGGGCGGATCCGCGCCCCCTCTCTTTGCGCTCGGCAATCGCCGCCGATGCGCATCTCTGAAAACGGCTGGATGGCACGGATGAACAAACAGATCACAAACTTCGCAGATGCCTACCCGACCGATGTCGCAACGGACGCGGTCTTCGAGAGCTTCCCGCTGACGATCGCGCAGAAGCGTATCTGGTCGCTGGAGCAGATCGGCAACGGCACGGTGTTTCCCGACCAGGTCATTTCGCTGCGACTGAGCCCGGCGGTCGACGTCAAGACCATTGCCGGCGCCTGCCGGACGCTCGTGGCGCAGCATCCCTCCCTTGCCACACGGTTCCGCCGGCTGGCAGGCGGCCGCGTCGAGCAATACTGCGGCGCATTGACCGCAGTACCGATCGAGATTGTCGGCGAAGGCGCTGCTCTTGCGGAGGCCGATGCGTTGGCCGCCCAGAAAGCCTTCCGCGAGGGGCGCTTCGATCTCCTTGCTGGTCCACCGGCGCGTGTTCAGATTGTCTTGCTGTCCGATGGGCAGTCGCTTCTGACGATCGTGCTTCATCCAGTGATCTCGGACGATCGCGAGAAGTCTATTCTTGCCGGCTCCCTGACGCGCATTCTCGACGGTGCACCCGCCGGCGACACGCAGCTGGCCGAAATCTTGGCCGGAACGCGGGAGGCTGAATGGCTGCAGACCGAGCAGGCGCAGGAATCCCTTTCCTATTGGCGGAACACGATCGGCCTCGATTATTCGGCCTCCACCTTTCCCACCCGCTTCAACAGCGGCGGGCTGGCAGGTGTGGCGCGCGCTCAGCACCGATTTTCGATCGAGCCCGATCTCTGGGAAAAGTTCGGTCGACATGCGCAGCATAAGGGATATCAGGTCGAGCGCGTGCTTCACGCCGCCTTTTGCGCGCTGCTGGCACGCTACAGCGGCAACTATGCTTTGCTGACCGGGCTCCTGATCGCGCGGCCGCAGAAGGAGCACCTTGCGAACCGCGGCCGTGCCGAACAGGTCCTTCCCCTCATCCTGTCGCTGAAATCAAAAAGCTCTCTCGACGATGTCATCGCAGCGATCTCATCGGCAACGGAGGAGGGGCTCGCCCGGCTCGTTCCGCTGGAGCGCATCACCCAGGAGCTGGTCGTCGACGAAGCGGCTGCCCAGGAAGCCATGGTCAAGGCGCTGTTCGAATTCCGTGAGACGTATCCGGTCCCCGGGCAGGCAACAAATCTGGAACCGTTGGGGGCGCGTGCCGACAGCGAGCTTTCCCTGGTGATCGAGGCACGTCTGGATGGTACTGCATCCGGGCTGATCGATTATGCACAGGATCTCTACGACAGCGCCCTGATTGCCCGTATCTCGCGGCATTTCATCCTTGTGCTCGAGCAGATCGTCGCGCGTGACAATGTGCGGATCAAGGACATCGAACTCGTCGGCAGCGACGAGCTCGACCAGTTGTCGGCGCCCTACGAAGACGAAGTCGTCAACGATGACAGGCCGGTCCACGAGCTGATATCAGCCCATTCGCGCCAGACGCCGGAGAAGACGGCGATCGTCTACGGCGACGAGGAATGGAGCCATGGTTGGCTGGAGGCCAGCACCAACCGCCTCGCACATCGGCTGCGGCATCTGGGCGTTCGCGCCGAGGTGACAGTCGCCATCTTCATCAAGCGCTCGCCCGAGGCCATCGTCGGGATCCTCGCGACGCTGAAGGCGGGCGGTGCCTATATCCCGGTCGAGCCCGACCATCCGCCGGTCCGCAACCATCACATTCTGCGCGATGGCGGTGTCAAAATCGTTCTGACCCATAGCTGGCTTCGCCATCGGCTGCCGGAAGAGCTCGACACCACTATCCTCGAACTCGACAAGATCGACCTCGACGGCGAGCCGGATACGCCGCTTGATATTCCCACTCACAAGGATCAGCTCGCCTATGTCATGTACACGTCAGGATCGACGGGGTTGCCGAAGGGCGTGGCCGTCGAGCACGGCCCGCTGACGCACCATCTGCAGAACACCTCGCGTGTCTACGGCATGAGCTCGGCCTCCCGGGAGCTGCCGTTCCTGCCTTTCAGCTCGGATGGCGGGCATGAGCGATGGATGAACCCGCTGATGGAGGGCGGTAGTATCATTCTTCCCGACCAGCCGCTGTGGACGCCGGAAGAGACATTGACGGCCATGCGCAAGCACGGCGCCAACAATGCGAGCATTCCCACAACCTATCTGCAGCAACTGGCGGAATGGGCCGATATTACCGACGGCGCGCCCCCGATGCGGCTTTACTCCTTCGGCGGCGAGGGGCTGGCGCAGCCGACCTTCGATCTTCTGTCGCGGGCGCTGAAATCGGAATGGCTGATCAACGGCTACGGGCCGACCGAAACGATCATGACGCCGATGGTCTGGAAGGTGAGGGCCGGCACGAAGTTTCAGGGGGTCTATGCTCCGCTCGGTCGCGCTGTCGGGTTAAGGCGCGTCTATGTGCTCGACCCCGATCTCAATCCGTGCCCGATCGGCGTGACGGGCGAACTCTATATCGGCGGCGAGGGTATCGCACGCGGCTATCTCGGCAAGCCGGACACGACGGCGGACCGCTTCATCCCCGATCCGTTCTTCACGGAGGGCGGCCGGCTTTATCGCTCCGGCGATCTGACGCGTTGGCGTGATGACGGAACCGTCGAATTCGTCGGTCGTGTCGACCATCAGGTGAAGCTTCGCGGCTACCGGATCGAGCTCGGCGAGATCGAAGCGGCTCTGCTCCAGCAGCCCGGCGTCGGCGAAGCCCTGGTGGTCCTGCGCGATGACGATGCCGGCGGTGACAAGGCGCTCGTTGCCTACGTCGTTCGGAAGAAAGCCGAGACGTTGGACGTCGAGACGATCCGCGCCGGGCTCGAACGCAGCCTGCCGTCCTACATGGTGCCGGCTGCCGTGGTCGAACTGGAGAAAATGCCGACCAATCCGAACAGCAAGCTCGATCGCTTCGCGCTGCCGGCGCCACAACCGGTCAAACGCACAATCGTCGAGCCGGCGACCGCGCTCGAAGAGGAGGTGCTGGATGTCTGGCGGCAGGTTCTCAAGCTGGAGGCAATCAGCGTCGAGGACAATTTCTTTGCGATCGGCGGCAATTCGCTCGGCGCGATCCGTATCCTTTCGTTGCTCCGGCAGCGCCGGCCGAAAACGCCGCTCATCGTTGCCGATATCTTCAACAACCCGACCATACGCTCGTTTACCGGGGTGATGGAGCAGGGGGACCAGCGGGATCTGTCCGAGGTGATCGTGCTACGTGCTTCCGGCGCCAAGCCGCGGCTCTATTGCTTCCCAGGCCTTCTCGTCAGCACCCGTGAATATGTCAAGCTCGTCGACTATCTCGGCGCCGATCAGCCGGCGACCGGTTTCATTTGCCACTCGCTTTCCGAGAAAAAGGCCGTCGGCGCTCCGGTCGAAGAGATCATCGAGAGCTATGTCGATTACATCAGGACGCATAGCCAGGGAGCGCCCTGCTTTTTCCTCGGCTGGTCGTGGGGCGGGCTTCTGGCCTATGAGGCTGCCCGCGCCCTCGGTGATGAGGTCGACGTCAGGATGATGGCGATGGTCGATGTCTGCGATCTCGGATCGGAATTCGCGATCGGCGCAAAGCCGAGCTTCCGGCCGGGCGAGCGCGATGAGCTTCATCGAGACGTAGAGGCATGGCTTGGGAAAACGGCGATGCGTCCCGAATGGGACCGGCTGCTGTCGACGATGGACGCGGATACTTACGATCAGTTCTTGCGCTTTGTCGGCGACGAAAAGGACCCGCTTCCAAACGACGGGCCCGATATCAGCAGTCGCGAGCATACGTTTTGGGTGCTGATCGACAATGCCCTGATCTTCCGCAAGCACCGGCTCGTTCCTCACGATGTGCCGATCTATCCCTGGGCTGCCGACGACAGCCTCAACCGCGGCCTCAACCTGATCGACTGGCGCCGCCTGTCGCCGCGGGCGCGCGCGGCCGAAATCATCACCGGCACCAACCATCTGCACATGATCGGGTCTCCCGCCTTCCACTCAAGGCTTGCCCTGCGTCTCAAGGAAACAGAGAAGGATATCGCATGACCGTCGCTTTTGCCCGCAGGGATACCGAGCCGCTGGATATTGCCGGCATCGGCATCGGCCCCTCCAATCTGAGCCTCGCTTGCCTGTTCGAGTCGGTGCCCGAGATCAGAAGCCGTTTCTTCGAGCGACGAGACGCGTTCGACTGGCATCCCGGCATGATGATGCCCGGCGTCGAGTTGCAATCGTCCTTTCTGAAAGACCTCGTCACCCCGGTCCTGCCGACCAGTCGCTGGTCATTCGTCTCCTATCTGGTTGCCCATAAGAGGCTCTACGCCTTCCTGAACGCCAATTATGAGGCCGTTCCCCGGCAGGAGTTTGCACGTTATCTCGCCTGGGTGGCCAACGGGTTGGACGGCCTGCGCTTTGGCACGGAGATCCGTGACGTCGAGCATCGCGACGACCGCTTCTTCCTGCGGTTCGACAGCGGGCAGGAGGAGGCGCGAAACCTGGTGATCGGCACGGGATCTTCACCCTTCGTGCCCGACTGGGCAAAACCGTTTCTGGGTGCTGATTGCTTTCACAACAGCGAGGCCAAATCGCGTCTCAGCGATCTCGGCGCTGCCCGCATCGTCGTGGTCGGCGGCGGTCAAAGCGGCGGTGAGGTTGTCGAAGCCCTGCTTGCTGATCCCGGTTCCATGAAGGAGCTGACATGGATTAGCCGGCGTCACAATTTCGAGCCGATCAACGACACGCCGTTTTCGAACCAGGTCTTCTCACCAGAATACGTGCAGGCCTATCTGAAGCTCGGCGGCGAGCAGAAGCAAGCCGCTTTGAAAAATTCGATCCTGACCAGCGACGGCTTGTCGATTTCGACGATACACGCGATCTATCGCCGCCTCTATGCATTGCGCTATCTCGAACCGAGCACGCTCAACGCATCTCTGGCGCCAAATCGCGATGTGATCCAGATGGAGCGGAACGGCAATGCCTATCGGCTCATCGTCAGGAACCAATTCGACGGTGGGATCGAGGTGCTTCATGCGGATGCGGTGGTTCTGGCAACCGGCTACCGGTTCCGATTGCCGGATGCTCTCGGCTCACTGGGCGACAGGATAACGCTCGACAGAAACGGTTACCCGCTTCTCAATGACAACTACACGATGCAGTGGACGGGTCCGAGGGCCAACCGGCTGTTTGCGCAGAATGCGGGGCGATACTCGCATGGTATCGCCGATTCTCAGCTCAGCCTCATGGCCTGGCGCAGCGCAACCATCGTCAATACGCTTCTCGGCCGGCAGCATTTCGATGCGGAACCCGACAACGGGCAATTGGCCTGGGCGACGGAGACCGCTTCCGCAATGCCTCATCAGCTCCGAGCCGGCTATTCGGACGGCATGCTATCGTCCTGAAATAGGTGCGTCGAAATGCCGGGGAGCCCGGATTGAGAGCAGGCAGCCAGCGCGACGACGTGCTGGCTGCCGCTTTCGACCAGACGGTGATGCCATCGCCGATCGCGATCGCCACCATCGACCATGACTGGGATACCATCCTTCCAGGAAAAGGCGACGTTGCGGGGATTCTCGCGCAGCCCGACGCCGAGTGCCTTCAGATGGCTCTCCTTGAGCGTCCAGAGTGCAATGGCCGCGCGCGTGCGTTCGCGCGCAGGCAATTCCGCAAGGCAGCGCCGTTCGTCTGCACTGCAATAGCTATCCACTGCCGCCGCTTCGATCTCGGTGTCGGCGCGTTCGCAGTCTATTCCCAGGTGGTCACATCCTGAAGCGACAGCGACCGCCACAAGCCCGTCGGTATTTGCGAGGCTGAAATGCGGCCTCTCACGCCCCTCAAGCCTCAGCTTGCCACGGTTGTCCGGGGACAACAGGAGCTTGCTGGGCGATGTCCCGGTATGCGCACTCAACAGCCGCCGCAGGAGATACCGGCCGGCAATGAACGAGGTCCGATCTCGTTCGAAACGGTACGTCGCAGCGCGCTCCCGTTCATCCGGTGAAAGCGACTGCATCCAGCGGTTCCAGTCTCCTTCGATCTTGGAATACGGCCAAAGCGCGATTTCAATGCCGGCAGGATGATCTTCAGGTTGGTGCATTTTCGCTCGCCGTGGCTGCTATCTCCCTGAATTTTCAAGAACTCAGGGTCGTAACGCGTTTAATTGATCGCGGAAGTATTGGTCAACTCAGAAGATCTTCGCAAATGAGGCGGGAACATTGTTTAGTTAATACTAAATTATGGAATCCGGTGCGAGATCTTACATCAGCCGGCACGCCGCTCGTCCCAGCTATCGTCGAGGAGACCCGCATGAAACGCCCGAGTATCAAGCAAGCCCTGATCTTAAAGCTGTCGATCATCACTCTGTTCATGGTTAGCCTGTCCTATGTCTCGCTGAGCACGATTTCGACGCTTCGTGCCAATACCGAGCAGATCGGCACCTTCTGGATGCAGCGGCTTGTGACGGCTCGCGAGATCAAGGATGACTTCCTCGACCTGAAACTGGTCTATGCCCAGTACCTCCTGGAGGATACGGCGGAGGAGCGGATGGTCGGACAACAAAAAATCGATGCCGCCGGCGCCGCGGTCGAGAAAGTCGTCACCGAATACGAAAGGGGTGTCCGCACCGAGCGTGGACGCGAACTGATCAACCAGATGAAGCCGGAACTCGCCAAATATCGCGCGCTGGCAGAACAAATGATCGCGCTTGAAAATGACGGGAAGACGCCTGAAGCAATCCGTCATTTCAAGGAAAATATGGAGCCACAAGCCGAGCTGGTGAACAAGGCGGTGGCGGATCTGGTCACTTTCATTCTCAGCCAGGCCGAAGGCTTTGTGGCCGAGAGCGGTGCTTCCGCGCAATCCGCTTTCATGCTGACGGCCGCGATCGCATCGCTGGCCGTGCTTCTTGCAGTAGCCGGCATCTTGTTTGCAATATCGGGCATAGCCAACCCAATCCGAAGCATCGCCTCCGCCATGAGGCGCTTGTCGGATGGCGATCTTGACAGCGATATTCCCTATGCCGGTCGCGCCGACGAAGTCGGCGAAATGGCCGGCGCGGTTGAAATCTTTCGTCAGAATGCTCTCAACGTTGTCAGGCTCGAGAAGGAAGCCGCTGAATCCCGCAGCGAGAGCGAGGCAGCGCGCGCCGCAGCCCAGCAGCGCGCCGAACGCGAGGCGGAACAATTGCGCTTCGCGACCACGACATTGGGCGAAGGTCTCCGGCGGCTTGCATCAGGTGACATATCCTTCCAGCTTTCGGAGCAATTTGCGGCCGAATACGAAGCCTTGCGCGAAGACTTCAACGCTTCGCTCCGTCAATTAGGCGCGACGATCGGCGCCGTGCTCCAGACGGTATACAGCATCGATAATGGTACTGGTGAGATTGCATCTGCCGCGCAGGATCTTTCCAAGCGTACCGAACAACAAGCCGCCTCTCTCGAGGAGACGGCCGCAGCCCTGGAAGAGATCACGTCGAATGTGATGATGGCGACCAAACGCACCGACGAGGCGCGCAATGTCGCCAAAGAAGCCGATATCAGTGCTCAGCGGTCGGCAGCGGTCGTCTCGCAGGCGGAAGGGGCCATGCGACGCATCGAGGACAGTTCACAGCAGATTTCGAACATCATCGGTGCAATTGATGAAATCGCCTTTCAGACGAACCTGCTTGCGCTGAACGCCGGCGTTGAGGCTGCCCGTGCGGGTGAGGCGGGTAAGGGTTTTGCCGTTGTCGCCCAGGAAGTCCGCGAGCTTGCCCAGCGAGCCGCTCAAGCGGCCAAGGAAATCAAAGGCTTTATTCAAAAGTCATCGACTGATGTGGAAAATGGCGTGAAACTGGTTCTTGAAACCGGAACGTCGCTCAAGTCGATCGGTGAGTACGTCGTCCAGATCAACCAACTCATGGATGCGATTGCCACATCGGCGCGCGAGCAGTCGACTGGACTTGCCGAGATCAACACGGCCGTCAATCAAATGGACCAGGCGACCCAGCAAAATGCGGCGATGGTCGAGCAGTCGACGGCTGCCGTTGCCTCATTGTCCTCCGAGGCGGGCCGCCTGCGGGATCTGGTCAATCAGTTTCAATTGGACGACGACAAAAGTGCCGCGGACGGGCAGCGCAGCAGCGGACGGGCCTTCGAAGGCAATAGGCCAATCCACCTGGTCGCTTCGCGGCGCGTGACGCAAAGATGACGCGGGGCTGACGTCAGATCAGATACACGCGCTACTTGAACTGCCGTCCTGACGATTGCTGCATGGATCCAGTATGTGGCCGTTCCAGCTATTCGGCCGGCGTCACGCGGGTCCAGAACGCGTTGAACACGACCGAGTCGAAGAAGGCCGAGGCGCGGACGATACGGCCGTCGCGCATGTCGAGGAACCAGGCATAGGTGTTGGCGTAGGGCTCTCCGTCGCGGGCGATGCCGCGGGCGTCGAAAAAGACGATCACAGTGTCGCCGTCGGCATAGACGTTGCGGATCGCGGGCTTCAACGGCGCCTTCATGCGGGCGTTAAACGGGCGGATCACCTCGCGCAAGAAAGCCTCGCGACTGGGATAGGTCTTCGATGCCAGCGAATAACCCTCGATCGTCCAGCGGGCGTCGTCGGCGAGAAGGTCATACGGGCTGCCTGTGCCGGCCGCCCACGCTTCAAAGCCGGCCTCGACGGTCGTCTTGTTGCGGCGTTCGGTTTCGGTCAGCGTCTGCGATGCGGCGCGCGCCTCCAACCCACCCATAGCCAGAATGGTGGCGGCGATGCCGAGGGCAGCGTTGAAAATGCGGCGAACAAAGGATTCCGGGCTGCGGACAGTTGCGGTTGCAGTGGTGGACATGGTTTCCTCCGAGGATCGGGTTGGTGGCGCGACACCCGCTGGCCGAGTGCCGCTTGCAGCGCTCGCCGCCAAAAACTCTGATCAGATCTGGTTTTCCCAGGCTCTCAGCTGATGCTCCTTCAGCATGTCCTCGACGACCTTCGGAACCACGTTGCGGAACCTGCCGGTGTCGGCCGGAACGACGTCGATCATGCGGTCGATCATTTCCTTCGGGTCCATCTTACCTTCGGGGGTGGCGAAGAAATCGTCGAAGCCCTTGCGCAGATCTGCGCGCTTGGTGAAATTCTTGCTGTCATCCAGCCAGCGGAACGGATTGTCGGCCATCGTCTCGTTGTAGCCGGTGTAGTAGGCGCCCGGATTAATCGTCTGGATCTTGATGCCGTAGGGGGCGAGTTCCTGCTGCAGCGCCTCGGCGATCGATTCCAAAGCGTGCTTGGTGGAGACATAGGTGCCCCAGTTGGCCGGAGTGAAGAGGCCGCCCATCGAGGACGTGAAGACCACCTTGCCCTTCTTGCGTTCGCGCACCCATTTCTGGACGACGCCCTGGGTCAGCACCAGCGGCAGGAAGACGTTGACTTCGTAGTTCTTTCGAACGAGCTCGATCGGGATCTCCCAGACCGGGCCGGCTTCGCCCATGCCGGCATTGTTCCAGAGGACGTCAAAGTCCCAACCCTGCGCCTGCTTGATGTCGTAGGGGTCGGTGAGGTCGAGACGCTCGACGCGGAAGTCCTTGAGTCCGAGGGCGGCGATTTCCTCGCGCAGCGGCGTGACCTGTGACGAAACCTGCGTGGTCGCGATGATGCTATGGCCGTTCTTTGCCATGCCGATGGCGGCAGCCTTGCCGAAGCCGGAGCCTGCACCGGTGATCAAAATGGTCTTGGTCATGCGACATTCCTTTCGATACTTTGGGGTTGGTCAAAATCAAGGGTCGGCACAAGCATCACGCGACGGCTGCAGCCGCTGCCTGCGCGATTTCCAGATCCTGCGGAACCGCTCCACCGGAAACGCCAACGGCGCCGATCACCGTGCCGTCGCGGGCGAAAAGCGAGATGCCACCGGGAAAGGGAGCCAGGCCGCCGTTGGATAATTCGAGGGCATGGGCGGGAGCGCCGGGCTTGCAATATTCCCAGACGGCCTCGCTTGTCGTTTGAAACAATACGGCCGTCCGGGCTTTACCCATAGCAAGGTCGATCGAGCCGAGCACGGCGCCGTCCATTCGGCTGAACGCCTTGAGATGGGCTCCGGCGTCCAGGACCGTGATATTGACCGGCACGCCGATTTCTTTAGCCCGCGACTCGCCTGCGGCGATGATCCGGCGAGCGTCGTCAATGGTAATCATCTGCCTGCCTCCTCTTTTCGTTTGGGGACTAAGGCCCCCGCTCGATGAGACAGGTGTAGGCCGAAAAGGGTTTTGCAGTATTTTCAGCTCTTGCTGCGCTATGCGCAAATCTTGCGCTCCGGCGTGTGGGCTCCGGCAGGCGGATATCGCTCTATCCTCTTGTTTTACGCAATTCCCGGCAAAACCGCTTCGCGCTTTGCCTGGGAAAACCGCTTCGCACTTTTCCTGGAATTGCTCTAATCGGTGATGAGCGCGCGGTACTGGCCGGGCGTCAAACCGGTCATCTTGCGAAAGACGCGCGTGAAATTCGCCTGCGAGCCGAAGCCGGTATCGAGCGCGATCTCCACGAGCGAGGATCGCGCAAGCCGCAGCTTTTCCTTGGCCGCCTCGATCCGTCGCTCGGTGACGTAGCGATGCGGGGTCAGGCCGGTGGCCTTGCGAAACATACGGGCAAAATGAAAGGGACTAAGGCAGGCCTCGGCAGCAAGGTCATTCAGCAAGATCTCTGCGGCGATGCGGGCTTCGATGAAATCGAAGACGCGTCGCAGCCTTTTTGGATCGATGGTCGGGACCCGCGCGGCAGGATGCCACCGACCAGACGAATAGGTGCCGAGCAGGTGCGCCACCAGCGCCATCTGAATGCCGTCGAGGAAGAGTCGATCGGTCGGCTCCAGGCTTCTGTTCAACAAACCGCGAAAAAGCTGGCCGATATGCAGCACCATGGGATCGGGGACGCCGCCCGCATAGGCGAGCTGCACCCTGGCCGGGTCGATGTCAAAGTTCGAAAGCGCGTTCTCACCGACGAGCGACGGCGGCAGGAAGATGTGCAGGGACTCGGGCATGGTGCCGATGATTTCTACATCGCTCTCATGGACACCCGCCGGACATATCCAGGCGACGCCGGGACGAGCGATAGCCTCCTGTCTGTGACCGTCACCGGTCCACCTGATCTTCGACTGGCCCGAGAGCAGGACGGCTATCTCCGTGCATTCGAGTGTAAGGTCGACCTGCCAGCCCGGATCGAAACGCCGGAGCTCGACCTGCAGCGATGAGCACTCAACGAGTCGGCCCACTCGCTCACTGGTCCGATACTTTCTGTCCCCTTGCGATTCCACGAAAGTCATGTCGCATCCACGCCGTGAAGATGGATCTAAACTCGAATTGTTCAGTCTCGGCGGGTCGATTGTCGCCGCCACGCTGCTATCAATCTGAAATCATCTTTGATTTATGAAATGAATATCTTTCAAGCACGCCGCACTGCTGTCAGGGGCCTGCGTATTACAATCAGGATTTTGGCTGAAATTCAGGCGAGCGCAAGTCCGATAGCCCGAAGTGATACTGCCACGGTCCTCCCTCTTTTGTCGCAAGACACATGGAAGACGGCGATATTCTCATATCCCGACGCATCCTGTAGGGTCACGGGACTTCGAACCTATGGGAAAATTTCAGAGAGATCGATGAAAAAGACCTTCAATCCGGCCTCGGTGCGCCGGCCCTTTGGAAATTATAATCACGGCCTGCTGGTGCCGCCCGGCGCATCGCTTCTCGTCACGTCGGGCCAGCTTGGTATCGGTCTCGACGATGCTGTTCCGAGCGACGTCACTGCTCAGGCGGAACTCTGCTTCGAGGCGGTCAAGGCGATCCTCGAAGAGGCGGAAATGAGTTTTGCCGACGTCATCCGTATTTCGGGCTTCGTCACCCGCCGCGAGGACTTCCCGGCCTATATGGCCGTACGGGATCGCTATACGCTCGATCCGAAGCCGGTTTCCACCTTGCTCGTCATCGGCGGCTTTACGCGCCCTGAGTTCCTGGTCGAAGTGGAAGTGACGGCGGCGAAAATCTTCTAAAAGCGCTCCATCGCGTCTCCGACACGGACGAGGAATTTTGCCCGCGTTTCCGGCGTGCAATTGTTCATGTCGTAATGGGCGAGGAACGTCACCGGCCTCACCGGATTGATCTGCGCCCTCAGCACGCGCTTGACGATTTTCTTCGGCGGGTTGCCGGCTGCAAAGGCCCGGAAGGGCGTTGCGCCGTAAGTCAGGACGGCCGCGAGCTTGCGGATGTGGCGCAGCCGCGATTCCACCTTGCCGTTGACCAGCTCGAAGGAAACGCCCGGCAGCCACACGCGGTCGAAGTATCCCTTGAGGATCGCCGGAAAGCCGAAGTTCCAGATCGGGGTGCAGATCACCAGCCCCTCGGCCGCCTTCAACCTTTCGACATGCGATTCCACCAGCTTCAGATTTTCCGGATAGTCGTGATAGACGAGCCGGTCGCGGCGCGAGAGCACCGGATCGAACTGCTCTTCATAGAGATCGCAGCCATCCACCATATGCCCGGCCTTCTGCAGGCTCTCGACCGTTTGCCGGTAAAGCGCCTTGCCGTAACTTTCCTCGACCGGGTGAGAGTGGAGGACGAGAACCCTCATGAGGCCTCCATCAGGGCCGCCAGGCCAGGGAAGAGGTAGTTCTTGCCGGCGTTGAAATCGAAATCGGGATTCTCCCACGCGATCATCTTGCCGGGATTGAGCAGGCCCTTCGGATCGGTTTCCTGCTTGAAAGCGAGCTGAACTGCGTCGGTGCGCTTCATGCCGCCCTCTTCCAGCGTATAGCGGTGCGGATTGAAGATCGGGCATCCATTGTCCTGGTGGATCTTGATAATCTCCTCCAGCCGCTCCTCGGTGGTATAGCGCACCAGCGGCAGGCCGGAGCACTGGATCTGGCCGTCGAATTTGATGAATTCGAGATGACCCGGCACTTCGTCACCAAAGATTTCGACCATCTTCCGAACCTTGGCGACGTGATCCGGTCCCGGATATTGCACCTGCAGATAGGTGAAGCTCGGGTCGACCTTCAGCGCACGCAATGTCGTGTGGTTCCAGGCAAGCTCGTAGGCATGCGGGATGCCGCGCATGCTTTCCACCTTGTCGGAGCGGAACATGATCTCGCCCTTCTGCGCCGCCGTGAAGGCGAGAAAGGCATCCATGGAGTGTGGTGCGATCATCAGCACGACGATCGACTGACCATGACGGATATAGGGCTTGTGGCGGGTGAAATAGTCGTAAGGAATGGGAGCGGCGATCGGCGCGATCTCCTTGACGAGGATGCCGTTGCATTTCGCCAATGCGTCGGAGAAGCGCACCGCTTCCATGAAGTCGTCGTAGCCGACGAGCACATCGACCCAGTCATAGGCGGGCGCAAGCGGCATCTCGATCTCGGTGATGATGCCGTTTGTGCCATAGGCGTGGCTCACCTTCTGCAGATCCCAGCCGGTGAGGTCGAGCACGCGCGGTTCGGCTTCCATGGTGACGACGCGCAGGCGCAGTATATTTCCGAGATCGCGCAAGCCGCCCCAGGTGATCGAGCCGACGCCGCCCGAGCCGCCGGCGATGAAACCGCCGACCGTCGCCGTCTGCGCGGTGGAGGGGTGGAAGCGCAGCTCCTGGCCGGAATGGGCCTTGGTCTGCTTGTCGAGTTGGGCAAGTACGATGCCCGGTTCGCAGACGACACGGCCGGGATGGATCTCCTTGATCTTGTCCATCGCCGCAAGGTTCAGCACGATACCGCCGGAAAGCGGCATGGCCTGGCCGTAATTGCCGGTGCCGGCGCCGCGCGGCGTGACCGGCACGCCATGGGCATAGGCGACCTTCAGCGTCCTTATGACCTCTTCCTCGGTCTTCGGCGTGACGACGAGATCGGCCGTCACATTGTCGAGCTGCGCCTTCAGGATCGGCGAGTACCAATAGAAATCCCGGCTCTTCTGGCGAACGAGCGCTGGATTGTCCTCGACGGCGATGCCTTCGAGGTCCTTTTTGATCTTCTGATAATCGGCCATGTCAGGCTCCAACGACGCTATCGAGTTCACGGTAATCCGGCAGGCTGCGGTCGATCACCTTGCCGCGGCGAAGCACGACGCGGTCAGCCTGAGGACGGGACAGGAATTCACTCCAGCGCCGCGCGCTGAAGAGCACGAGATCGGCGGGATCGCCGGCGGCGATACGGCCCTTGTCCGGTCGCCCGACGATGGCGGCGGGCGAGGTGGTGACGACACGGGCGGCGGTATCGAGCGGGTGGTCGAGATGCAGAATCCGCACGGCTTCGCGGAAGACCTCCACCGGATCGAGATCGCCATAGGCATAGAAGGGGTCGCGGGTATTGTCGGATGCGACCGCGGTCGCGACACCGGCAGCGGCCAGCTCCTTGAACAGGGTGACACCGCGCCAACGCGGGGTGCGGCCGGGATAGCGGTCCTGCAGATACATATTGCACATCGGCAGCGCGATGACCGCGACACCTGCCTTGGCAACCAACTCGACGGTGCGCGCGGCGGTGTCTTCGTCCTGGCGGGCGAGCGAGCAGCAATGGCCGGCGGTCACCTTGCCCTCGAACCCGTTGCGCAGCACGGCCTCAGCGATTGCCCTCAGCGTCTCGGCGCCGCGATCATCCGTCTCGTCGACATGCAGATCGACATCAAGGCCATGCTCCGCGGCAGTCCTGAAGAGCGTGTCGAGCTGCCAGACAAGCTCCGGCCCCATCCGGGTGACGCCGCCAAGCAGGCCGCCGGTCTGTCGGATTGTTGTGACGAGATCGGTAAAGAAGGTGCTGTCTGCCATGGCATCCAGCGGGAAGAGGGCAACCGCCTGCAATGCGATCCTGTCTTTCCAGGCATCCCGGATTTCGGCAAATACCTCGAAGGAGATGCGATGCTGGGGCGCAAGCGAATCCAGGTGCGTGCGGATCAGGCTGGTGCCATGGGCATAGGCGGAGCGGAGCGAGAATTCCATGCGCCGTTTGACGTCTGCCGCCGACCAGTTGGCTTCACGGTCGGCCCTGACGGCATCGAGCGCACCCATGAAGCTACCGTCGGGATTGGCCTGGCGCGGCCAGATATGGCCCTTGTCGAGATGGGTATGGATATCGGCAAAGCACGGCCAGACCATGCCGTCCCTGAGATCGGTCCTGGCATAATCGGCGGGTGCGGCGCCGGCCGGCCGGATGGCGGCAATCATGCCGTCGCTGATGACGATATCGACCGTGGCCAGCCCTTCCGTGACCGGCACGTCGATATGTTCGAGGGTGGCGGCGGGCACTGTCGCATTGCTCAGCACGAAGCGGGCAGCATTCGGCGGGGATATGAAGGAATAGGTCATCAGTTTTCCCGTTTAATGCTGCTCTCATGCCAGCGGTGGAGGCTCAGCCAGGCGATGAGGGTGGTGAGGCCGAAGATCGCTACGCCAAGCATGGAGAGCATCAACAGGGCGGCGAAGAGCCGCGGGATGTTCATCCGGTACTGCGCTTCGAGCAGGCGGAAGGCGAGGCCGGAACCGGCACCGGCCGAACCTGCGGCAAATTCCGCGACGACGGCGGCGATCAGCGCAAGGCCACCGCCGATCCTGAGGCCGGTCATGAAATAGGGTTGGGCGGCAGGCAGTTTGAGAAAGAGCAGCGTCTGCCAGCGCGAGGCGCCGTAGAGCTCGAAGAGGTTGATCAGATTATGGTCGACGCTCTTCAGTCCCTGGACCATATTCGAAAGGATCGGGAAAAAGGCGACGAGGAAGGCGCAGATCAGCAGCGCGACCTGCGTCGACGGCGCATAGATCAGGATCAGCGGCGAGATGGCGACGATCGGCGTTACCTGCAGGATGACGGCAAGGGGATAGAAGGCAAGCTCGACCCAGCGCGACTGCACGAGAAAGATCGCAAAGCCGACGCCGCCGACAAGCGCCAGCATCAGCGACATGAAGGTGATCTTGGTGGTGACCCAGAGGGCAGGGGCCAGCGTACCCCAATCCGTCACGAAGGCGTTTGCCACAGCGGCCGGTCCTGGCAGGATATAGGGCGGCACGCCGGACAGTTTCACATAGGCGTACCAGACGAGGATCATCAGGGCGATAACGAGGAAGGGGATGGCGATGCGCAGCGCAAGATCGCGGCGCCTTGCGCTTGCGGTACCCTTAATGAGCAGCGGCGATGTGTCTGTTTCGTCACTCATCAATGATCCCCTGCCGAATTGATCGCCCCGATCAGCGAATGCGACACCGTTTCGCAGGCCTTGCGGTATTCCTCCGAGGTGCGGTAGTGCGCGTCGCGTTCGAGGCTGATGAGCAGCGGCACGTCGGCATGCACGCGCCCGGGCCTTGCCTTCATCACGACGATGCGGTTCGAGAGATAGGCGGACTCGAAGACCGAATGCGTCACGAAAATCACCGTAATGCCGGTCGCCTTCCACAGCCGCAGCACGTCGTCGTTGAGCTTCTGCCGGGTGATCTCATCGAGCGCGGCGAAAGGCTCGTCCATCAGCAGCAGCTTCGGCTTCGTCACCAGCGCACGGGCGATCGAGACGCGCATCTTCATGCCGCCGGAAAGTTCGCGCGGATAGGCCTTGGCAAAATCCTGCAGGCCGACGGTGGTTAGCACTTCCATGATCTGATCATGCGCGGCGGCCTTCGAAACGCGCCTCAACCTCAGCGGCAGATGGACATTGTCGAACACATTCTTCCAGGGCATCAACGTCGGCTCCTGGAAGACGAAGCCGATATCGCCCTCCGGCAGACCTCTGGAATTGATGCGCGAACTCGGCCAGTCGATCGTTCCCGAGGTGACATCGCCGAGACCGGCGATGATGCGCAGCGCCGTCGACTTGCCGCAGCCGGAAGGACCGAGCAGGCTGACGAACTCGCCGCTTTCGACCGTGAGCGACATGTTCGAAAGGGCGACAGTGCCGCTGGAAAAGACCTTCGAGACCGACTGCATGATAACAAGCGGCCGCTTGCGCGTCTCTTTCGGGGATACCGCCTGGGCTTCTGCTGGGAGCATAGCTGTCTCGTCATGCGGGAGGATACGGCCCGCCACATCCTCAATGGCGGACCAGGAGAACCGTCGGTCGGCCTACTTCTTCAGTGCCATTCCGGCGCCCTTGCAGACGAACTTCGTCGTGAAGGCCTTGGTGTAATCGGTATCGGCCTTGAACACCTTGATGGCGGTCATCTCGTCGAAGAACTTCTTGTAATGGGCGTCAGTGATGCAGCCGATGCCCTTGTCGAGGCTATCGCCGGATTCGATGATGCCGTATTCCTTCATCTTGGTGATCGAATAGGCGATCTGGCCATCCGTTATTTCAGGATTGTCCTTCTTGATCAGCGCGTTCGCCTTGGTGTTGTCGCCATGGAGGTAGTTGTACCAGCCCTCGATCGAGGCATCGACGAAGCGCTGCACGACATCGGACTTGCTGTCGATCATCGCCTGTGTTGTCGTGATCATCGTCGAATAGGGCGAGTAGCCGTTGTCGGCGAGCAGGAAGACCTTCGGCTCAAAGCCTGCCTGCTTCTGGATCTCGTAGGGTTCGGAGGTCAGGTACCCCTGCTGGGCAGACTCCTTGTCTGCGAGGAAGGGGGCGGGACTGAAGTTATAGGGCTTGTACTGCTCGTCCTTGAAGCCTTTGAAGTTGGCCTTCATCCATTCGAAATAGGTGAGGTAGCCGTCCTTGCTGAGGAACAGCGTTTTCAGCTTGGCGAGGTCCTCGAACGTGTCGACGCCGTTATCCGGATGGGCGATCAGCACCTGCGGATCCTTTTGGAAGATCGCGGCGACATCGACCAGCGGGATGCCCTGCTCGACGGCGGATATTTCTCCCTGAGGACCACCCATGTAGAAATCGAGCTTGCCGGAAATCAGCAGCGCGCTGTTTGCAGCATTCGGGCCGCCCTGGACGATGGTGACGTCGAGGCCGTATTTTGCATAGGTGCCGTCGGCGACGGCTTGGTAGAAGCCGCCATGTTCCGCCTGGGCAAGCCAGTTCGTCCCGTAGCTCACCTTGTCGAGGGCAAGCGCCGGCGAGGCGGCGGCAAGCATCGAAGCGAGGCCGAGGCAGCCCAGGAATTGCGTCTTCGTCTGTGCTTTCAACATGGTCGGCAGTTCCCCTTTTTGACCGAGGGAGGCCTTGCTCGGCCTCCTTTTGAGGGAATTTGAGCCATTGCCATGCGCTTTGAAAAGCATCAAAATTCGTGCGCATTGATGCCTTTTCGGCATCTGTCGGAAAGCTGAAAATAATTTGTGCGCCCTGCGCAAAATTTATGCATCGGAGAGACCATGCTGCACTCCAGACGCCTTCTTTACATCAACGAGATTGCCCGTTGCGGTTCGATCCGCAAGGCGGCCGCGCGCCTCAATGTTGCGTCATCGGCGGTCAACAGGCAGATTTTGGCGCTGGAGGAGGAGATCGGGGCGCCGCTTTTCGAGCGGCTGCCGCGTGGCTTGCGGCTGACAGCTGCCGGCGAACTCTGCATCGAGCATATCCGCGACGTGCTGAAGAATTACGAGCGCCTGGAGGGGCGCATCCGCAGCCTCAAGATGCAGCAGGCCGGCAAGGTGCGCATGGTGACCACCGTTGGGCTTGCCGCCGGGCCGCTGCCCGAAATCATCGCGCGTTTTCTTTCAGAGCATCCGCGCGTCTTCGTCCAACTGCGCAACGACACCGGCGGCACGACGGCCAGCCCCGTTGTATCAGGCGAGGTGGATATCGGTCTCGGCTTCAACATCCCCGCCACGCCCGGCATCCGCACGCTCGGAAATTTCGATATCCCGATCGGTGTCGTGCTGCCGCCGGGGCATCAGCTAATCGGTCCCGGGCCGATCAACCTTGCCGATGTCACCCAGGAAAAACTGGTTCTGGCGCAGCCGGGCACCAGCCTGCGCGAAGTGATCAACCTTGCTTTTGCGCGCCTACCCATTTCGGTCGAGCCGGTGCTGGAAACCAATGCATCGGAGATGCTGAAGCAACTGGTCAAATGCGGCACCGGGCTGACGCTGCTCAATCCGCTTGATGTCATCACCGAATGCCGGCGCGGTGAACTCGTCTTCCGGCCGATCGCCGAGCCGCATGCGCGTTACCAGCAGATGAAGCTGTTTGCGCGTGCCCGCGCGCCGCTTGACGCGGCCACCAGCCTTTTCGTCGAATATCTGCTCGCCGAACTGCTCGGCCTGGTGCAGGAATTGCAGGCCAAAGGTCATATCCCACCGGATGTGAAACCCGCGGCTGAGCCTATTTCACATAGAGATTCGAAAGCGGATAGGCCTTGAGGTCCCGGAGCATCTCGACGAACCCCTTGACCTGATGGCGGCAGATCGCCTCACCCTTTTCGGCAGTGGCAATCGAGGCATCGCCGACCACGCCGAAGGGATTGAGGTCATGCGCGATCCAGGCAAGCGAATGCGGCGGCAGAGGCTGAAGAAATTTGGATTGCTGCCGCATCCCTTCGGCCTTCGAGGCAAAGTTCTGGGCCTTGTCCATCCGCACCAGCTCGGGGCGGAAATGCAGCATCAACGATGTCTCGACATCGCCGCCGTGGATGCCGTATTTGCTCTCGTGATCGCTGACCATGCCTTCCGGGTGGCCGAAACGGCCCCATTGCGTGGAGACCACCGCCATTTGATAGCGCACGCGCAGTTCGCGCGCGACGATGCTCATGATGTCGACATTGCCGCCGTGGGAATTGACGATCACCATCTTCCGCAGCCCGGCTTCGGCAACCTTTGCGCCGATCGCCGTCCAGACGGGGATGAGCAGCTCGGCACCGAGCGACAGCGTGCCGGGGCCGTAGATGTGTTCGTTGGCCTTGCCGATCTCCTGTGTCGGAAGCACCAGCATGTCCAGATCCTCCGGCCGCTGCCTCTTCAGCTCCGCCAGCATGCCGGTCGCAATCGCGACATCCGTTGCGATCGGCAGATGCGGGCCGTGCTGTTCCGTCGAGGCGATGGGCAGAACGGCAATCGTGGTATCGGGGGAGAGGCCGGCAAAATCATATGTATTGAGCTCGTTCCAGTAAAACGGCGTGGGCATGCGGTCGTCCCCTTTCGTCAGCTGCTTCGATAGGGAGTAGGGAATAATGATGAGCCCGAAAAGCATCATTTTTTGCGCATGGCGCTGCTTTTTTTCGCGCGCATCGGCGGGCGTTGCTCCGCTGGCGCTTCAGCATCCAAGCCAACTTCATTGAAGTTGTGGCTCGCGGCATCTTATGACCGCGGCTCGGGGAATTCATGAGCCAGATCGATAACCGTATGCAACGGAAGGGGTCTAATCAGGAGGCCGAGTTGCACTACCTCAGCAGACGGCGTTGACGCGCGCCTATGTCCAACGAGCAAGGTGGAACAGTTCATGCCAAGCCAGATACAACTGGAACTTTCCCGTCGAGATCTACTTATCTCGTCGGCCGCAACGATTGCGGTCACCGGAGCCGTCGCGCCCGCGGCGGCACAGTCCCCAGGAAATGACATGGCCTATTCATCCAAAGTTTCCTTCGCGGTTAACGGTGAGAAGCGCGATCTCGAGGTCGACAACAGAACGTCGCTGCTCGACGCGTTGCGCGAGCACCTGCATCTGACCGGCACGAAAAAAGGATGCGACCACGGCCAATGCGGTGCATGCACCGTCATGGTCGACGGCCACCGCATCAATTCCTGCCTGACACTGGCGGTCATGCACGAAGGCGATCAAATCACCACGATCGAGGGCCTCGGTCAGCCTGAAAACCTTCATCCGATGCAGGCGGCCTTCGTCAAGCATGACGGCTTCCAGTGCGGCTACTGCACGCCGGGACAGATCTGTTCCTCCGTGGCGGTGCTCGAGGAGATCAAGGCGAACATACCGAGCCACGTCACCGGCGACCTTACGGCGCAAGCGGCCGTCACTGCGGCCGAGATCCGCGAACGCATGAGCGGCAACATCTGTCGATGCGGCGCCTATTCCAACATTATCGATGCCATCTCGGAAGTCGCGGGGATAAAAGCATGAGAGCCTTCACTTATGAACGCGCCTCGTCCGTCGAGGCCGCGGCCAAGGCTGCAGCCTCAAATCCTGAAACCAAGTTCATCGCCGGCGGCACCAACCTCCTCGACCTGATGAAGCTCGAGATCGAAACGCCAACGCATCTGATCGATGTCAACACTGTCGGCCTCGACAAGATCGAACCCACGCCGCAGGGCGGGCTGCGCATCGGCGCCTTGGTCCGCAATACTGATCTTGCAGCTCATGAAACCGTTCGCCGCGACTACGGCCTGATCTCCAGGGCGCTTGTCGCGGGCGCCTCCGGGCAATTGCGCAACAAGGCGACGACGGCCGGCAACCTCCTGCAGCGCACGCGCTGTCCTTATTTCTATGACCCGAACCAGCCGTGCAACAAGCGGCAGCCGGGCAGCGGCTGTTCCGCCATCGGCGGCTTCAGCCGCCAGCATGCCGTCGTCGGCACCAGCGAAGCTTGCATCGCCACGCACCCGAGTGACATGGCCATCGCCATGCGGGCGCTCGATGCTGTTGTGGAAACGGTCAAGGCCGACGGAAGTCGCCGCTCGATTGCGATCGCCGACTTTCATCGGTTGCCCGGCGACACGCCTGATATCGAAACCGTTCTTGAGCGCGGCGAGTTCATCACGGCGGTCTTGCTGCCGCCCCCGATCGGCGGCAAGCACATCTATCGCAAGGTGCGAGACCGCGCCTCCTATGCCTTTGCGCTGGTCTCGGTCGGAGCCGTGATCCAGCCGGATGGCACAGGACGGGTCGCCGTCGGCGGCGTTGCCCACAAACCGTGGCGCATCGAGGCCGCCGAAGCCGAGCTGCCGAAAGGCGCGCGGGCAGTGGCAAGCGTGCTTCTCGCCGACGCCCATCCGACCGAACAGAACCGTTTCAAGGTGGACCTGGTCGAGCGCACGCTCGGCGCGGTCATCGCCGAAGCAAGGGGTTGAGCCATGCAGTTCGATACGCCAGCGACAACCAACCCGATCGACAATCTGAAGGTCGTCGGCCAGCCGATCCACCGCATCGACGGCCAGCTCAAGACGACCGGCCGGGCGATGTACGCCTACGAGTGGCACGATCCGAATATGTCCTACGCCTATGGTTATCCTGTCGGTGCGGCCATCGCCAAGGGCCGCATCACGTCCATGGACGTTTCCGCCGCCAAAGAGGCTCCGGGTGTGCTTGCCGTGGTGACGACGCTCGATATCGGCGAGCGGAAGAAGGGCAAGTTCAACACCGCCAAGCTTTTCGGTGGCGACGAGGTTCAGCACTATCACCAGGCAATCGCGGTCGTCGTCGCCGAGACCTTCGAACAGGCGCGCGCCGCAGCCTCCCTGGTCAAGGTCGATTATGCCGAGGAAAAGGGTGTGTTCGACCTCGGCCAAGCCAAGGATTCAGCCGTCAAGCCGGATGAATCGCAGCAGCCCGATACAGCGGTCGGCGACTTCGAGGCTGCCTTCAGGTCAGCTCCCGTCACTGTTGACGCGTCTTATACGACGCCCGACCAGTCGCATGCGATGATGGAGCCGCACGCATCGATCGCGGCCTGGAACGGCGACGAGGTGACCCTCTGGACCTCCAGCCAGATGATCGACTGGTGGCGTTCCGACCTTGCAACGACGCTCGACATCGACAAGGAGAAGATCCATCTCATGTCGCCCTTCATCGGCGGCGGATTCGGCGGCAAGCTGTTCCTGCGGGCGGATGCCGTGCTGGCCGTTGTCGGCGCGCGTGCCGTAAAGCGGCCCGTCAAGGTCGCCTTGCCCCGCCCGTTTGTCATGAACAACACCACCCATCGGCCGGCGACGATCCAGCGGATCCGTATTGGAACCGAGCGTGACGGCAAGATAACCGCCATTGCCCACGAAAGCTGGTCTGGCGATCTTCCGGGCGGTGGATTGGAGACAGCCGTCAACCAGACACGGCTCCTCTACGCGGGTGCAAACCGGATGACCGCGATGCGGCTGGCGACACTGAACCTCCCGGAGGGCAATGCCATGCGCGCTCCGGGCGAAGCCCCCGGACTGATGGCGCTCGAAATCGCCATCGACGAGATTGCCGAAAAAGTTGGGATCGATCCTGTGCAGTTTCGGATCATCAACGACACCCAGGTCGATCCGGAGAAGCCGCAGCGGCCTTTTTCCCAGCGCAATCTCGTCGGCTGCCTGACGCTCGGTGCTGAGCGGTTTGGCTGGGGTGAACGGGGAAGGCCGGGTTCCAGGCGGGACGGCAACTGGCTGGTCGGCATGGGCGTCGCCGCTGCCTTCCGCAACAACCTCGTCCTTCCCTCCGGAGCCCGGGTAAAACTCGACCGGGAAGGCGTCGTAACGGTCGAAACCGACATGACCGACATCGGGACGGGCAGCTACACGATCATCGCCCAGACCGCCGCCGAGATGATGGGAGTCACGATCGATAAGGTCGCCGTCCAACTCGGCGACTCGCGTTTTCCGGTTTCTGCGGGTTCCGGCGGACAGTTCGGTGCGAACTCCTCCACGTCCGGCGTCTACGCAGCCTGTGTCAAGCTGCGTGAGGCCATCGCCAAGAAGCTCGGCTTCAACTCCGAAGACATCGTCTTCGAGAACGGCGGGGTCCGCTCGGGCAATCGTTCGGTGCCTCTTGCCGAAGCCGCCGGTCCGGATGGTCTTGTCGGCGAGGATACCATCAAGTGGGGCGAGCTCACCGAAACGCATCAGCAATCGACATTCGGCGCCCACTTCGTCGAGGTTGGCGTCGACATCGCCACTGGGGAAAGCCGCATTCGCAGGATGCTCGCAGTCTGCGCGGCAGGCCGGATCCTCAACCCGATCACGGCCCGCAGCCAGGTCATCGGCGCGATGACGATGGGGGCCGGCGGCGCACTGTCCGAGGAATTGGCGGTCGACACCCGTCGCGGCTTCTTCGTCAACCACGATCTCGCCAGCTATGAAGTGGCGGTGCATGCCGACATTCCGCACCAGGAGGTGATCTTCATGGACGAGACCGATCCGATGTCCTCGCCGATGAAGGCGAAGGGCGTCGGCGAGCTTGGCCTTTGCGGCGTCGCGGCAGCAATCGCCAACGCCGTCTATAACGCGACCGGCGTCAGGGTTCGGCACTATCCGCTGACGCTTGACAAGCTCATCGGCGGCTTGCCGGACGTGGCTTGATCACGTCGACGGCGGTCCGAAAGCCGGACCGCCGTCGCTTCCTGTAGGATTTCCCATGCATCACACACTTGCGCCCGTCACGGCGCCAATTCCCGTCAGGGCCACGTCCACTGACGATCCTGTGGAACTGCTTCGATTCGCGATAGACGCCCATGGTCTTGGCGCGGCGGCACTTGCCACCCTCGTCGAAATCCGGGGCGGGGCCGCGCGGGCGCTCGGCGCTCATATGGCCTTTGCCGCAGACGGACGGTTCTGCGGCTATGTCTCCGGCGGATGCGTCGAAGCCGCCGTCGCTTCCGAAGCGCTTCTGGCAATGGCGGAAGGACGGGACCGCACGGTCAAGTTCGGCGACGGCTCTCCCTTCTTCGACATTGTCCTTCCCTGCGGCGGCGGGATCACTGTTGCAATCCATGTCCTGAAAGATGTCGGCGCTTTGCAGCATGTTCTGGATCGTCTCCGACGGCGGCAGGCAGCCGGCCTTTCATATTCGCCAGAGCGGCAGACGCTCGAACCGGTAGACCCACTGCCACGGGCGTGCTGGCTCGAGCGAGATTTCCTGAGCGTCTACCGTCCCCGCACCCGCATCGTCCTTTCCGGGCAGACGATCGAAGCGCAGGCCGTCGTACGACTGGCCGAAGCTTCCGGCTACGACGTGATCGTCAGGGGACAGGGCGAGGGGGCCAGGGTCGCAGCCGACAACATCGACCCCTTCACGGCCGTCGTGCTCCTGCATCATGACCTCGACGCCGAAGCCGCCATACTCGAGGCCGCGCTTCACTCGCCTGCCTTTTACATCGGCGCACTCGGCAGCACCCGGACGCATCATCGGCGTGTCGAGCGGTTGAGAGCCATGGTTTTCAGAAAGGACGACATCGCTCGCATCAAGGCGCCCATCGGGATGTTCGGCCCGACGCGGGATGCAACCTCGCTCGCCCTGTCTGTTCTGGCGGATGTCGCCGCGGCAAGACTGGTGGCTTATGCGTGAGGCGTCAGTCGCGATCGTCATTCTCGCTGCCGGCAAGGCAAGCCGGATGGGTGAGGGCGGGAAGCACAAGCTGCTGGCCGAATTCGACGGCGTACCGCTCGTGCGGCGGTCGGCATTGACCGCGCTCGCTGCGGATGCAGCCTCCGTTATTGTCGTTACGGGCCATCGCAGGAGCGAGATCGAGGCTGCGCTCGACGGGCTCGCGCTGACTCTCGTCGATAATCCCGATTACGCCAGCGGCATGGCGAGCTCGCTCATGGCAGGGTTCTCATCAAAGCGCGCTGACAGCGCCGAAGGCATTCTCGTCATGCTCGCCGATATGCCCGGCATTTCCACGACGCATCTCGATGCCCTGATTTCCACCTTTCGCAACGCCGGCGGCGAGGCCGTCGTGCGCGCCGTCTCGCGGGGGAAACCTGGCAATCCTGTTATCCTGCCCCGTTCTCTCAGTCAGGCAGTCCTTGGGCTTGAAGGCGATGTCGGCGCGCGCGATATCATCGCCACATCAGGCCTGCCCGTGCTCGATGTCGATGTTGGCGACGCGGCTTTGCTCGACGTCGACACTCCGGACGAGGTATTGGCGGCGGGCGGCGCATTGAACTGACCCAGGAATACAGTGAGATGAGGATGATTTGATGAAACGGTTCGAGCTGGATTCTCCGCGGCTTTGAATTCGCCACTCTTAGCCGCGGATATGCCAAGCCGTCATTCTGCAGCCGATGGATCAACGCACCGACCTGAATGCCTCTCGCAGTTCTTCAGCGAAAAGCTTGGGCTGTTCCCAGGCGGCGAAGTGACCGCCCATATCGACACGGTGGTAATAATGCAGCGTGGGATAGGCCTGCTTGCTCCAACTCTCCGGCGCCTGGTAGATCTCCTTCGGGAATACGCTGATTGCTACCGGGATCTTGATCTCTTTGGTCTTTTGGGCGTCGGAGCTGAAGTTGTTGTTGTTGTTTTCCCAATAGAACCGCGACGAGGATGCCCCAGTGTTGGTCAGCCAGTACAATGTGATGTCATTCAGCATTTCGTCCTTGGAAAAAACGCGCTCGGGAATGCCCTCGCTGTCGCTCCATTGAGCAAATTTTTCGTAGATCCAGGCAGCCAGACCCGACGGTGAGTCGGAAAGCGAGTAGCCGATCGTCTGCGGACGCGTCACCATCACGGCCCCATAGGCGGCATTCCGGCCGAAGAAGGTACTCAACGATTCATAGGCATCCCGCTCGGGCGCCGACAGTCCCGCAGGAGCCGGGTCTCCACTGTTGATCGCCTTGGTGAGATTGCCCGGAACTGTCGCCGGCATGTTGAGATGGATACCAAGCAAGCCCTTGGGTGCCCGGCGCGCCAGCGCGTCGGAGATAACGGAACCATGGTCGCCACCCTGGGAAACATAGTGCGCGTAGCCGAGCCGCTTCATCAGGATGTCCCATGCTCGCGCGACGCGGTCAGGCCCCCAGCCAAGCTCCGTCGGCTTACCCGAAAACCCGTAGCCGGGGATGGAAGGGATGACCACGTCAAATGCATCCTCCGCTCTACCGCCATAAGCAGTCGGATCTGTAAGAGGGCCGACCGCCTTGATGAACTCGAAGGTCGAACCCGGCCAACCATGGGTCAGAACGACGGGAAGGGCGTTGGGATGACGCGATCGCACATGGATGAACTGGATATCGACCCCGTCGATCGTCGTGATGAATTCCGGAAGTGCATTGAGCTCAGCCTCGGCTTTGCGCCAGTCGTAATCAGTGCCCCAGTAACGGACCAGATCCTGGACGCGCGAAAGCTGAATGCCTTGCGAGGCGTCGCTCACGGTTTCCTTATCTGGCCAACGCGTTTCGGCAATGCGCTTGCGCAGATCGTCAAGCTGTGTCTGCGGAACGTGGATCTGGAACGGGCGGATCGTTTCGTCGGCCTTGATCGGCGTCGTCGGCCCGTCCGATGTGACATCGGCGGCACTCGCTGGCACAAGGTAACCGGCTGGGAACAGCAACATCGGTCCAACCGCCATCACCATCGCTCCGCGGGCAATCCGGCGCCAGGCGAGAATATTGTCAAACTTCTTCATGAGGCACTCCATGTTCTTGTCGCCCGGGGCGACATTTCGTGACGGAGTGATGTCTGACGGGTCTGCGTATCCGGCATGTTTCAAGAAATGCCAAAAACGTATCAGAGTGTGGAGTGGCGGCTACACAGGGGCGGGAACGCAATCGTCGAGGACCGACCTGGGCAAAATCAATACCTCATTGCTGCCTGCGGAGGCTCCCCAGCATAGCCTTGAATCCCGCGACGGCTCGCTTCGAAACCGCCTCCGGATTCTCGGCATTGGCGATCCAAAGCGCCATATGGCTGCTGGCGCCATTGATGAGGCGAGCGGCGGTTTCGGTGTCGATGTCGATGATCTCGCCATCGGCCTTGAGACGGTCGAGGCTGCGGGAGAGGGCGGCGATACAGCCGGGGGTGTTCTGCCATTGCGAGATGTCGCCGAGGACGGCCGGGCCATCGCGAAACATGATACGCTGGATTTCGGGCTCAAGCGCCATCTCGATGTAAGCGGAGCACTCGTCGACAAAGCCCTGCCAGCGCGTCGGAGCGGCGGCCGAGACCTCGTTCAGCCGCTCCGTCATTTCCGCATCGATTTCCATGATGACGGCCTGGAGCAGGCCCCTCTTGTCACCGAAGTGGTGATAGAGGGCGCCGCGCGTCAGCCCCGCTTCGCCGGTGAAATCGTCCATCGAAGCTTCCGCATAGCCGATCGTGCCAAAGGCACGCCGCCCGGCTGCGATCAGTTTGCCTCGGGTCTCTGCGATCATCTCCTGGCGCGGTTTGCGCATGGCTTCTCCATTGGCATACGCCGCGTATCTTTTTCATTGACATACGGGACGTATGCATTATTTAAACACATACGCTCCGTATATAAGTGTTCTATCCGATAGCTGGAAGGGTCGTCCCATGTCAAATCCGTACAGACAAATATTCGCGGCACCTGGGGCCAAGGGCTTCTCCGCAGCCGGCTTTTTTGCACGCCTTCCCATCGCCATGGCGCCGATCGGCATCGTTGCCATGCTCTCTCAGGCACATGGCGAATATTGGCTGGCGGGCGCCGTGTCGGCGACTTATGCGCTCACCAATGCGGTGATCTCGCCGCAGATTTCGCGCGCGGTCGACCGGCTGGGCCAGACGGCAGTGGTCGTTCCCACAACCATCGTATCCGTGCTGGCGTTTATCGCGCTGATCACCGCGACCAACCAGAACTGGCCGGTGTGGACGCTGTTCGCCTCAGCCTTCCTCGCGGCAGCCATGCCGAGCATTCCGGCGCTGATGCGGGCGCGCTGGACGGAACTCTTTCGCAACCAGCCCGAGCTCAACACCGCCTTCGCGTTCGAAAGTGCCGCGGACGAACTGGTCTATATCGCCGGCGCCTCGCTGTCGGTCGGGCTGGCCGTCGCCCTATTCCCCGAAGCCGGCATGATGGTGAGCACAGCTTTTCTGGCGCTCGGGACCGCCGCCTTCATCGTGCAGCGCGGCACCGAGCCGAAGGTGCGGCATGTCGCCGGCGCGGCTTCGGTTGGCTCCGCGATCCGCCAGCGTCCGGTGCAGATCATCACGCTCGCGCTGATCTTCGTCGGCGCGATCTTCGCAACCGCTGAAGTGAGTGTTGTCGCCATCACCAAGGAGCTTGGTCAGCCGAATGCGGCAAGCCTAGTCATCGGTGTCTATGCCCTCGGTTCCTTCCTGGTGGGTTTGACCCTCGGCGCGCTCAATCTGCGCATCCCCTTGCATCGTCAGTTGCTGATCGCTGTTGCGATCCTTGCACTGACCTCGCTGCCGCTGCTCGTCGCCGGCAGTTCGGTAACCCTGCTTGCTATCGCCGTCTTCGTCAGCGGCATCGCGATCTCGCCGACCTTTATAACGGCCTTCGGATTGATTGAGCGTCGCGTGCCGGAATCGGTGCTGACGGAAGGTGTCACCTGGGTGATGACCGGCATCGGCATCGGTATGGCGCTCGGCGCCTTCGTCTCGGGCTGGGTCGTCGACAGCTACGGTCCCCAGAGCGGATTCTGGGTGTCTGCAGCCGCTGGGGCCGCAACCGTCCTTATCATTGCGCTCGGTCAGCGTACCCTCTCGGGCGAGTGCACCGGCGGCGAAGATTGCGCGATGCTGGAGCCGGCGCAGTAGCAGGAAGACGGTAAAAGGAAGGAGCAGGTCGGGTCGACTTGCTGAACGCAGTGAGATCGCAACCGCCATGATGAGTGCGTCTGCTGGTTCCAGTGCATGTCGCGGCTGCAGCGCGCCTGTCAATTACTGGCGCGCCGTCCTCCTAACCCGCGGGTCCCCGATTCAATTTCGATCAACGCGGGATGAAATCGTGATGTTACGGCACCTGAGCCCCACTCACCGCGACATAGACCGAATAAACCGACCGCGTCGCCGCAATGAACAGCCGATTGCGTTGGGGGCCGCCGAAGGTGAGGTTGGCGACGGTCTGCGGTACGCGGATCTTGCCGATCAGCTTGCCCGTCGGGTCAAAACAATGCACGCCATCGGCGGCACTTGACCAGAGGTTCCCGTTGACGTCGGTGCGGACGCCGTCTGGGATGCCGTTGTCGATCAGGCAGAAGACGCGGCTGTTCGTGAGCCTGTTGCCGTCGACCACGTCGAAAGCGCGGATGTGACGCGGCAGGCTTTCGTCGTGGCTTGCGGCCGAATCCGCCACATAGAGGATTGTCTCGTCGGGCGAGAAGGCGAGGCCGTTCGGCTGGATGAAATCCGTGACGACGGCCGCAAGCGCGCCGGTCGTCGGATCGAGCCGGTAGACGTTGCGGGTCGGCTGCTCCGGCTCGGCGCGAAAACCTTCGTAGTCCGACATGATGCCGTAGGTCGGATCGGTGAACCAGATCGAGCCGTCGGACTTCACCACCACATCGTTCGGCGAATTGAGCCTGGCGCCCTCGAAACGGTCGGCGAGCACGGTGATCGAGCCGTCGACCTCGGTGCGCGTGACGCGGCGCGTCCCATGCTCGCAGGAGATCAGCCGACCCTGCCGGTCACGCGTATGGCCGTTGGTGAAGTTGGAGGGTTGCCGATAGACGGAGACGCCGCTTTCAGGGGTCCATCGCAGCATGCGCTGGTTGGGTATGTCGCTCCAGAGCAGCTGGTTCGCATCGTTGAACCAGACGGGACCCTCCGCCCAGCGGCAGCCGGAATAGAGCTCGTCGAGGCCGGCGCTCGTTACGATCATCTGCCGGAAGCGCGGGTCGTGGATTTCGTAGATGCTGGCCTCGGCCATGGCGGTCTTTCCGTTTATCGCATGCCGGCCCGGCGACCGCCGGCGAGCATGATGACGCTGATGATGATGAGGCCGGTCATGATCAGGCGGATGCCCGCGCCGAGCCCGTAGGTGTTGAGCATGGAGACGACCAGGAACATGAAGAGCGATGCGCCCCAGATGCCCGGTACATTGGAATCGCCGCCGGCGACCGCCGTGCCGCCGATCACGACGACGGCGATCGACATCAGCAGATATTCCGAGCCCATGTTGAGCGCCGCGCCGCCCGAGAAACAGGCGAGTAGATAGCCTGCGACCGATGCGAGAACGGCGCAGAAGAGGTAGGTGACGAAACGCGTGCCGTCGACCGGTATGCCTGCCATGCGGGCTGCCGGCATGCTCTGGCCGATCGCCGAGATCCAGCGCCCGTAGATCGTCTTCTCGAGCAGGAACCAGGCCAGCAGCGAGATGAGGAGTGCTGCGATCGCCACATTCGGCACGCCGAGCGTGCTCGACGTGGTGAATTCCGCCAGCACGCTCGGAGGCTTGATGCGCAATCCCCGGTTCGTCCAGATCGCGGCGGACTGGACGATGAAGCTCATGGAAAGCGTTGCGATGATCGGCGGAATGCGCAGCGCCTTGATGAGTGCATAATTGCCGAGGCCGACGACAAGGCCGATGACGATGGCAACGAGAAGGCCGGGCAGGATCATGCCGTTTTCGACATTCATCAGCTTCAGCGCCACCGTGCCGGCAAGCGTCATGGTGGCGGGAACCGAAAGATCGATATTGCCGGGACCGAGCGTGATGACGAACATCTGGCCGATGCCGACGATAACCGAAAAGGCCGCGAAGGTGAGGGCTGCCTGCGACAGGCCAAGCGTGCTGGCGCCGAACGTCACCATGATCGTCAGGAACCAGACGACAAAGGCGGCAAGCCACGACCAGATCCAGGGTTTGCGGAATAGGCGCAGGAGCGGGGTCATCGGCGTTTCTCCCGCTTCTCCAGGCGGTTCAGCATCAAACGGAGGGCCAGCACGATGATCAGGATCGCACCCTGAGCCCCGATCTGCCAGTCCGGCGAGATGCGCAGGAAGGACAGGAACGAGCCGGCAAGCGTCAGCGTCAGCGCACCGATGACGGCGCCGATCGGGGAAACGCGGCCGCCGATGAACTCGCCGCCGCCGAGGATCACGCCGGCGATCGACAGCAGCGTGTAGCGCAACGCGATATTGGCATCGGCCGAGGTGGTCAGTCCGACGAGGGCGATGCCGGCGAGCACGGCAAAGAGGCCGGCAAGACCATAGGCGGCAGCGCGCGCCCCAACAATCGACCAGCCGGCGCGCTCGACCGAGCGTTGGTTGCCGCCAATGCCGCGCATCAGCACGCCGAGCGACGACCGCATGACGAGAAGATGGGCGACCAAGGCGATGACGATGCTGGCGACGATCGCCATCGGCGCCAGCGGCGGCTTGACGGTCATCAGCCAGCGTACCCAGTCCGGCGCCTGCCCGCCCGGTGCCGGCAGCAGCAGAACGGCAAGGCCGCCCCAGACGAAGCTCATGCCGAGGGTCACGACGATGGACGGCAGGTTGCGCAGATAGATGACGACGCCGAGCGCCGCATAGGTTGCGATCGCGCCTGCAAGGATCAGCACGCCGATCACCGGAGCATCCCGCAGAAAGGTCGCGGTGACGCAGGCGACGAAGCTGACGAAGGCGCCCATCGAGAGATCGAGATCGTTGACCGCCATCACGATCATCTGGGCGATCGTCGCAAGCGCGATCGGCACAGCCAGGTTGAACAGCAGGTTGAGCCCGACATAGCTCATGGCGCGCGGCTGTAGCCAGAAGACGGCGGCGAGCAGCAGCGTCAGCGACAGGGCGGGAATCGCTAGACGCAGGGCGTCGGACGACAGCCGGAACGTCATGCGGCGACCCCTTCGAAGGAGGCGGCGATGATGTTCTTCTCGTTGACGGCATCACCGGCGAGTTCGGCCGTGATGCGGCCTTCGCGGAAGACGTAGACGCGGTCGCAGAGGCGAACCTCGTCCATCTCCGTCGAGTACCAGATGAAGGTGCGGCCGCGCGCCGCTTCCTCGCGGATAATCGCGTAGACCTCCTGCTTGGTGCCGACGTCGACACCGCGCATCGGATCGTCCATCAGGACGACAGGTGCGCGCGTCGCAAGCGCGCGCGCAAAAAGCACTTTCTGCTGGTTGCCGCCCGAAAGCGACAGGATGCGATTGTCCATATCGGGGGTGCGGATCTCGATCCGCCGCTTCCAGTCGGCGCCTTTCGTCTCCTCTTCGTCCGCGAGGATGAGACCGCGACGGGAGAGGTCACCGAGCGAGGCGATGGAGAAGTTGCGCAGGATGCTCCACAGCTCGAAGACGCCGTTGAGGCGGCGGTCGCCGGCAACGAAGGTGACGAGCGGATCTCTCTCCGGCAGCCAGTTGCTCGACTGGGTGGCATGCAGGGCGAGCAGGAGCTCGGTCTGCCCATGGCCCGCCAGGCCCGCCAGTCCGATGATCTCGCCCTTGCGGGCCGCAAAGGGAAGGCCCTTTGCCTGATGGGACAGAATGAGCGGAGCGGTGGATTGTTCGCGGGCCGAGCGCTTGGTTTCCTCCTTCGCAACGGTTCCCATGGCTTCCACGAGGCCGTGATGGTCAAAGCCCCGCGCCGGGCGCTCGGCGACAACGCGGCCGTCCTTCATGACGACGATGCGATCGGAGGTTTCGAGGATCTCGTGCAGGATATGCGAGATGAAGATGACGGACCCGCCGGTGGCGATGAAGCGGCGGACATGGTCAAGCATCTGCCGGGCAAGGCTTGCATCGAGCGACGAGGTTGGTTCGTCGAGGATCACCAGCCGCGGCGCAATGCCGGAGTCGGAAAAGGCCATTGCGATCTCGACCATCTGCCGCTCGGCGATCGAAAGATCTCCCACGGCCCTGCTGCTGTCGATGCCGTGGCCGGGAAAGACGGCGTCGAGGCTCGTCTCGATGATTTTTGCGGCGCGCCTTCGCCAGCCGAAGCCACCGAGATGGCGATGCATGATGCGCGTGTTCTCGACGATCGAAAGGTTGGGGCAGAGCGAGAGTTCCTGGAAGACGCAGCGCACGCCGCGGGCACGCGCAGCGTTGATGCCATAACGCTCGATCCGTTCGCCGTCGCTCGCCACACTTCCTTCGTGCGGCGTGAGACCGCCGTTGATCACGCTGACAATGGTGGACTTGCCGGCTCCATTGTGTCCGACAAGCCCGACGCATTCGCCCGGCATGACGCGAAGGGTCACGCCATCGAGTGCCCTGACTGCGCCGAAACTCACCTTGGCGCCATCGACGGCGATCACCGCCTTCAAAACGTCATCCATGCTGCCCGCCATGCCTGCTTGAAAAAAATGCCGCGCGACCTTTTGCGGCCGCGCGGCAGTCGCCGGGAGAATTACTTTGCCGACTCGATGACCTTGATTGCGTCTGCCTGCGTGTATTCCACGTTGGCGACGCCGCCGGCCTGGGTATTGGCGAGGTTGGTTTCGAGATTATCCTGGTCGATGCGCAGGAAGGGCACGACCAGGTCCTTCTTGACTTCCTTGCCGTCGAGGATCTGCTGCGCCACCCAGAAGGCAAGCGTCGAGACACCGGGCGCGATAGACACGGACATGGTCTCGTAGCCCTTCGCGTCCTTCTGCTCCTTCCACCACTTCAGTTCGTCTTCGCGGTTGCCCATGATAATGATCGGCATCTTTCGGTCGGTCGCGGCAATCGCCTGTGCGGCGCCATAGCCGTCACCGCCCGCCCTGCGTTACCACGCCGGCGATGTCGGGCAGGCTCGGCAGGATGCCGGCAACAGCCTTCTGCGCCACGTCCTGCGCCCAGTCGCCGTGAACGGAGCCGACAATCTTGAACTGCGGGAACTGCTTGACACCCTCGTGGATGCCCGCCGAGATTTCGTCGTCGACGAAGACACCGGCAAGGCCGCGGATCTCGAGCAGGTTGCCGCCGTCCGGAAGTTTCTTCGAAAGGTACTCGACTTCACTGCGGCCCATTTCCTTGAAGTTGACGGCGATACGCCAGGCGCAGGGTTCGGTGACGATGCCGTCGAAGGACACGACGGTGATGCCGGCATCGCAGGCTTCCTTGACCGCACCGTTCAGCGCCGTCGGCGAGGCAGCGTTCAGCACGATGGCGTCATAGCCCTGCAGGATCATGTTCTGGATCTGCGCGGCCTGCTCCGTCGCCTGGTTCTCGGCGGTGGTGAAAGGGTCGGCTGCGGCAACGGTGCCGGCCTTCACGGCTTCGCCCGTCACCTTGCCCCAGCTCGTCAGCATGGCTTGGCGCCACGAGTTGCCGGCATAGTTGTTGGAAAGGGCGATCTTCTTGGCCGATGTCTCGGCAAAGGCGGAAACGGGCATCGCGGCGCAAGCAATAGCGGCCGATGCCAGAAGCATCTTACGGATTGTCATGTCTTCCTCCCTGATGATCGCGCTGGTCGGCGGATCGCTTCACTCCTGCCTGCCCAATTGGGTCCGAGTGAAAATTGTTCTTGCACTGAGCTTCCTCCTCTCAGTAAGGGCAGGATGCGGGAGATCGACCGGCCTGTACAGGGGCAAGGCGGCAATCCGTTTGCGGGATTTGCGCAACAAGCTGCGGGTTTACGCAAGACGGCGGCGCTTCCGCGGGCGCTTACTGGGAAGGGGCGCGGCGGGTTGAGGAGCCTGCTGCCGCCTCGGGGAGGAACTGACGATGCTGCATCTCGTACCCGCAGCCATGTTCGACCATTATCTCGGCATTTCCCGGCTGCTCGCGGGCCAGCTCGACTTCCGCTCGGCTATCCGTTCCGTCGCGGCCGAGGTCGCCCATATCATCCCGCACGACCATCTCGATGTCTGTGTGCTGCTTGAGGGCGGCAATTATCACACAGCCTATGAAACGGGCATCGAGACCGCCTGGGGCGGCCTTGCCGGCGCGCCTGTTGTCAACAGCCCCATCCGCTCGCTGCTCTGGGGCGAGGTGGATTTTCTGCTGGCGGACGACGCCATGACCGACCCGCGTTTCCACTTCGAGGGCGCCTTCAAGCGGCCGATCGTCGAACAGTCGCTGAGAAGCCGCTTGCATGTGCCGATGAAAGTGCAGGGCACGATCATCGCGGCGCTTTCCTGTTCGTCGCACAGGGCGGGCGTCTATACGATGGAGGATATCGAACGCGCCCGCATCATCGCCGACCTGCTGACGCCCTATTTCTTCGCGCTGCAGGCGGCCGAGCAGGCGCAACGCTCGGCCATTGTCGAGGCAGAGGCCCGCGCCCGCGAGGAGGGGTTGCGGCAAGGTGCGCTGAAGCTTACCGAAGCCCTGGAGCAGGAACGCCAGCGCATCGGCATGGACCTGCACGACCAGACGCTCGCCGACCTGACGCGGCTCGCCCGCCGGATCGATCGGCTGTCGCGCAACGGCGAGGTGGCGCCCGAGGCGCTGGAGCCGATCTCGCGTTCCCTGCAGCATTGCATGCAGGATCTGCGGCAGATCATCGAGCAGGCAAAACCCTCCGTGCTCCAGCTCTTCGGCCTCGCCCAGGCAATCGAGCATCATCTGGACCGATCGACCCGCGACACGGGATCGGGGATCGAGTGGGGCCTTGTCGACGAGACACACGGCGCATTGGAGCGACTGGAACCGACCGTCAGCGTCGCGCTGTTCCGGATCGCCCAGGAGGCGATCAACAATGCGGTGCGCCATGCCGCGCCGCTGGCCGTCACGGTGCGGCTCGAGGCCGATGACGACCGGCTATCGATCGAAATCTCCGACGACGGAACCGGGCTTGCCAAGGCGCGGGGACGGATCGGCGGCGGCATCGACAATATGAAGACCCGCGCGCGGCTGATTTCGGCGCGGTTCACGACCGGCCCCGGCCACAACAATCGCGGGACTGTGGTGCGCGTCGTGCTACCGCTCGTACCGAACGACCCGCCGAGCGGGCCAAACTGAGGAGAAGGGCATGATGAAGGTTCTGATCGTCGAGGACGACCCGCTGCACCGGTCCTATCTGCACGAGGCGGTCAACGCGGCTCTGCCGGAATGCGACACGGTGATCGAGGCGGAGAACGGAACCGTCGGCGAGAAGCTCGCCCGCGACCACAAGTCGGCGCATATCGTCATGGACCTGCAGATGGCGAACCGCAACGGCATCGAGGCGGCGCGCACCATCTGGAAGGAGCGGCCGGAGACCCGCATCCTGTTCTGGTCGAATTACTCGGACGAGGCCTATGTGCGCGGCGTCTCGCGCATCGTGCCGGATGGCGCCGCCTATGGTTATGTGCTGAAATCCGCCTCCGACGAGCGGCTGAAGCTGGCGCTACGCTCGATCTTCATCGAGAGCCAGTGCGTCATCGACCGCGAGGTGCGGGGCCTGCAGCAGAAGAGCCTCGGCCAGACGAACGGCTTCACCGATTCCGAATACGAGATCCTCGTCGATATCGCGCTCGGCCTCACCGACCGGGCCATCGCCAAACGTCGGGGCCTTTCCCTGCGCAGCGTGCAGAACCGCCTGCAGCAGCTCTACGACAAGCTCGACGTCTACCAGAGCGCCGGCGACGACCACGAGGACGGCCGCTTCAATCTCCGCGCCCGCGCCGTCACCGTCGCTTTCCTGCGCAAACTCCTGAACTACAGCGCTCTGGAGCGGGCTGAGGCAGAGCTGCAGGAGTGGCTTGAGGGAAAGTAGTTTCCGGATTTGCGTGGAATGACGGGGGATCAGAGAGGCGGGCTGCGGCCCTGCCTTTCACGGCGCATGAGCCAGCGCGATCGCATCGGCGGCTTCCTCGCAGCGATCATTGAGCGTGCTGGTCGCGACACGGATATGACTGCTTGGCAGGACGGAGAATTTGCTGCCCGGATTGACCGCGATATTGCGTGCGGCGAGCGTCACCATCGCGAATGGTTCGGAGACGACGGGCACCCAGAGGCACAGGCCCTGACCCGGCGGTACCGGTATTCCCCGTTCGCTGAGTGCATCGGCAAGAGCGTCACGCCTCTGCTGATAGATCTCGCGCGCCTCGCCGATAAGCTGCCAGGTTGCCGGATCGCGCAATAGCCAAGCGGCGGCACCTTGCAGGATACGGCTGGTCCAGCCGGCGCTGAAGGAACGGTAAGACTGGATCTGGTCGACGATCGGCGCGGAACTCGACAGGACCGCGAGACGCAGATCCGGGCCGAGGCTTTTCGAGAGTGAGAGAATATGGATCGTCCGCTCCGCAAATCGGCCGGCCAGCGACTGCGGAGGTGCCGCCGACACGTCGCCGACGCCGTCATCCTCGATGATAAGCGTATCGCTGTCTTCCAGCACATCTCCTAGCTGATCGAGGCGAGATGAACTGACCGTAACGCCGGTCACCGAATGCAGCCGCGGCTGGAACAGAAAAGCCGCCGGACGTTGCTGCAATGCTTCGCGCAGCGAATCCGGCAAGGGGCCTTCGCCGTCGCAGGCGACAGGGATGATTTTTACGCCGAGGTCTTCCAGAATATCGAGCAGCCGCATCGCGGTCGGATGTTCGATCGCGACCGACGAACCCGAGGAAACCAGCGCATGCAATATCGTATAGACGGCGTTATAACCGCCGTTGGTGGCCAGAAAGGCTTCCGCCTCGTAAGGCCATCGCTCTGAAACGGCGTCCTTCAACTCAGGGACGATCCGGCTCCGTTCATAGCTGTTGAGGTCGGCGGCTGACGCGCCATAGGCCATTGCCTCGGCGAGGCGCGGAAGCAATGCTGCATCCGGTCCGGCTAAGGTGAGGTCGAGCACACCCGCCGCATAATTTCCCGAGCTGGCGAGACGTTCCGGCTTGGCGACAAAGCGGTCGCCGCTGACCCAGGTGCCGTTGCGCCCCCGGCCGCTGATGATCTTCTGGCGCCGCAATTCGCTCCAGGCTTCGGAGATCGTTGCCGGACTGACATGCAATTCGTAAGCGATATCGCGGATCGCCGGCAGGCGCGTCCCAATGGGCAGGACACCGGCACGGATCAATGCGCTGGTTTCGAGAGCGATCCCCCGGATGCTGCGGTCGGCTATTTTTTCAGCAAACCAGGAGGCTTCGACCGTATCGCTCATTTTTCTCTCACTTTAAATGTTCAATAACGTAATAACATTTGTACTCTCTATTTTGAACATTTAATTTGCCACTCGTCGAGCAATTTTGTGAGTTTTGCATGCCTGTGACGCTTCGCATCGCCCTCCGGGACTGGGATTACATGACACCGCTCGTGCTCGGTGACGTCAGTTCTTCCCGTCTCGATATCAAGGTGGATCGTGTGGGCACGCTGGTCTCGAGCCTCGCCGATGACGCAACGCATGACGCTGCGGAAATGTCCTTCAGCCGCTATTCCCAGATGCGTCATGATGGCGATGATCGGGTCATTGGCATGCCGAACTTCATCATGCGCGGCTTCCGCCATCGCTGCATCATCACCACAAAGGATAGTCCGATCCGCAAGCTCTCCGATCTGGCCGGCAAGAACATCGGCGTGACGGGCTGGCGCGATTCCGGAAATACCTGGACCCGTGCTGCGCTGCGCCGGGAAGGCGTCGGCGTCGAGGATGCCATGTGGTATGCCGGGCGCCTGACGGAGGCTCATCCGATCGTCGATCGGCTCGATGGTTTCGGACGGCCCGGGCGCATCGAGGCTGCTCCCGGCGAGCGCCCGATGGTCGATCTTCTGATCGATGGCGGGCTCGATGCTGTGTTCACACCTTTCATGCCGAAGGGCTTCTTCGATCAGGAATCGCCGCTCCGCCAGGTGCTGGATGATTTTCGCGCCGCGGAAGTCGCTTACCTCAATGAGGTTGGTTATGTGCCGGGCATGCATCTAATCGGCTTCAAGGCTGATATCGTCCAGGAGCACCCCTGGATCATGGATGAACTCAGCGCGCTGATCGACGAGTCCCAGCGCCTCTGGCTGGAGAAGCGCGAGAAATACGCCGACACCACGCCGTGGATGATCGACGAGCTGCGCCGCTGCGCGGCCGAGCTGCCGCCGACCTGGAGGGCCAGCGGATTTGCCGAGAACGAGGCGATGATCGCCGACTTCGCCGAGGAACTTTACGAACAGAAGATCATGCCGCGGCTTTTGACGCCCGCCGAATTCTTTCCGCGGCACGCCAAGGCCCGGTGAAAGCTACCCATCGTTGACCACCAAATTAGCAAACCAAAAAAAGGGGAATGACATGCATTTGAAACTGATCGCTTCCGCCGCCCTGATGGGCCTGATGATGACGACGTCGGTCTTCGCTCAGGAGGCGGCCGCACCAAAGCAGACCGTCAACGACGCTCTTCGCGCCCGCCTGCCGGAGAAGATCCGCACAGACGGCAAGATGATCTCCGTCAACAACGGTTCCTTTCCTCCCTATGAGATCGTCACCGGTACGAAATTGACCGGCGCCAGCGCTGATCTGACCGATGCGATCGGCCAGATGCTAGGCGTTACGATCGAGCACGAAACCGTCAGCGGGTTGAGCGCCTTGCTCGCCGGCATCAATTCCGGCCGATACCAGTTCGCCTTCGGCCCGATCGGTGACTTCAAGACCCGTGAAGAGGCCAATGATTTCATCGACTGGGTTCAGGAATACGTGGTCTTCTCCGTCCAGAAGGGCAATCCGAAGGCCATCACCTCGCTCGACAGCGCCTGCGGCAATCGCATCGCCGTCATGGCCGGCGGCTCCGCCGAAAAGGTAATCCAAGCCCAGGTCGAAAAGTGCAAGACGGCGGGCAAGCCCGCGCCCGAAGTGCAGTCCTACACCGACCAGCCGAGCTCGATCCTAGCGGTCCGCTCCAAACGCGCCGATGCCTTCTTCTCCTCGCAGGCGCCGCTGACCTATTTCGTGTCCCAGGCAAACGGCCAGCTGGAATTGAGCGGCGTCGGCCAGAAAAACGGGTTCGAGGATCTCTATCAAGGCGCCGTCGTGCCGAAGGGCTCGCCGCTCGGCCCCGTTCTGCTCGACTCGATCAAGGCGTTGATGGATAACGGCGCTTATGCCGCCATCATGAAGAAATGGGGTCTTGAGAACAACATGATCAAGCAGCCCGGCCTCAATCTTGGTGGAGCCCTGCCGAAATGAGCAATGACCGCACGACTGCCGCACCGCCTTTGGGCGGTGCGGATATCAGGGATGTTGCCCACGCCCACAAGCCTTTTCAAACAGGCCGGCTCGTCCTGTGGGTGGTCGTGCTCCTGACTGCCGCGAACTTCCTATGGATCGTCGCCCATAACGAAAATTTCGGCTGGCCTGTCGTCGCGGCCTATTTCTTCGATCCGACTGTTATCAACGGCCTTTACGTCAGCTTGGGGCTGACGGTGGTCGCGATGGCCATCGGCATCGTGCTCGGCCTCGGACTAGCGATCGCCCGGCTGTCGAATGACCGGCTCGCACGTTCGCTGGCGTCGCTGTTCATCTGGTTCTTTCGCGGCACGCCGCTCCTGGTGCAGCTGATCTTCTGGTACAATCTCTCGACCCTCTTTCCCGAACTTTCGATCGCCGTTCCGTTCGGCCCGACGCTGGCCAGCTGGGAGACCAATTCGGTGATTACGCCGATGACGGCGGCAATCGTCGGCTTGGCCTTGAACGAAGCGGCCTACATGGCCGAGATCATTCGTGGCGGCCTGCTCTCGGTCGATCGCGGCCAGTTCGAGACGGCGGAAGCCTTCGGCATGACCAAGGCGAGGGCGCTGTGGCGGATCATCATTCCGCAGGCGATGCGCTCGATCGTGCCGCCGACGGGCAACCAGCTGATCAGCATGATCAAGGCAACCTCGCTCGTCAGCGTCATCGCCATGGCCGATCTGCTCTATTCCGTCCAGTCGATCTACAATCGCACCTTCGAGATCGTACCGATGCTGCTGGTCGCGGTCCTCTGGTACCTCTTCATCACGTCGATCCTCAATCTCGGCCAGAGCTATATCGAGGCCTATTACGGCCGCAGCGAACGGCGCAACAATGTCGCTGTCGCCAAATCCGAGACCCTTGTCGAGGAGGCAAGCCATTGACCGCTGCCGAAATTGCAAGACCTCTCGTCAGAGCCCGCAACGTCCACAAGTCCTTCGACCAGCTCGAAGTGCTGAAGGGGATCGACCTCGACGTCATGCCGGGTGAAGTCGTCGTCGTGCTCGGCCCGTCCGGGTCGGGAAAATCGACCTTCCTGCGCTGCATCAACCATCTCGAAGCGATCAATAAGGGGTTCATCGAAGTCGATGGCGAACAGATCGGTTACCGCCTTCGCAAAGACCGGCTGGAAAAGCTGTCCAGCAACAAGATCGCCAGCCAGCGGCGCAAGATCGGCATGGTGTTCCAGCAGTTCAATCTCTATCCGCATATGACGGTGCTGCAAAACATCGTCGAGGCGCCGATCGGCGTGCACGGAGAAAGCCGCAACGCCGCAACCGAGAACGCCCTGCGGCTTTTGGAGCGGGTGGGTCTGTCGGAAAAGGCGGGCAGCTATCCCCGCCAGCTCTCCGGCGGTCAGCAGCAGCGCGTCGCCATCGCCCGTGCCCTGGCGATCAAGCCGAAGCTGATGCTGTTCGATGAGCCGACCTCGGCGCTCGACCCGGAACTCGTCGGCGAAGTTCTCTCCACCATGCGCGATCTCGCCAAACAGGGCCTGACGATGATCGTCGTGACCCACGAGATCGGTTTTGCCCGTGAGGCGGCCGATCGGGTCGTGTTCATGGACGGCGGCAATGTCGTCGAGATGGGCAAGCCCGAGGATGTCATCGGCAATCCGCAACATTCCCGCACCCAGGCTTTTCTCGCCCGTTTTCTCTGACTGGTGTCAATCGGTTGCTTCGCCCTCGGGGGCGAAGCAATGCTCTTTCGGCCAAGACTGGATATTCTCATGCCCACGCTCGACAATGCCTATGCCCGCGTTTCCGATTTCGAAGCCATGGAGGCGGAGCTGAAGGCGACCCGCCAGCACCTGCACGCCCATCCGGAACTCTCCTTCGAGGAAGCGGAAACGGCGCGTTACGTCGCGGAAAAGCTGGAAGGCTGGGGTTATGACGTGACCCGCAATGTCGGCGGTCACGGCGTTGTCGCCCGGCTCAGCGCCGGCAAGGGCAGCAAGGGCATCGCCATCCGCGCCGATATGGATGCACTGCCGATCGTCGAGGAAACCGGACTTGCCTATGCCAGCGGCACCCCCGGCAAGATGCATGCCTGCGGCCATGACGGCCACACGGCCGTGCTGCTTGGTGCCGCCGAATATCTCGCCCGCACCCGCCGTTTCAACGGCACGGTGACGCTGATCTTCCAGCCGGCGGAAGAGGCGAGCAAGAATAGTGGCGCCCAGGCGATGATCGCCGACGGCCTGTTCGAGCGGTTTCCGTTCGACGCCATCTTTGGCCTCCACAACCATCCCGGCGCTCCCGAAGGCACCATCCTGCTGCGATCCGGCCCGATGATGGCGGCCTCGGATACCGTGGAGATTACCATCACGGGCAAAGGCGGCCATGCCTCGCGGCCGCACCTGACCGTTGATCCCGTGGTCGTGGCGTGCAACCTCGTCGTCTCGCTGCAGACCATCATCTCGCGCAACCTCGATCCGACCCAGACGGCGGTCATCACCGTCGGCACGATCCATGCCGGCGATGCCGTCAACGTCATTCCGGAATATGCCAGGCTCGCATTGAGCGTGCGCTCCTTCGAGCCCGGCATTCGCGACCTCCTGCAGGAACGCATCACCAAGCTCGCCCGCTCGGTGGCAGAAGGGCACAATGCTTCCATCGAGATCGACTACGATCGCGGCAATCCTGTTGTCGTCAATTCGCCTGCCGAGACGGATTTTGCCCGGATCGTCGCGATGGAACTGATCGGCGAAGACAAGGTCGCGACGTGCCCGCTCATTCCCGGCAGCGAGGATTTCTCGCACTTTCTCGAGCACAAGCCGGGCAGTTTCCTGCGTCTCGGCAATGGCATGAATTCCGCCATCCTGCATAGCGCCAAATATGACTTCGCCGATGCCAGCCTGACGGTTGGCGCAGCCATGTGGGCAAGGCTCGCGGAACGGTACCTCCAGGATGACGCTTGAAGTCCGGTCGCCCAGCTTGACCGCGTCGCATTTGGAGCTTGCACTTTCTGTAGCGCAAAAGGATTTTGTAGCGAGACCATCACGTCAACATCTCTCGCAATCCAGGATGCGCAGCATGATTGCCGACTATAACGACGCCGGGCTCGACTTGTCCTACGATCTCGAATTTTACGCATTGATGGCGGAAAGCTTCGAACGAAGCGTGGGACGCAGCCTGACGCCGGAAGGCGAGGGTGCTGAATGGCTCTACGACCAGTCGCCGGCAGTTGTTCTTGCCCACAACACCGACGCCGATCCGCGCTTCATCTACGCCAACCGCGCGGCCCAGGCCTGCTTTGAATATTCATGGGACGAGTTCGTCACTTTGCCATCGCGTCTTTCGGCGGAGGCGCCCGATCGCGCCGAACGCGAGAGGTTATTGAATGCCGTGGCGGCCAACGGCTTTATCGCCGACTACCGCGGACTTCGCATCGCCAAGTCAGGGCGGCGTTTCTACATCGAAAAAGCCATCGTTTGGGATCTCGTCGACCGCAGCGGGTGCCGTCGCGGTCAGGCTGCGACATTCGATTCCTGGCAAGACGTGCAGGCGGATTGAGCGCCGGCTGCGGAGACCCCAACCACGCGCCGGATATGTCTGCAGCTTTGCAAACCATGTCGTTTGCCATTTGGTTGCCAAAAAACCATGATTGCGTCACATAGATCGCACATCGACACTCGGCATCAAGAATTGGATCAACGCTGAATGCGCATAGCCTACTTTTTCCTTGGTGCATTTCTTGCAATTGCACAGTCCGCATATGCTGAAGTCGCATCACCGCCTCTTTTGGCTCCGCTAAAGCGACAGGCGCAAGCCGCTGAGTTGAGCGCGCAATTTCTTTCGCGGTATAGCTACAAGCCCGTCCCACTCGACGACGCCTTGTCAGCCAGGATCATGGATGGGTTCATCAAGTCACTTGATCCGGATCGCATGCTCTTCCTGCAAGCCGACATCGACGGATTCATGTCCGACCGCAGCGAGATCGATGATGCCATCGAGGATAAGGACTTGAAGATCCCGTTTGCGATCTTCAAAGCGTATCAGCAGCGCGTTGTCGACCGCATGAACTATGCGCGCAACCTGCTTAAGCAAGGCTTCGATTTCAGCGCGCAGGAAAATTATTCGGTGCTGCGCGATAAAGCGCCGTGGCCGCAGTCGGAGGCCGAGAGCAATGAGCTTTGGCGCAAGCGCGTCAAGAGCGACTGGTTGCGGTTGAAACTGGGCGGCCAAAACGACGCGGCCATTCGCGAAACACTCGACAAACGTTATGAAAACACGCTCGAGCGCGCTTACAAGTTTAAAAGCGACGACGTTTTCCAATCGTTCATGGACGCCTACGCAACCTCGATTGACCCGCACACGGACTATTTCGGTACGGCCGCTTCAGCCGACTTCAATGTCTCGATGAAGCTTTCGCTGTTTGGTATCGGTGCGGTCCTGCAGGAGCGCGACGACTACACGACGATCCGCGAGCTCGTTCCTGGCGGACCGGCGCAGCTGTCCGGCAAGCTCGCGGTCGGAGACCGCATTACCGGCGTTGGTCAAGGCAAGGATGGGGCGATCAAGGACGTGGTGGGCACGCGCCTTGATGAAGTCGTGCAGATGATACGCGGAAAAAAAGGCTCCGTCGTGCGGCTGGACATCCTGCCGGCAGATGCCGGAGCTGATGGCACGCATCGGGTCATCAACTTGGTGCGCGATAAAATCAGTCTCGACAAGCAGGCCGCCAGGAAGACTGTGCTGTCCGTGAAGGCGGGCGACGCGACGCGTAAAATCGGGATCATCACGCTGCCGGTATTCTATGAGGATTTTGAAGCCAAGCGCAAAGGAGACCAGGATTACAAAAGCGCAAGCCGCGATGTCGCCAAGCTTCTCGACGAACTGAAACAAGAAAAGGTCGACAGCGTTCTCATTGACCTGCGCAACAATGGCGGTGGTTCATTGGACGAGGCGATCGATTTGACCGGCCTGTTCATCGGCAATGGCCCGGTCGTTCAGCAACGCGGCAGCGATGGCAAAGTCGAAGTGAGGAGCTCGGATCTTGCGGCGCCTGTCTGGACAGGCCCGGTGGGTGTCCTGATCAATCGCGGATCGGCTTCGGCGTCGGAGATTTTTGCCGCGGCAATCCAGGATTACGGTCGAGGCGTGATCGTCGGCGAACCCAGTTTCGGGAAGGGCACCGTTCAGACCGTCGTCGATCTTGACCGGATCGTCCGCAACAGCAAACCCGAGTTGGGGGAGCTGAAGGTGACGATTGCCCAGTTTTTCCGGGTCAACGGCGGGACGACGCAGCTGCACGGCGTAACGCCCGATATCGGCTTGCCAGGACTTTCCGATCCGACGAGCTTCGGCGAGACCAGTTATGACAATGCCCTGCCGTGGGCTCAGATCAAACCTGCGAAATACACGGCCGCCGACACTGTCACGACGTTGCTGCCGACATTGCAAAGCCGCCATGATGCGCGGATTGAGAGCGATCCGGACTTCCAACGCCTGATAAAAGACATTGCCGACCTCAAGGCGCAGCGGGAAAAAGGAATTGTTTCCCTCAATGAAGCCGAACGTCGCAAAGAAGCGACGGCGCGCGAGAAACGGTTCAAGGATCGAGCGCAAGCAAGCGGTGGCGAGGATCTTGGAGATGACGGCCTGGAGGCAGGCGAGCGCAGCCTGAGCGCTGATATTGCCATCGAGAATGCCCGCAAGAACGCAAAAGACGTCCTGCTCGACGAGGCCGCCGCCATTCTTGCCGACGAGGCGGATCTGCAGCAAGGCGTGCTGAACGCAGCCACCAAACAATCAGGAAACACGAACGGAAAATAATCGTCGATGACCGGCGCAACGGTGTGCGCAGCTTTGCGATCACCTTGGCATGATCGGCCTGGGTTCAGGTCCTTTCAAGGCGAGGGATTTCGTTGGCGATTTCCGCATCGGCGTGATGACAGGCGGTCAGAAGACCAGGTGCTGCCGTTCGCGCGGTCAGGGCAGGCTCCTGTTCTGCGCAGATCGACGTCGCTTTCCAGCAACGCGTTCGAAAACGGCATCCGCTGGGCGGATTTGCGGGGCTCGGCAGATCGCCCTGCAGAACGATGCGCTTGCGCTGCGCGCGACGCCTCGGATCCGGTGTCGGGACCGCCGACATCAGGGCCTGCGTGTAGGGATGAGCCGCTGCGCTGAAAATCGATTGCTTCGGCCCCGTTTCGATGATCTTGCCGAGATACATGACCATTACACGGTCCGAGACATGCCGCACGACGGCGAGATCATGCGCGACGAACAGCATCGCCAGATTACGCTCGCGCCTCAGTCCGGCGAGCAGGTTGATCACCTGCGCCTGGACCGAGACGTCGAGGGCTGAGACAGGCTCGTCGCAGACAAGAAGTGTCGGATTAAGCGCAAGAGCGCGGGCAATGCCAAGGCGCTGCCGCTGGCCGCCTGAAAATTCCGAGGGATAACGGTCCGCATGCTCGGCGCGCAGCCCGACGGATTCGAGCAGCTTGACCGTCTCTTCACGCCAGCTGCTCTTGGGCACGACCCCCGGGTGCAATGCCCAGGGTTCGGAAATCAGCCGGTCGACCCGCATGCGGGGATTGAGCGACTGGTAAGGATCCTGGAAAACGACCTGCATCTTGCGGCGCAATTCATGCAGCCGCCGGCCGCTGGCTGTCGTAATGTCCACGCCGTCGAGCAAAGCGCTGCCGCTTGTCGCCGGTCCGAGCTTCAAGAGCGTCCGAACCAGCGAGGTTTTGCCGCAGCCGCTTTCGCCGACGAGGCCGAGGGTCTCTCCCTTGGCAATCTCGAAGCTGACATCGTCGACGGCACGCACCGGCGCCGAGGCGCTGCCGAAGTGCCGGGAAAGGTTTTGGACCTTGAGCAGAGGTTCGATCATACTGGTGATACCGGGAAGTGGCAGGCGGCCTGGCGGCCCGGCCCTACGGTTTCAAGAGAGGGGACGACCTCGGCACAGAGCCCTTCGGCGCGTGGACAGCGGGTTCTGAATGTGCAGCCGGAAGGCAGGGCGACAGGATTGGGTGCTGAGCCGGGGATCGGCACCAATTCGTCTTCATCCGTGTCCATGCGCGGCTGCGAGGCAAGCAATCCGACGCTGTAGGGATGCCGTGCATCTTCGAACAGTTCGAAGACGCTTGCGGTCTCGACGACGCGGCCGGCATACATGACGGCGACGCGATCGGCGAGTTCGGCGACGACGCCGAGATCATGGGTGATGAAGATCATGCCGGCATCGCTGCGTTTGCGGATCGTCTCCAGAAGATCGACCACCTGCGCCTGGATCGTGACGTCGAGCGCCGTCGTCGGCTCGTCTGCGATGATGACATCCGGTTCCAGTGCCACGGCCATGGCGATCATGATGCGTTGGCGCATGCCGCCCGAAAACTCATGCGGATATTGCCTGGCACGGCTTTCAGGGTCGGGAATGCCGATGGCCGTCAAAAGGTCGATCACGGCTTTTTCGACACCGCCTTCCGGAGTACGGCCGTGGATGCGGAACATTTCAGCGATCTGCCAGCCCACGGAATAGACCGGGTTGAGCGCTGCGAGCGCATCCTGAAAGATCAGCGCGATCCGGTCGCCGCAAAGATCGCGCCGTTCGTTCCGCGAGAGCTGCAACAGCTCGACACCGTCGAAGCGGATCGATCCTTGATTGATTTCGCCCGGCGGGTTGGGAACGAGATCCATGATGGCCGATGCGGTCACCGACTTGCCGGAGCCGCTTTCGCCAAGAAGCGCCAGGACCTCTCCACGCTCGAGCGAGAAGGAAACGCCGTTGAGCGCCAGGATGCGGCCGGCGGCCGTATCGAAACTGACCTGCAAGTCCTTGACTTCGAGAAGAGCCATCAGCGCCTCCGGTTGACAAGACGCCAGTGCTGCGACGGGTCATTGACGATCCGGAACCAGTTGGCGAGGAGATTGAAGGACATGGTCGTGAGCATCACAGCCAGGCCAGGGAAAAAGCCCAGCCACCAGGCGGATGACAGATATCCCTGGCCCTGCGCCACCATCAGACCCCAGCTCACGGCAGGCGGCTGGATGCCGAGACCGAGATAGCTCAGCCCGGATTCGAACAACATGACCATGGCGAGATTGACCGAGGCGAGCGTCAGCATCGTGGGAGCGACGCTGGGGAGAATGTGATTGCGCAATATCCAGACAGGCCCGCCGCCGAAGACGCGCGCCGCATCAACGAAAAGCCTCTCCCGGACTTCCAGAGTTTCGGCTCTTGCGACGCGGATATAGGCAGGCATGCGGGTAACGGCGAGCACGATGATGAGGTTGCCGACGCTCGGGCCGAACAGGTAGAGCCCGAAGAGCGCCACCAGCAGCGTCGGGAAACCCAGGATGATGTCGCACACCCGCATGACAAGGTTGCCGATGATGCCACCGAAGTAACCGGCGATCACGCCGAGCAGCGTTCCGCCGATCAGGCTCGTCAGAACAGTCACCAGCGCTATGCCGATCGTTGTCGATGCCGCCTGAATGAGGCGAACGAGGAGCGGGCGCCCGAGGGCGTCGGCGCCCAGCCACAATGTCCAGGACTGGCCGAGGTCGAAGGGCGGCAGGTTGCGCGCCTTCAGCGAAATGCGGTTTTCGCCCAGCAGCGACGATGCGTCCGCAAGGATGGCAAGGACGACGATCAGCAGCCAGATTGTCGCAGCGACCGCCATCGGGTCGCCTGCGAGCGCGCGCATGAACCACAAGATGCGGCGGCTTCGGCGCTCGCGGGCAGGGAGGAAGTCGGCGGACGTGTTGGTCATTCGACCCTCACGCGCGGATCGATCGAGGCATAGAGCATGTCGACCAGGATATTGATGAAGAAGATGACGACGGCGACCGCGAAGATCGATGCCTGGACGATCGCGAAATCGCGCTTGAGGATGCCGTCGATCAGCAGCTTGCCGATGCCGGGAAACCCGAAAACAACCTCGACGACGCCACCGCCGCCGGCGAACTGGGCGGCGAGGTCACCGGTCACGGTCACCGCGGGCAAGAGGGCATTGCGCAGCGCATGCACGAAGGTAACCCGGCCGCCGCGCGCGCCCTTGGCCCGCGCAGTCCGGACAAATGTCGCGTTCAGTGCTTCGATCATCGAGCCGCGGACGATCTGCACCAGCGTCCCGAACGGTCGGGCAAAAAGACAGGCAACCGGCAGGATCCAATAGATCGGACCGCCGAAACCCGATGTCGGCAGAATGCGCAAGGTAACGGCAAACAGCAGGACGCCCATCAGCCCGAGCCAGAAATCCGGCACGCTGGCCGCTGCCTGCGACAGCACGTTAATAGCCCGGTCGATCCAGCCGCCGGCATTCACAGCGGCAATCGATCCAATAATGACGGCAGCGATGAAGGCCAGGGTCAAGGCAATGGCACCGAGCGCCAGCGTATTCGGCAACGCCTCCAGGACAACGTCCATGGCCGGGCGGTTGTGCCAAAGCGACGTGCCGAAATCGAGGCTCAGCATGTCGCCGGCCCAATCGAGGAATTGCCACGGGAGGGAGCGATCGAGGCCGAGACGGACGCGCATGGCTTCGCGGGCCGCATCCGAGGCATCGACGGGCAGGTAGAGATTGACGGGATCACCCGTCAACCGCACCAGGAAGAAGGCGGATGTCATCAATGCTGCAAGTGCGAGTGCCGCAAAGGCTGCACGTTTCAGGAAGTAGGTGAAGGACATCCGCTCTCCTCAAGGGACGTTCGGCGACAAGTCTGGGCGGTCAGCGGTAGCTGATCGATTTAAGCTTGATCTCGTTGCCGGCCTGCACATCGGGTGTGTAGGTGACATTCTCGGCGACGCGGGCGATTGTGACCATGTGGAACAGCGGGACGATATTGACCGCATCGACGGCGATGTAGCTGAACGCCTCCTCGAACAGTTTCTTGCGTTCGTCGCCGGTTGCCTTCGACGCGTCGGCAATCAATGTGTCGAGCTTGGCATCGGCGATGGTCGACTGGTTACCGTCGGTGGTAAAACGGTTCGGCAGCGTGAATACGGCGTCGCCTTCGGTGTTGTCGATCTGCGTCTGCAGGATCGACGGCTGACGTTCCTTGTCCCAAGGTTTCAGCAGCTTCTTCAGCCATGGGCTCGTTTCAAGCATTTCGAGCCGGGCATTGAAGCCGGCATCCGCGAGCATTGCCTGAATGGCTTCCAGACTTTCGGACGAATTGGGATAGATGCCGATGCGGCCGTAGATGACGATTTCCTTGTCGACCGGCACGCCATCGGCTTTCGCGGCGGCGAGCAGGGATTTTGCTTTTTCGGGATCATACGTCCAGACGGGGATGTCGGGATTGAAGCCGAAGACGGACGGCGGCACCGCCTGCATCGCCTTTTGGGCATCCTGGTGGAAAATGGTGCCGACAAGGCCGTCCCGGTCGATCGCAAGATTAAGGGCTTCACGCACGCGTTTGTCGTTGAGCGGCGGAATTTCTGCGTCGATCCTCAGCAGCGAGGTTTCGGCGTTCGGGAAGGCATGATCCTGTTCCGTGGTGCCGTCCTGGGGTGCTATTTCATATGCGATCTGTGCTTCACCGGTGGCGACCATCGCCGCGCGAACAGCGGATTCGGCGCGCCAGATGATGGTTGCGTTCTTGATCGCCGGTTTGTCGCCCCAATAGCCGTCATAGGCCACGAGGTCGACCGATTGCCCGGGCGTCCACGCTGCAAGCTTGTAAGGTCCGGTTCCGGCCGGGGAACGCGTCTTGCCGTCGTTCGGGGTCGCCGGCGAACCGATGTCCACGGCGGACATCTTGTTCGGCAGGATCGGCTCGACGATATCCGTTTTGATGAGGAGGGTCGTCGGGTTCACCGCTTCGGCATTGAACTTGACGCCCTTCAACGTCGCAAGTCCGACTTCGCAGGCCAGTGCCGGATCCTGCGCGCGCTTGAGAGCGGCAACGACTGCATTGGCATCGAACGCCTTGCCGTCGTGGAAGGTGACGTCGTCGCGGAGCTTGAATTCCCAGGTCAGCTCGTCCATTTGCCGCCAGCCGGTGGCAAGGCTCGGGACGACCGATCCGTCGGCCGGGCTCAGATTGACGAGCGCTTCCGTGATGTTGTTGTGCAGAATGCGAGAATTGCCCGAAAGGTCGGTGTCACAGGGATCGAGCGACTTCGGTTCATCGGTCACCACCACCGCCAGCTTATCCGAGGCAGCATCGGCGCGAATTGCGCTGCCTGGAGCCAGCAGAAATGCCAGTCCGATGCTCAGCGCACCAATTGCCTTCATCTTCTTCATGAAATCCCTCCTCCAGATCCAAACGAGCGGCATCCCGTCCATCGCAGTGCCGTCTTGTGAAAACCATCCGGTTGCGCACCGCCTCGGCGGGTATCCAAATGGCTTTACTTCCTCCGCCAAGCGCGTAGTGTCAAATGTGACACTCGCACCACTGAGCATGCTCACTCAGTCCGGTGAAGTCAATACTATAATTCTCATATGGAATTCAAAGTTCATGATTGAACCAAGGCATGGATCACCCGTCGTCGAGAAGACCGCCCACTTGCTTGAGGCCGTTGCCGATGCGAAGACGGGAATTTCCCTGGCCGCACTGGTTGATCAGCTTGGAGTTCCGCGCTCGACCGTCTATCGGATCCTCAATTCATTGGCCGCGCATGGGCTTGTGGCGCGGGTGAATGGTGGAGCGTCCTACGAGTTGGGGCCAAAATTCGTCGAGCTTGCGCGGCGCATCTCGCCCGGCGCCGACAGGGCAACGGTGATCGAGGCGGCAAGGCCGATCCTGACGGCTGCGGCTGACCGCATTTTCGAATCCTTCAGGCTGGCCGCCCCCGAAGGCAACGAGATGATGACGATATTTGCAGCCTCCAGTCCCGGCGATTATTCGCTTTTCATCAAGGTCGGCAGTCGCTCGCGTCAACATGTCGGCGCCGCCGGCAAGCTCGCCCTTGCCTATTCGGACTACGGTGACATCGAGGCCTATTGCAGCGGCGGACTGGAGTCGAAGACGCCATACACGATTACCGATCCGGAAGCGCTGAAGGAAGCACTCGTTGAAATTCGGCGCAATGGATGCGCCGAGGACAATCAGGAATCCAACCTCGGCCTCCGGGCCTTTGCCGCGCCCGTCTTCGATTCCGAAGGTCGGCTCGTCGCGACGATCAGCGTCCCGTTTATTGGTGAAGCGACGCCGGACAGGGCGCGGGCAATCAAGCGCGAGGTTGTGGAGGGCGCCGCCATCTTGACCAAGGCGATCAATGGCAAGCAGCCATTATCCAAATAAGAAACATAAAATTCTTTATTGAACTATCTTCTCGTTATGCTAGAGCTTCCACCGGACAATGGAGGATCTCATGACGGCTTTGGACCCATCAGTTTACGCAAAGCTTTTGCGGACGAATTCTGCAAGTCTCAGCACTCTGTTGCTGAAGCGTGGCCTGAAGAACACCGCGGTTCGCGGCGTGCGACCGCTGGCGAGCGCCGGCAGGCCGATGATCGGCCCAGCCGTCACCGTACGCTACATCCCCGCACGGGAGGATATCGACGGTTCGACTTACAGTTCGGATCCATCCAATCAACAGCGCAAGGCCATCGATACGATCCCCGACGGCCACGTTCTCGTCTTCGATTGCCGCTCCTTGGCGGAAGTCGCCGGCATTGGCGCCATGCTTGCCCGTCGTCTCGTCTATCGTGGCGCCGCCGGTCTCGTGCTCGACGGCGGCGTCCGCGATACGGCCGATATCGCGCAGCTGGGTCTTCCGACCTACTGCATGGGACCGGCAGCGCCGGCGAACCTGGTTGCCCACCATGCCTCGGATATGAACCAGCCAATCGCCTGCGGCGGCGTCGCCGTTTACCCCGATGACATCATCTTTGGCGACAGCGAAGCGGTGATCGTTATTCCGCGGGAATATGTCGATGACATTGCCGAAGAAGCTGTCGCGATGGAGGAGCAGGAAGAGTTTCTCAAGCTGGAAATCGAGTCAGGCAAATCGACCTTGGGCGTATACCCGCCAAACCAGGAGACCCTGGAGCGTTATGAGGCCTGGCGCCAAGCGAGATTGCCGAAAAGTCCCATCATCGTCTCCTAGAACAGGATGAAGCGCTCGAACGGCAGCCCGAACCCGTCGCTGAAGACGGCGACCGAAAAGATCGTCAGCCGCAGCGACGGGATGATCGCGAAGTGGATGGGTGGGCATGCCGGATCGGCTGGAGAAGCGACCCGGCCGGCTGAGGCACGGGAAGGCTGGCGGACGCGTTTCGTCTATTGCCGCGCGATGCCCGCATCCTTTATGACCTTTGACCACTTGTCGATATCAGCCTTCAGACGATCGCCGATTTCCTGCGGCGTGCTGGAACGGGCCTCGACGCCGAGATCCGCAAACCGCTTCTTGACGTCGGGGTCGCCAAGAACCTCGACGAGCGCCGTGTTCAGTTTGTTCACGACGGCCTGAGGTGTGCCGGCGGGAGCGAAGATACCGTTCCAGGACGTGACATCGAACCCTTTTACGCCTTCTTCCTGGGCCGTCGGAACGTCCGGCAGGAGGATAGAACGGGCCGAGCCAGATGATGCAATCGCAACAGCCTGGTTCTGCTGAAGTGCCGCTTTTAGCGCCGTCTGGCTATCGATGATCAGGTCAAGCTCCCCACCGAGAAGGGCAACTTGTAGATCCGGCGTGCCCTTGTAGGGAACGATCGTGAGGTCCACTCCGGCCGTCGATTTGAAGAGTTCGGCCGCAAGGTTCTGGCTGCTCCCGACATTAATCGTCCCGACATTGAGCGCGCCCGGGTTTGCGCGGGCTGCTTCGAGAATATCCTTGAGGGATTTGAATTTACCATCCGCCTTGGTCACGAATACGAAATCGAAATAGGCGAGGCTGGATACCGGAACGAAATCGGCGACGGGATCGAACTGCAGGTTCTTGAACAACGGAACGCTGACTGCAGTTCCGTTCGACAGAAGTGCGAGCCTATATCCGTCGGGCTCCCCATTCAGCGCCACCCGTGCGGCGACCGATCCTCCCGCGCCGGGCTGATTCAGGATGACGATCTGTTTCCCAAGCTTTTTGCCGAGAGAATCCGCAACGATGCGCGCAGTGATGTCGGCAATTCCACCAGGGCCGAAGGGAATGACAAGACTGATCTCGCGGCTCGGATAGTCGTTCTCCTGCGCCGGTGCTTCCACCGCCATCGCGAGTATTAGAACGAGCGCCGGGATAATCGATTTCATCAATGTTACGATCCGCCGGGATGGCGTGCTCACTTGTTGTCTTACGCTCATGTTCATAATCTCCTCCTCTTGATAAATGCCGATGCACGCAGCGATGTCCGCACAACCGATGCATGAATGCCTTGCGCATCCAGATCGGCGCCCTCCACCTGCGTGAAATGCGTCGTCCAGCCATCCCGAAGGCGGATTACCGCCAATAGAGCCGCATAGGATTGTCAACCAGCAGCTTGCGCTGAAGCTCCTCGGAGGGTGCGATGCGCGGGATGATGTCCACCAGCGCGCCGTCGTCGGGCATGTGGTCCTTCATGTTGGGGTGCGGCCAATCGGTGCCCCACAGGACACGCTCCGGGAAGCGCTCGACCAGCGTCCGCGCAAACGGAATGACGTCGTCGTAGTTCGGTGGACCTGATCGCGACAGCCGCTCCGGGCAGCTCACCTTGCTGACGACATTTTCATGCTCGGTCATGAACCGGATAAAGCGGCCGAACTGCGGGCCGTCGACTGGCTGGGAGACATCCGGCCGGCCCATGTGGTCGACCACGACGGTCGTCGGTAGCGAGGTGAAGAAGTCCCAACGCTCCTCGAGATCGGCCGCCTCGAAATAGATCACCACCTGCCAGCCAAGCGGTGCGATACGGTCGATGATCGCACGATAATAGGCATCCGGTTTCGGGTCGACCAGGCGGCGAACGAAGTTGAAGCGCACGCCGCGCACGCCGGCGTCATGCAGTTCGGCGAGCTCCCCGTTCGTCACCGTGTCACGCACCGTCGCTATTCCGCGAGCGCGATCGCCGGCCGCATGCAGCGCATCGACCAGGGCACGATTGTCGGCGCCGTGACATGTCGCCTGGACGATGACGTTGCGCTCGAATCCGAGAAAATCACGCAGGGAGAACAGTTGCTCCTTGCCGGCATCGCAGGGTGTGTACTTCCTCTCGGGCGCATAGGGAAACACATCCCCGGGCCCGAAGACATGGCAATGCGCATCCACTGCACCCGACGGCGGAACATAGCTCGGTTTGCTCGGATCGGGATGATAGCGGAGCCAATCGGGATCCATCTGGAAATTTGCCATCACAGCCCCCGTGCCTTGAGCTGTGCATCGAGACGCGGATAGACGCGGCGCGTGTTGAGTTCGAACACCTTCCGCTTGTCCTCATCGGATATCGTCAGAGCCTCGATATAGCGCTTGGTGTCGTCGAAATAGTACCCCGTCTGCGGGTCGATCCCGCGCACTGCGCCAACCATTTCCGATCCGAACAGGATGTTTTCCACATCGATCACCTCGAACAACAGGCCGATGCCCGGCTGATGATAGACGCAGGTATCGAAATAGACGTTCTTCATCACGTGCTCGGCCAGAGGCGGCCGCTTCAGCATGTCGGAGAGGCCGCGATAACGGCCCCAGTGATAGGGAACGGCTCCGCCGCCATGTGGAATGATGAACCGCAGCAAGGGGAAATCCCCAAACAGGTCGCCCTCGACGAACTGCATGAAGGCAATGGTGTCTGCGGCAATGTAATAGGCGCCGGTCGCATGCATCGCACAATTGCAACTGCCGGAAACGTGGATCATCGCGGGAACGTCGAGTTCCACCATCTTTTCGAAGAAGGGGTACCAGGCGCGATCGGTGAGCGGCGGCGAATCGAACTTGCCGCCGGAGGGATCGGGATTGAGATTGCAGCCGACGAAGCCGAGCTCGTTGACGCAGCGCTCCAGCTCGTCGATCGCGTTGGCGATCGAGACACCAGGAGATTGCGGCAGCTGGCAAACACCCACGAAAGTCTCGGGATAGAGATCGACCACGCGCTTGATCAGATCGTTGGAACGACGCGCCCAGACCTTTGCCACCAATTCTCCGCCGATATGCGGCGCCATCGCCGAGGCCCGAGGCGAGAAAATAGTCATGTCGGCGCCGCGCTCGCGCAGCAGGCGCAGCTGGTTGGCCTCGATGGTCTCGCGGATCGCATCGTCGGAAATGTCGGGATAGGCGGGATCGATATCGCCGCCCGATTTGATGGCAGCCTCCTGTCGTGCTCGCCATTCGCCATGGAGCGCAGGGGCCGTAGTGTAGTGGCCGTGGCAGTCGATGATCATATCTTTGAGGTTCCTGTAGCGGCAAAGATGCGTTCGCCTCGGCAGCGAATCCCGCGGTCGGAGGGGAAGGCATGGGGAGCCAGCCGGCGGTGGCGCGGCTTAGCTCCTGGACCAGCATTCGCTCGAGGTCGCAGCCGGTGCGGAAGCCAGCCCCTACGGAAAGCCTGCGAAGGCTTTCCGAAACCGGTGAATGCGATCGTTTGGTGTTTGCTCATGCCCCGTTCTAACGAACCGGACGATGATCAGGCATATCGGAAGGGTTCACGCTCCATTGCTTTTCCTGAAGTCCACTCCGCACAAACCGTGCGGAAGGTATCCGTGAATGCCGTTTGCAGCTGTGTCGGACGCCAGTCATCGCGCACCGTGAGGCCGATCTGACGACGCAACGACAGCCCAGCGCCGGCGACTTCGCCAAGCAGGCCAGCACGCCGTTCGAACAGGAACTGGTCGCGCGACATCAGCGTCAACCAATCGTCCTCCAGCATCAGCCCGCGGACCACCAGAACCGAACCGCATTCGATGCGTAGCCGTGGCGGCTCAAGCCCGTGCTCTGTAAACATCTCCTCCCACCGATGGCGTACCGGCGCGCCCGTCGCGGCGATGACCCATGGAAAATCCAATAGCCGCGAGAAGGCAAATCCCGGTTTGGACAGCAGGGGATGTCCGGCGCGACCGACGATCACCGGGTCATCGATGAACAACGGTTCCTGAGCGATGTCCTTGACCGGCGGAGGGTCGCGCATTGCCCCGATCAGCAGATCCATCTCGCCTTCGCGGAGCCTGGCCAACAGCTCCACATATGGCCCCTCCACCACGTCCACCGACGCCATTGGATAGGCGCGAGCGAAACGAGCCAATGCCTGCGGCAACAGGATTGCGCGCGCCAGCGGCATGGTGCCGACAGTGACACGTCCGGCGCCCTCCGACCGCAGTGCCTCCAGTTCGTCGAACCCCGCCTCCAGCTCCGATTGCGCCAGACGGGCGAACCGCAGCAACACGGCGGCGGCCGTCGTCGGCTGAACGGTACGCCCCTGCCGGACGAGAAGCGGCACGCCCAGCAACTGCTCCAGATCGCGGCTCGCCCGATGCAATGCCGGTTCAGAGAGGCCAATTCGCTTCGATGCCAGCGCAAAGCTGCCTGCTTGATCGACCGCGATTAGCGCGCGCAATTGTCCAAAAGTGATGCGCCGCTCGATATGGGGCAGCGGCGGCAAGCGGGCGCCACGTCGCACGCTTTGGCCGCCGCGCGCCACATAGGCGAGCGCGCGTTCGATGCGGGCCGTGATCAAGCGCCCCGCCTCGGTGCTGGTAACGCCGCTCGGCTGGCGATCGAATAGCACATGGCCAAGCTGCGCCTCGACCTTGGCAACGGCTTGGGTCAGAGCAGGCTGCGACAAATTCATGGTGTGAGACGCGCTGCTGATGCTGCCCAGCCGCGCGGCGGCAGCGACGGCCTCGAGGTGGCGAAGGTTGAGTTCGCGGTGTGCAATCATCAGCACACTTCAACACAGCTTATGACCGGTGCGCAAATCAAGTTTGCTTTGCGGCTCAATATTCCCTCCCCTAATTCCCAGCCGAGACAGGAGGGAGGATCGAGCATGCCCGATGTGATTACCCAGATCGAACGCGCCGATACCGCCATCATCCACGGCCTGGCAGATGCCGGAGTCCCCATCGTCCACGATGCGCAGGAACGCACGGGACCGCTGGCCGGCCGGTTGCGGCCGATCTTTGTGAGTGCCCGCATCGCTGCTTCCGCAGTCACCGTTTCGGGGCGGCCGGGCGCGCCAATTGGACGGTGCAGTTGCCATTGAACAATTGAAAGATGGGACATCACGGCCAGGCGGGCAGCTTGGGAGGAAATAAATCATGACGTATTTGGAGGCGAGTAAAACGATGACACCTGTGGGTGAGACGCAAAAACCGGCGGGCCGATTTGGCATCTTTGGCCAGTTGTGGTTTCAGGTGCTGGCAGGGACGCTGCTCGGCATCCTGCTGGGTCATTTCACGCCCGCCACTGCGGTGGCGATGAAACCTTTCGGCGACGCCTTCATCAAAATGATCCGCATGATGATCGGGCCGATCATCTTCGTCACCGTTGTACATGGTATCGCCGGCATGAACGACATGAAGAGCGTCGGGCGTGTCGCGCTGAAATCCATTATCTATTTCGAGGCGATCACGATCTTGGCGCTGATCTTCGGACTGATCGCAGTCGATCTGTGGCGTCCGGGCGAGGGCATGAACATCGACGCTGCCGCAATCGATACCGCATCGATCAAGACCTATCTTGCGACGGCGCACGACCAGTCCATTTCAAGCTATTTCCTTGACATCATCCCGGATACCTTCGCCAGCGCGCTGACGGAAGGACACGTTCTGCAGGTCCTGTTTATCTCTGTCCTGTTCGGTATCGCCATCGCCGCCATCGGAGAACGCGGACGCCCGGTATTCCAGGTGATCGAAAGCGCCTCGCAAGGGTTCTTCAAGATCATCGGCTACATCATGTACTTCGCGCCGCTCGGCGCCTTCGGCGCAATTGCCTTTACCGTCGGTCAGTTCGGTACCGCCTCGCTCTGGTCGCTGGGTGAGTTAATCATCGAGTTCTTCGTCGTCTGCGCCTTGTTCACAACAATCGTCCTCGGCAGCGTTGCCCATTGGTGCGGTGTCAGCCTGTGGCGGCTGCTAGGCTATCTCTGGGATGAAATCGTCATCGTCGCTGCGACCACCTCGACCGAAACGGTGCTGCCGCGCCTCATCCAGAAGATGCGCAAGGCCGGCTGTGAGGAAAGCGTGGTCGGCTTCGTCATCCCGGCCGGCTATTCGTTCAACCTCGACGGCACATGCCTCTATCTGACCACCGTCGCTGTGTTCCTGGCACAGGCGACGAACACACATCTGACCTTCTGGCACGAACTCGGCCTGATCGCGGTGTTGCTGCTCACCTCGAAGGGAGCGGCGGGCATCGCCGGAGCGGCCTTCGTTGTACTGGCGGCAACCCTGAATACCACCGGAACCATTCCGGTCGCCAGCATCGCGCTGATCCTCGGAATTCACCGTATCCTTGCGGAGGGGCTGACTTTTGTGAATCTGATCGGCAATGCGCTTGCCACCGTCGTCGTCGCGAAATGGGAAGGCAAGCTTGACGAGCAGCTACTGGCCGCCACTATCGGCAACGACCGCTTGCGCGCCAGGCACCAAACCGCCGCCGCTGCGTTGTGACATGGTGCAACACTCAGCTCCGGTCTCCGATCTATTCTATTGGAAACCGGGTTGTCGCATGGGTTCAGGTCCTGTGATAAAATTACGGGACGCCACCATGTAACGACGAAATCTCGACGCCGCTTGTCCAGAGGCAAGCGTGCCACTGAACATGCCGTCAACCCCGCGACGCGCAGCCTGATCGATCGCGCCGCCTGCTTGACGCTGCACACACACGACTTCACACTCGCGGCGTCGAAGGTGAGTCGGACAGACTGTACCGTTTTTCGCATCCGTTGCTCACCCCAGAAGGAGTCGCCAGCAGGGGCTGATTGATCCAATCGCCGACCGACGCTGGTTGGTCGCGAATAGGATCGAGGTTTGATTGAGTTCGAACTCGCAGCCGCTCCTATTTTCTTGTGAGGTCGCGCCGTGGATAAAGTGTTATCACCCGTCGATCCTCCTCGCGACAGTCCATTTTGGCACCGGAACTTCCGATTGCCGAGCAACCGCCGGTCTCTTCTTTGGCTGGGGCTTTTGATATCAGTTTTGCTTCTTGCGGCCCTCGTCGTTTTTTTCCGTGAAGTCCACCACCTCGAAGAGCCGGTCGAGCCCTTTGAATATCGAACTCTCAATAAGGCTGCCCGATCACCTCGCATCGCCGCTCGCTCAGATCCGGCGGCTCCTTCTCCCCTCCCGTCGATATCGATATCGCTGCAGCTGATCGAGGTCCCGAAGCTGGAGTTGGCAAGTCAGTTTCTGCGGATCTGGCGCGTCTCGGGGCGGAATATGTGCGGTGCTCTTCGAGAGGCCGGCATCGATATGAGCGAATGGAAAGCCGCATCGATGCGCAATCGCAGCTATGAATGTTATTTTCAGCGCATCTACGAACGGGACGAGGTGCGTCCCCTCAGCTCGACCTTCGTTAAGGTTCGTGGAGATGAGATGGGCGGTATTCTTGATATCCGCGCCAAGATCATTGGGCCGACGACCGACGCCCAGGGACGTCTCGCTCCGGCTGTCCTGCGCATTTTCGAGATCATCGTGAAGCAGGCGTGCTGGCGTGATTTCGAGGATACTCTTGCCTCGATTCAAAACCTTCGAAATGTCGAATACGAACGATTCGGCTCCTATCTCAGCTTTACGCGCGAAGCAGACAGCGCAAATATCTTCAATTTTGTTCTTGGTCTTAAGGCGACTTCAAATTCGCAGGTGAAGACCAAGACGTATTTTTCGACTGAGCGCTGGCTCCAAATGCCCGCAGTGCTCCCGCGAGCTTCATCCACAGTGAGCGCTCGGAAACGTCCATATGAGCCAGCGCTCAATGACGGCGCAAGCACTCGTCACGATCCGGGATCGAGCCGGAACTGTGACTGAACATCGACGATAACCGCCGATGCCGCCGAACGCATGGACAGGCCCGGAAAAGAACATATCTTCGAGAGACCTTCCTTTTTGGAAGTCTCGAATCAAACAGCACGGGCACACATCCATGACCAAAGGCTCCGATCTTCTAGTGGCAGCGCTTGAGAACGAAGGTGTCGACCGCATTTTCGGCATCCCAGGCGAAGAGAATCTCGACGTCGTCGAATCCATCCGCAAGTCGTCGATTGAGCTCGTCCTCACCCGACACGAGCAGGCAGCAGCGTTCATGGCCGCGACCTATGGCCGCCTGACTGGGAAGCCCGGCGTCTGCCTGACAACGCTTGGCCCCGGCGCTCTGAACCTCTCGACGGGTGCCGCCTATGCCTTGCTCGGCGCGATGCCGATGGTGATGATCACAGGTCAGAAGGGGATCCTCTCGTCCCGCCAGGCACGTTTCCAGGTGGTCGACGTCGTCGCGTCGATGAAGCCGCTGACCAAGCTCGCAAGGCAGATCGTGTCGCCGCAGATGATCCCGACGACGGTCAGGGAAGCGTTCCGCATCGCCCAGGAGGAAAGGCCGGGGCCGGTGCATCTGGAGCTTCCGGAAGATATCGCGGCCGAAGAATGCCAGGAGGTGGCGCTGATTGCGCCGCATCAGCTCGAACTGCCGACGGCAAGCGACGCGGCCCTCGATCGCGCCGCCGCCCTCATTGCCGCAGCCAAACGTCCGCTTCTGATGTTCGGGGCCGCCGCCTCGCGCCCCCGCTCGACATCGGATATTGCGCAGTTTGTGATCCGTACGCGCATTCCGTTCTTTACCACCCAGATGGGGAAGGGAACGGTGCCCGGCGGAACCGAACTTTATATGGGCACCGCGGCGCTGTCGGAGCGGGATTATGTCCACGAGGCCATCGAACAGGCCGACCTTATCATCACGATCGGGCACGACACCATCGAGAAGCCACCTTTCATCATGGGCAAGGGCGGCCCGAAGGTCGTTCATATCGGATATCAGCCGGCGACCGTCGAGCAGGTCTATTTCCCGCAATCCGAGGTCATCGGCGACATCGGCCCTTCGCTGAAGGCGCTGGCGGATCGCCTCGAGGGCAAGCTACCAAATGCGCAGGCGCTTCTCCATCTCCGCGAGCGCATTCTCGCGCGCATCGCCGCGCGGGCGACGGAGGATCGCTTCACGCCACAGCGGCTGGTCCACGATATAAGAGAAGTGATGCCGCATGACGGCATCCTGGCGCTCGACAACGGCATGTACAAGATATGGTTCGCCCGGAACTACCGGACGCGGATGGCGAACACGCTGCTGCTCGACAATGCTCTTGCAACGATGGGAGCGGGGCTGCCGTCGGCCATGGTTGCCTCGATGCTCTATCCCGAGCGGCGTGTCATGGCGATCTGCGGTGACGGCGGCTTCATGATGAACTCCCAGGAACTCGAAACCGCCGTCCGGCTGAAACTCAACCTCGTCGTTCTTGTCATCGAGGATAATGCCTACGGCATGATCCGCTGGAAGCAGGCGGTGGACGAGTTCCCGGATTTCGGGATGACCTTCGGCAATCCCGACTTCGTGAAATATGCCGAATCCTACGGCGCCAAGGGAACCAGGGTCGACGATATCGGCCAGTTCAAACAGGTTCTCGAAGAGGCATTCTCCGGAGGTGGCGTCCATCTGGTGAACGTCCCGGTCGACTACTCGGAAAATGAACGCGTGCTGGTAAAGGAGCTTCGTGAACGGCTCCCCGCGATACTGGAGGCCTGAGATGCAGTCTACCATGAAGGTCTACCAGGCGTTCAACCGCGAGCCGATTGCAGAGCTGCCGGCAGACGACGTGGCCGCACTCGAGCGCAAGCTTCAGCTCGCCGCCAAAACCTTCGCCGATCGCGATGGCTGGCTGCCCCCGCATCAACGGATGGCGATCCTCAGAAAGGCGTCGGCGCTTCTGCAGGAGAACCGCGATCGTTTTGCGATGATGATCGCCCGTGAAGGCGGCAAGCCGCTTACGGATGCGATCATCGAGGTGACGCGCGGGATCGACGGCCTGGTGAACGCGGCGGACGAGCTGCGCAATTTCGGCGGCAAGGAAATCCCCATGGGGCTGACCGCCGCCAGCGCCAACAGATGGGCCTTCACCACCAAGGAACCGATCGGCGTCGTGGCGGCGATATCGGCCTTCAACCATCCGCTCAATCTCATCATCCACCAGATCGCGCCGGCGATCGCCGTGGGTTGCCCGGTGATCATCAAGCCGGCGGCAACAACGCCGATTTCCTGCATCGAGATCGTCAAGCTGTTCTGGGAGGCCGGTCTCGACGAACGCTGGTGCCAGACCCTCATCACCGAGGACAACGCGCTTGCCGAGGCCTTCGCAACCGATCCTCGCGTGGCGTTCCTGAGCTTCATCGGTTCCGCCAAGGTCGGCTGGTACCTCAAGAGCAAGCTGCCGCCGGGCACCCGATGCGCGCTGGAGCATGGCGGAGCGGCACCCGTCATCGTCGACCGCAGCGCCAATGTCGATGCGATTGTCGGCACTATCGTCAAAGGTGGCTATTATCACGCTGGGCAGGTCTGCGTGTCGGCTCAGCGTCTTTTCGTGCACGAGGATATTCTGGCTTCCTTCACCGAAGCCCTCGCCGCCAAGGTTGCAGCCCTGCGTGTCGGGGATCCAACACTTGCGCAAACCGAGGTAGGGCCGCTCATCCTGCCACGCGAGGCAGACCGCGTCACGACCTGGATCAAGGAGGCGACGGACGCCGGAGCCAGACAGATCGGAGGCGGGCGGATGTCCGAGACGACACTGCTGCCATCTGTCTTGCTGAACCCGCCTACTGAGGCGAAAGTGTCGGTGCTCGAGGTCTTTGGACCGCTGACCTGCGTCTACGGCTACCGCGACCTTGACGAAGCGATCCGCATCGCCAACTCGCTGCCCTATGCCTTCCAGGCAAGCGTCTTTTCTGCCGACATAGCGGTTGCTCTCAAGGCGGCAAAACATCTGGATGCATCGGCCGTTCTCGTCAACGACCACACGGCGTTCCGCACCGACTGGATGCCTTTCGCCGGACGCAGGCAGTCAGGATACGGGGTCGGCGGCATTCCCTGGACGATGGAAGAGATGGCCGACGACAAGATGGTGGTGTTCAACCAGGTGACTTAGGGGCAGCGATGATGGGATCAACTGTTCGATTTCCCTCGGCAAGTAAAACCCTTGGATAATAGACGATGCCTTCGCCGACGTGGTCGGTCACCGCGCCTGCATAATTCTTCTACGGCGACGGGATGGGTGTCGTGCACCGCTCAAAATTGGACAAACATTGGATAACCGCTTGCTCGGCCAGGATGGACTTGCCTCGCCCATAACCGGGAGGCATGGTCTGCCTCGGAACAACGGAATCACAACTGCGGACGAGAGGTCCTTGACCATGCTCGAAAACTCGCAGCGCATCGCAAACATGGCTGATTAATGTTTTCCTTCCTGCACAGTTCGGACCTGCATATCGGCAAGCGATTTGGCAATCTTCCGGAGGATTTGAGAGGACGCCTGCGCGAGGCGCGGCATGGCGTGATCGGGAGACTCGCCAGTGCGGCACGAGAGCATGGGGCTGGTGTCATCCTGCTCGCGGGCGACACCTTCGATACCGAGACGCCGACGCCTGCCGTGCTTCGCCAAGCACTTGGCGAGATGGCTCGGAATACGCCGCTGCGCTGGGTTCTCCTTCCGGGCAATCACGATTCACTGCTGGCGGACCAGCTCTGGAGCGCTGCGCGCGGCGTGGTGCCCGACAATGTCATCCTGGCGACGGAAGCGGCGCCCCTCCCGCTTGGACCTGATGTCATCCTGCTGCCGGCGCCTTGCACGACCAGGCGGTCGGGCCGTGACCTGACCGAATGGATGACGGGTGCAGCCACGCCGGACGGCTCCATCCGCATTGGCCTCGCCCATGGCCCGAAATCCAGGAATTTTCGGAGGATGCCACGGCCACCAATGTGATTGCGCCGAACCGCGCGGCGCTGGCCGGCCTCGACTACATGGCGCTCGGCGATTGGCACGGATCGGTCGCGGTGGACGCCAGAACATATTATAGCGGCGCGCCCGAGCCGGACCGTTTCAAGCATGACCGGCCGGGGCAGGCGATGGTCGTTTCGATTGCCGGGCAGGGAGCGATGCCGACGACGACGGCAGCAGTGACCGCCAGCTTTTCCTGGCAGACATTGCAGCTTCCCCTGCTGGCGTCAGAAGACGGCGTTGAAGCGCTGAAGGCGGCACTGCCGGAACCCTTCGCGCGGCGACAAACCCTGTTGCGCGTCGCGCTGTCCGGCCGTGCCCGATTGAACGGGCGCACAGCAATGACCAGCCTGCTGCAACAGGTCGCGCCGGAATTTGCGCATCTGGAGATCGATACGGACCTGCTGGGGACCGATTGCGAGAGCGATGATCTCGAGATCATCGACCGAGCCGGTGCGCTGCGCGATACTGCGGATTTGCTGCTTGCCGAAAGCCTCGACCAATCCCGCTCGGGCGATGACAGGGGCGTGGCGCGCGAGGCGTTGATCCGCCTGTTTTCCTATTGCGAGGCGATCGATCGATGAAACTCAACGCTCTTCGCCTTCACAATGTCAAACGCTTCGCCGGCCGCGGCATATCCGTCGAAGGAATCGCCGACGGCGTCAATGTGCTGAGCGCCGCCAACGAACACGGCAAATCAACCTGTTTCGAGGCGCTGCATGCGCTGTTCTTCCAGCCGCACGGCGGCACGCCAAAGAGCGTGCAGATGCTGCGCCCCTATAGCGGCGGCAATCCGATCGTTGAGGCCGACATCACGATCGAAGCCGGCCGCTACCGCCTGACCAAGCAGTTCTATGGCGGACGGCGCGCCAGCGTCACCGATCTCGGCAGCGGCCGGCTCGTCGCCCAGGCCGACGAGGCCGAGGCTTTCATCGGCGATCTCATTTCCGGCGGAACTGCCGGCCCGGCAGGCCTGCTCTGGGTGCGCCAGGGCATCACCGGCATCGAAAATCGTAGCAAGAGCGAGGAAGAAAACGACAAGCGGGTGCGCGAAAGCCTGTTGTCTTCAGTGCAGGGCGAGGTGGAGGCGCTGACGGGCGGACGGCGTATGTCGGCGGTGCTCGAAGCCTGCGAGGATGAACTCAATCGCCTGGTCACCGCAACGCTCCGGCCAAAGACCGGAGGCCGCTTTGCCGCCGCGCTCGACGATCGCGACCGGCTGCAGGCGGAGGAGGGGCGGCTGGCCAAGGAGGTGGAGATGCTGCACGGCGCGCTCGACCGCCGCCGCTCAGTGCAGGCCAGACTCAGCGAACTGGAAAATTCGGACGAAGAGGCCGGCCGGAAAGCGGCGATTGCCAATGCCGAGTCAGTGCTCGAGGCCGCTAAACTGCACGACAGGGAGCTCAAAGCGCTCGACGCCGAGGCTACTTTGGCTGCCAGCCGCCGCGATGAGGCGCAGCAGGCTTTCGACCGCTTCCACACGACATTGAACCGCAGCGACGAACTCGCGCGGCGTTTCGCCGTGGCGGAAAAAGAACTCTCAAATGCAGCCGAGCGACGCGCGGCATCGCTTGTTGAAAGCGAAGCTGCGACGGCTGAGGTGCAAGCGGCCGAAGAGGAGGAGCGGGTAAACCGCGAGCTGCTTGCGCGGCTGGAGGCAGCGCTCCGTTCACGCCACGCCGCAGAGCGGCTGGCCGAGGTGCGTCTGCGTCTGGAACAGGCCGAAGCGGCGCGCCAGCAGATCGAAGATGGCGAGGCTGCACATGCGTTGCTCGCCATTCCGCTCGATGCGATCGAACGGCTTGAAGCGCTGGATCTCAAGATCGTCGGCTTGCGCGCGGCCGCCGAGGTCGGCCTTCCCACGCTCAGGATCGATTACCTGAAAGACGCCTCCGGATTGGTGAGCATGGACCGCCAGCCTTTGCCCGGGGGCGAGGATAGAAGCTTTGCCGGAATGGCGAAGCTCGAAGTATCAGGCGTCGGCACGCTGACCATCCATTCCAGCCGGCAGGCAGAGCCGGACGGGGCGCTGGAGAGTGCGGAAGCCACGCGCCAAACATTGCTTGCCAAGCTCGGTGTCGACAGTCTGCGGGCGGCACGACAGCGCGATATTGCCGCGCGGAACAAGCAGGAGGAGCTGGTGCGGGCACGCCAGCGGCTCGCTGATCTCGCCCCGAATGGCATCGACGAACTTCACCTCGACGCCGCACGCTTTGCTGAACTCAGCCAGGGTCCGGTCGAACTCGACGCCAACCCGGAGGAGGTGCGCGCCCGTCTCGCCGATGCGACGCGACGCATCGAACTGGCGCGCAATCGGGCGCGGGAGGCGTCAGTGATGCGCACGGAAGCAGGCGAGGCCATATTGCGCGCGCAGACCGAGCACGCCAGGCTTGGCCAGGAACGCGAGGCGATCGAAGCGGTCATCGGCCCCGAAGCCGGCCGGACTGAATTGCAACAGGACCTTGCCGTAAAACTTTCCAGCGCCAAAGAACAGGTCGATGCTGTCGAACTCCGGGCCGCGCCTTTGCGCAGGACAGGTCGGGACCTCGCAGGTGCAGAGGCCGCCCTTGCCAGGGCGCGCTCGGTCGCCGACGCCGCAGGCCGCGAAATTGCCAAGCTTCGCGAGGAGCTTGCCGATCTCGGCGGTCAGATCCGCACCCGCTCAGACAGTGCGGTGGAAGAAAACTGGCTGGAAACTCGCGGTTTGCTTGATGCGGCGCGGGAGCAGGTAAAGCGTTTCGAGACGGAGGTCGCCGTCCTGGATCGCCTGCGCAAGGCGCTGACGGCGACGCGAGCAGCCGCGCGCGACCTTTATCTCAAGCCTGTCATGAACGAACTCACCCCGCTGCTCGGCCTGCTGTTCGACGACATCTCGATTACCTTCGACGGCGACACCTTGCTGCCGCAGATCGTGCGCCGCAACGGCCTGGAGGAGGATGTCGACCGGCTGAGCGGCGGCATGCGGGAGCAGCTCTCGGTGCTGACCCGCCTTGCATTCGCAAGGCTGCTTGCCCGCGACGGCCGGCCGGCACCCGTCATCCTCGACGATGCGCTTGTTTATTCCGACGACGACCGGATCGAGCGGATGTTCGATGCGCTGCACCGCCAATCGCGCGACCAGCAGATCCTCGTCTTCTCCTGCCGCCAGCGCGCCTTCGCCAAGCTAGGCGGCAATGTGCTCACCATGCAGCCATGGCAGCCGGATTGATGAGGATCGATTCTCAGGCAAGCACTCTGCCACGCTCAAGCCACAGATAGGCTGCGGCCGTCCAGGAAAAGCCGAGGCCGCCGCAGCCTTCACCGGTGACCGGGTCGAAATATTCGGCGAAACCTTCCGTTTCGATCGCTGCGATGGTGGATTGCCGCAGCTCTTCGGCGACATCCGCATGGCCATTGCGTTTCAGTCCGTCGATCAGAAGCCAGTTGATGATCGCCCAGGCGGGGCCGCGCCAGTAACGCTTCGGCTCCCAGCTGGCGATGCCAGGCTTCGTGGTCGGAAAAGCGACCTTGAGATCCTTGGACCAGGCCTTCATTTCCGAAACCAGCGCGTCGGCAACCTGCTTGTCGAGGTCCAGCGAGAGGAGGGGGATGAAACCGGCTTGCGTCGCGGCCTCGACATCCTCGCCGGAGATCAGGTCTCGCGAGACGAAGCGGGCGAGGTCCGGCCGCCATTGGGCCGTCATCGCCTTGCGAGTGCGGTTGTTGAAGGCAGCGATCTCGATTGCGTCGCCGGTCCGGCCGAACAGGCGGGCAAGGTGCTCGAGGTCTTCGCCGGCCTTGAGCAGGATGGCGGTCGTCTGGATCTCGGCGACCTTGAAGGACGCCTTTTCCCATTGTTTGGCCGGATCCCAGCCGCAGGCGGCATAGGTATCGACCAGATGAATGAAGCGGCGGTAATCCTCGTCGCGCGGACGCATGTCGGCATCGACATGGCCGGTATCCTTGCGCACCACAAGCGTATCGGTGGTGGTGGGCACCCGGGCGAGCGCGATGTCCCAGGCCGGAGAATTGTCGCTGCCGCTTTCCCACGGATGTAGAAGCGCAACGAGCCCGGTGCCTTCAGGATCGCGGGCGGAATACCACCAGCGATGCCATTTCAGCGCCGCCTCGTAGAGGGGCAGGGTGCGCTCTTCGGCGCCTTTGCCGGCGGCGTCATGCAGCTTGCGCAGCGCGATCGCAAAGACCGGCGGCTGGGTTATGCCGGAGGTCGGGATCGTGTGCTGCGTACGCCAGACATTCGGGCCCGGGAAATAGGTTTCGCTTGGCGCGTGGAAGACGATATGGGGGATCATCCCGTCCGCCCACTGACCCTCGACCAGCCGCTCCAGCTCGCGAAAGGCGCGGTCGGTATCATAGAGCGCGAAGCCCATGGCGACGAAGGCGGAATCCCAGTTCCACTGGAAGGGGTAGAGCCTGTCGGTCGGCACGGTATAGCCGCCACGATCGTTCACGGCGAGGATGCGCTTCGCCTGGTCGATATGCGTGTTCATTCTGGATGCTCCGGTATTCTTAGGCCAAAACGGCCGGAAAGGACTTGCCGCTTTCAGGCGAAAGCCAGGTGATGCGCTTCTGGTCGAGCCTCAGGCCGATCGTATCGCCGCTCTTCACGGTTTCCGAGGCCGGCAGGATGACGCGGACCGGCTGGTCGTGGATCGAGCCGGTCAACAGCAGGTGCGAGCCCATCGGTTCGGCAACGCGTACCCGCATTTCGAGACCCTGGGGCAGCGGCGCGAGTTCGACAGCCTCGCCGCGCAGGCCAAGGATGATTTGATCGCCGGATTCCTGCGGCGCCACGAGCCGTTCGGCGCCGGCCGCCACCTGGCCGTTCGAAACCGGCACCTCGATGAAGTTCATCGGCGGGTTGCCGATGAAGCCGCCGACGAAACGTGTCGCCGGGTGGTTGTAGATCTCGACCGGATGGCCGACCTGCTCGACCACGCCGCCATGCATGACGGCGATGCGGTCGGAAAGGCCCATCGCTTCCGTCTGGTCGTGGGTGACATAGATCGTCGTGGTGCCTGCCGATTGCAGCACGGTCTTGAGCTCGGTGCGCATTTCGAGACGGAGCAGCGCGTCGAGGTTCGAAAGCGGCTCGTCCATCAGCAGCACCTTCGGTTCGACGGCAAGGGCGCGAGCGACCGCGACGCGCTGGCGCTGACCACCGGAAAGCTTGTTCGGGTAGCGGTCGAGATATTGCTCGATATGCAGGAGGCCAGCGGCTTTCTCGACCTGCGCCTTCACTCTGGCGTCGTCGACCTTCTGCATCCGCAGCCCGAAGGCGACGTTCTCGTAAACCGTCATATGCGGAAAGACGGCGTAGTTCTGGAAGACCATCGCAAGGCCGCGATCCCGGGGTGCAAGGCCGATCACCGACTTGTCGCCGATGCGGATATCTCCCGATGTAGCCGTCTCGAGGCCGGCGATGATGCGCAGCAGCGTGGTCTTGCCGCAGCCGGATGGACCGAGCAGCGAGACGAATTCGCCGTCGTTGATCGTCAGCGAGACCTCTTTCAGCGCCTGGAAGGCTCCGAAGCTCTTGCGGATGCGGTCGATGACAATAGTGGCCATATCTCTGGTCCCGTTACTTGGAGGAAATGCCCCAGATCGCGAAGAGGTAACGCCTGACCGCGAAGATGAAGACAACCGAGGGAAGGATGAGCATCAGCCCCCCGGCAAAACGGTAATGCATCGGGCTTTCCGAAAGCACGGTCAGCAGGTAGGCGGTCAGCGTGCGGTTGCGCACCGTCAGCACCGAGGCGGCAAAGACCTCGTTCCACGAGATGACGAAGGCAAAGACCGCGGTTGCGACGATGCCGGGAAGCGCCAAGGGCGCCACTACCTTGAAGAAGGCCTGGATGCGGGTGCAGCCGAATACCCAGGCGGCTTCCTCCAACTCCTTCGGTACGCCGAGGAAAATGCCCTGGGTGACGAGTGCCGCAAAAGGCAGCGCCAGCACCGTATGGATGAGGCCGACGCCGAGGATCGTATCGTAGAGGCCGAGCCGGATGAAGGAGACGGTCAGAGGCAATGCCAGGATTGCCAGCGGGAAAGCGCGGGTCAGCAACACCAGAAGGCGGTAGCTGTCTTTGCCGCGGAAATCGTAGCGGGCGAGCGCGTAACCGGCCGGCGCGCCGAGCAGGATCGAAAGCGCCACCGTGATGCCGGCTGCGCCCAGCGAATTCAGGAAGGACTGGACGACGCCTTCGGTCTTCAGAAAAAGAATGAAAGGCTCGAGCGATATGCCGGTGGGAAGTCCGGTCTTCGGCCAGACATAGACGCCCTGGCGCCCACCGAGCGCCCCGAGCGCCACCAGATAGATCGGCACCAAGACCCAGGCACAGAGTGCGGCGATGCCGCTCCAGAGAAGCCAGCGGCGCGAAGAGACGAAGCCGGCGGTGTTGGAGGTATCCGTGGTCATGGCAGGCGCTCCGGATCGACCTTCAAGGCTTTGAGATAGATGAGCGTGGCGGCAAGCGAGATGATCATGATCAACACCGCGTAGGCGGCGGCGACGCTATAGTTCTGGTTCTGGTTCTGCCAGTTATAGGCCTCGCCGACGAGAACCGGGAAATTGCGCCCGCCGAGCGCATAGACCACCGCGAAGACCTCGAAGGCGAGCACGGTGCGCAGGATCAGCGCCGATTGCAGGGCGGGGCGGATCAGCGGCAGGGTGATGCGCCAGAAGCGCGTCCACGGACCTGCGCCGAAGATTTCGGCCGCTTCTTTGAATTCCTTCGGCACCTGGTTGAGGCCGGCAACGATGATGACCATGACGATGGCCGTGCCGCGCCAGATTTCGGCGACCGCAATGGCGATGAAGAGCGCGACCGGCGTCTGGTAGGAAAGCCAGCTTGCCTGCCTGCTGACGATGCCGAGGCCGAAGAGCAGCGAATTCAGATAGCCGGTATTCTGCAGGATCGACAGCCAGACGAGACCGGCGGCGAGATCGGAAATGCCGAGCGGGATCGTCCAGATCCACAGGATCGTCTCGCGTCCGCGGCCGACCTTGGCGACCATGGTGCCCATGGCAAGCGCCAAGGCGATCTGCACCGGCACGACCGCGATCGTCAGCAGGAAGGTGTTCTTCACCGAGCGGGTGAAATTGATGTCGGTTACCATGCGCTCGGCGTTGGCGAGCGATGGTGCGCCGTTGTCCGAAACCGCCAGCCAGATCGTCTGCACCAGCGGCACGGCGAACAGCAGCGCCAGAAAGGCGACGGATGGCAGGATCAGCAGATAGGGGATCCAGGGTCGACTATTGGTCATCGGCTCCCGCCTCGACGAACAGAGGGTTGAAAGAGCGCCCGGGCATTTCGCCCGGACGCTTCGCAGGCGGATTTATTCGACCGGGCAGGGGCCGTCGCTCTTGGCATCGGGCGCCCAGCAGGCAGCTTTCGTATCGGCCATCAGCTTGGCCATTGTCGCGCCTTGGGTCTTCAGGACGTCTGCGACGGACTCGTTCTGCAGCACGATGCGCTGGAAACTGTCCATGTAGACCTTGTTGAACTCGCCGCCCTTGTCGCCGAGGCCGACCGGGAGCAGCGAGATGACCGCGTCTTTGGAAGCCTGGGTGGCCGTGACCGCACCGGCGAGCAGGGCGACGCCGGCATCGAGATCCGGCGGCAGCTTGATGTTCAGCGTCGGGAAGAAGCCGACCTTGGAGGCAGTCAGGAGCTGCGTCTCCGGCATGGACAGGTGCTCGATGATCTTTTCTGCACCGGCCTTGTCGGGCGCGCCCTTCGGAATGGCGAGACCGGCAACGACCGGCATATAACCGCGGCCCTTCGGACCCGCAGGCGCCGGGAAGACGACATAATCGTCAGGCGCTGCCGAAATGGCATTCTTCAGACGGGCGATATGATCCCAGGCGACCATGACTTCGCCGGCTGCCAACGGCTCCTGCATGAAGTCGTAGCTGGTCGAGTTCGGCGTCACATAGGCCCACAGCGCCTTCAGCTTCTCCCAGCCGGCGGCCGCATCGGCACTCTGGAAGGTGCGCACGACACCTCCCGTGAAGGAGGGATAGAAATAGCCCTGGAAGTAGCGCGCCATCAGGCCCTTCGGGCCGGCCGGGAAACCGATCTGCGGTTGGCCTGTGGCGTCCTGCATATTCTTGCCCCACGCGATCAGCTGATCGTAGTTCAGCGCGTTCACGTCGGCGCCGGCGGGCAGGTATTGCAGGGCTTCCTTCTTGGCGGCCATCACATAGGTCGCCTGCATCCACGGGATGTACTGCTGGGTCGACTTACCGAGCTTGCCGAGGTCGAGCAGCGACTGCGGCATGCCGCCTGCCGCCAGCTTCTTGGCGAGATCGTCGAGCGGCTCAAGCGTGTCCTTGTCGGCGAGTGGCGAAAGCTCGCCATGCAGCGCGCCGACGAGGCTGACGGTGTGCTTGCCGGCCTGGCGCTCGGCTTCCATACGCACCGCAAACTGTGGTGGTTCCTCGACCACGTAGTCAACCGAGCCGACGTCCTTCAGCAGCTCCTCGCGAACGACGGTCGCCTCCTCGATCGGACGAAGCTGGGTGGACACGAAAACCGTCTGGGCAAGCACCGGCGAGGCGAAGGCCAGCACGGTGGAAGCCAGAATTCCAAATGACATGATATGTTTCATCTTCTCCTCCTTCATTGTTCTTTGTTTGAATGCACGGCTGTCTATGCCGCCTTGGCGGGACGGCGATGGCTGTCGCGATCGACGAATTCGATCGCGTGAAGCTCCTGGAGTTCTTCGGCGGGTTCGCCGGCAATGGCGCGCAGCAGCAGCGAGGCGAAGCTCGCGCCGAGGTTTTCGCCGGTCATGCGCATGGTCGAGAGCGGCGGGCTTGTGAACGCGCCCATCGCCAGGTCGTCATGGCCGACAATGCTGATCTGGTTGCCGCCATCGACCTCGCGCAGCGCCCGGAGCGCTCCGATTGCCATTTCGTCGGTGGCGCAAACGAGTGCGGTCGGACGCGACGGTTGGCGCAGAAGTTCCAAGGCCGCGAGATAACCGCCCTGTTCCAACGGCGCGCCTTCGGCACAGAGGTCGGTCGCAAGGCCGCATTCCTCCATCGCCGCCCGCCAGCCACGGCAGCGGTCATGTGCGAAGTAATATTCCTGCGGACCGGCGATGTGGCCGATACGGCGGTGGCCGGCAGCATGGAAGCGCAGCGTCGCGGCCCGGAAGCCGGCAAAACCGTCGCCGTCGATATAGGGATGGGGCAGCAGGCTTTCCGTGCGGCCGTTGGTGACGAAGGGAATGCCGCGCGACTGCAGAAATTCGACGCGCTCGTCCTTCCGTTTGGTGCGGACGAGAAGCATGGCGTCGACGCGGCGGCCATCGACGAAGCGGCGGCAGATGTCGAGTTCGCTCTCGCCGCGCGGCACCGGCGCAATCACCAGATTGAGGCCGGCAGCGGCAAGATGTTCGGCACAGCCGGACAACATATCGAGGAAATGCGGTGGGCCGATATGGCCGGGATCGCTCGGCAACGTGACGGCAACGAGCTCGGCGCGCTGCCTGCGCAGGCGGCGGGCGGACGCATTCGGCCGGTAGCCGACCTTGTCGGCAGCCTCGCGAACTCTTTCGCGCGTAGCCGCCGACACATCGGCATAACCGTCAAGCGCACGCGACACCGTGGTGATCGATAGTCCCAGCGATTGCGCGAGCTGTTTGAGATTGGCCAAGATCTTCCTCCCGAAGTGAGAAAAAGATTCTCCAAAACGTTTTGGGAGTCAAGCCAAAACGTTTTGGCTTGATGAAAGCCACAGGAATCCTGCGATTGTCTCTGGCTGGCAAAAAACGCGGGAGCTGTAGGAAGACAGCTAAGAACGCTCAACGCAGATTTGGGGGGACCACTATCTTGTGTATCTCGATACGCTCCGGAAGTTCGCACAGCAGTTCTGCATCCCGCGCCAGATGATGAACCTGCTCCGGATCACCTTTCGTAAACGCCGTCATCGATTGCATGTCGGCCCAGTAGGAGATCGTCGTGAACCATGTTTCATCCTTTCGATCTTCGCGCAGCAATTGGACGCCGAGTGCCGTCTTTAGCAGTGGCGGAATTCCCTCAGCGCGATTGTAAGCTTCATATTCATCAGCAAATTCCGGCTTCGTACGACCGCGCCAGATACGGGCGATAGTTGGAACTTTCGTCATGTTCTGCTCCCCGTGACATTTGAATGAAGCAAGCCGACGGTCGAGGACGTCTGCCTCAAACGGCATGGCATCGTGGAACAGGGCACCAAGCCCCGCCGCTCAGAGACGCCCCGGGCATGCGCCCACTCGGGCATCACACCCGTTCACAGCCCGGAACGTCTGTTCCACGAGCAAAGGAGATGAGTCCCACGATCGATCGTTCAAGGCCTCCGTGAGCCGATCGACCGGTCTGGACCTTCTACCCCGCTTGGGGGCTCGGCCGTTGATGGCTCACGAGTGCGTTCATTCGATCAAAATCTAATCAACGGCGTAACCTGATTTGAAAGTCGGTTTGGTACGGAGGGTCTCCTTCCGGGAAGTGACGTCATGATCCTTGAGTTGCAGAATGCCATTCTGGAAATGATTGCCAAAGGGGAACCGCTGGCAGCAACGATCGAGCAGCTTTGCCTCAGGGTCGAGGCCGCCGTCCCCGGAATCACCGCTTCGGTGCTGACATTCGACGGGAGCCGTCTTCACACACTTGCTGGCCCCTCCCTTCCGCCTGACTATTCAGCGGCTGTCGACAATCTTGAAGCCGGTCCTCTTGCGGGCTCCTGTGGCGCCGCTGCCTATTTCGGAGAAGCGGTCGTTGTCACTGATATTGAGACCGATCCTCGTTGGCAGGATTTCAAGTCCCTGGTCCTTCCGCTGGGGTTGCGGGCTTGCTGGTCCAGCCCGATCAAGCGTGGCGAGCGGGTGATCGGCACCTTCGCCTTCTATTATCGAGAACACGGCGCTCCGAAGGCCGTCGAACGGAACCTCGTCGAGGCTTGTGTCCATCTCTGCACAATCGCCATCGATCGCGAAGAACGGGTGATGGAACGTCAGCGGCTGACATACAGCGACGCTTTGACGGGGCTGTCGAATCGCGCTCGTTTCAACCAGCTTCTCGCCGAAGATCTGCCTCGATCCCGGCACGCCTGGGGCATCTTGCTGGTTGACATCGACAACTTGAAACTCGTGAACGATACGTTCGGGCACGCAGCCGGCGACGCATTGATTCAAGTGGTTGCGGACCGGGTCGCCACGACAGCAGGCTCCCTAAACACGTTTAGGCTCGGTGGAGATGAGTTTGCTGTCATTGTGTCGGACGACAAAGACCTTGATCTGAATGCGAGGGCAACCGACATCCTCAAAGCACTGTCCTCTCCTTCGACGTGTGACGGTCATGTCGTCTTTCCCGCCGCGACGATTGGCGGCGCGTTGGCAAAGACGGAAACAAACCCTGACCAGACCCGCCAGAACGCCGATCTGGCGCTCTATCATGCGAAAGAACACAACCGTGGCCGGTACGTGCAACACTATCCCGGCCTGGGCACCGCCCTGACCAGACGCTTCAGGGCGGTTCGGGACGTGGGCGTTGCTCTGGAAGACGATCGGATCGACGCGCATTACCAACCGATCTTGCGCCTGGATACGCGGGAAATTGTAGGTTTCGAAGCCTTGTGTCGAATGACCACGCCTTCCGGCGAAATCATAGCCGCAGCGCATTTCCATGAGGCGACGAAAGACGCGCATATTGCTGCTGAGCTGACCCAACGGATGTTGCTGAGGGTTGCGAGAGACATCCGCAGCTGGCTCGCCCGAGGCCTTCCTCTCCAGCATGTCGGCATCAACCTGTCCGCCGCAGATTTTCGTGGCGGTAATCTGCAAGACAGGCTGTGCCGAATTTTCGGGGAAGCGGAGGTTCCTCTCAAGCACATCATCCTCGAAGTGACGGAATCGGTCTATCTCGGACAACGGGACTATGTCGTAGCGGACGAGATTAAGGCTCTTCGTTCCAAGGGTTTGCGGGTTGCCCTCGACGACTTCGGCACGGGCTACGCGTCTTTGACCCATCTGCTGACGGTGCCGGTCGACATCATCAAGATCGACAAGTCCTTCATCGACCGCATGGTGCCGGGCGACGCTGGGACCTTCATCGTTGAGGGCCTGATCGGAATAGCTGACAAGCTGGGAATCCGGGTCGTCGCAGAAGGGATCGAAACAGAACCCCAAGCTGTTCAATTGAGCCAGCTCGGCTGCAAGCTCGGACAGGGCTATCTGTTTTCGAAAGCAGTCGATCGCACGGTTGCCGCGGCCATTTTAGAGCAGCATGGACAACGGCTCAACCAAGACAAGACCCGTGCCGGAGCCCTATAGCCTGAGCGAGGTTTTCGCGCTCGGGCCAGCCCCGGATACCTGAGACAACGCTTGAGTATCAAGATTATTTTGAACGGATCAGAGATGCGAAAACGGATACATGTCAGCCAATTGCGGGTAGGAATGTATGTCGAGGACGTCGAAATTGAGGGAGAAGACAGGACACGCCGGTTCAAGCCGTTCCTGATCTCGGCCGCCGGTCAGGTCGAGAGTTTGATGGAAAACCGTCTGATGACTGTTGTTATCGACGTCGGAAAAGGCGCGGATGTCGACCCGGGCGGGGCACAGGACATCGACCGGGCTGCGTTTGACGCCCAGCTTCGTGCCGTGTTTTCAGCAAAGGATATCAAGCAGGCGAGGGAATGCGTCGAGGATACAAGACCGCAGATCCGTCAAATGCTTGCCCACGCCAGGATCAAAGCCTCTTTCGCCAGTGATGCGGCAAGCGCAGCTGTGGAGCGGATCATGTCGGCAGCCTTCGACAATGCCGGCGCGCTGATCGCAGTCGCAAAGCTCAAGGAAAAAGATGAGCTGACGTTCCTCCACTCTCTTGCGGTAAGCGCGTTGATGATCACCCTAGGGCGCAGCCTCGGTCATGGAGAAGAGGATGTGCGAGTATTAGGACTGGGTGGACTGGTTCACGATCTTGGAAAAATGGCGCTCCCGGACGAAATTTTGACGAAGCCCGGCAAGCTGACGGCCGAGGAAATGGATCTTGTCCGCGGGCATCCTCAGCGGGGATATGAGCTGGTTTCTCATGTCGCCCATGTCCCGAAGCCGGTGCTCGACATTTGTCGCTACCACCACGAAAAGTTCGATGGCTCGGGCTATCCTGGCCGGCTCGCCGGAAAGAAGATCCCTTACGTCGCCCGGCTTGCGGCGATTTGTGACGTTTACGAAGCGCTGACCACGATCAGGCCATATAAGCGCGCCTTCTCGCAAGCAGAGGCAATCAACATGATGATGAATTCGCCGGGCCATTTCGATAGCCAGCTTCTTTCCGCATTCGTGTCAAAAATGGTGATCAGCGGCACGCTCCACTAAAGCCATCATTTTCCGGAAGGCGCGTTGTACCGGCCGCGTGGCCACCTCCGGTGAAGGTGAACCCGACTGCTTTCATTCCCGCGCGTTTGCCGGTGGCCAGCACCTGTTCCACCTGATCAAGCAGGCTCTACGAGCGCACCTCGATCACCGTCACGACAAACCTGGCCTTCGGTGAATGGCCGTCGGTGTTCGGCGACGCGAAGATGACGACGGCGCTACTCGACCGCCTGACCCACAATTGCGAGATCGTCGAAACCGGAAAGGAATCCTGGCGCCTCAAAGCCGCTCTCAAAGCTAAAGCCGAAGAAGCCAGTCACCCGCAGTCGGCCTACCCTCTTTCAACCCCGGCCAAGCAAAGCGCTGATCGTCTACAGCGGGTGAAGATTGCGCGCCGATAAGGGGGCAATTTTTGTGCGCCGATTGACAGATAGGCGTTCGGAACGCTGAGCAGTGCTCGTAAAAGCCGCTTGACAAAACGCGTCCGCCGCGAGTATTGGGTAATCGATCACCCAAGGAGGATGGCGAGGATCGTGGCAGTATCTCTTTCTGACATCGCGGAACGTGCGGGAGTCTCGGTAAAGACGGTTTCCGGCGCATTGCACGGCGGCTCCGCCCGCATGTCGGACGATACGCGCCAGAAGATCAAGGCCATTGCGGAAGAGTTCGGCTACGTGACCAACCTTGCGGCGCGTGGCGTGCGTCAGGGCTGGCTGCCGCTGGTCGGCGTCGTCTCCGACGGCCTCATCACTTCGCCCTTCGCCACCGAGATCGTACGTGGCCTCGACGGGGCGGCCCGCGGTGCCGGCATGGCGGTCTTTGCGGTCAACCACCGCAGCGGCCAGTCTATCGGCTCGGTGCTCGACGAGGTGCAGCAGTTCCGGCCGCGCGCCGTTGCTTATGCCGCCATGTACCACAAGGATGTCGCCCTGCCGGACAGATTGGCGGGCTCCGTCGGCGTCATGATCAACTGCCGCGAGGCTGCCGGCCGCGTCACCGCGCTGGTGCCGGACGAAGAGGGCGGCGCGCGGGAGATCGTGCGTTATCTCCTCGTCGCCGGCCGCCGTCGCATCGCCTTTATCAACCTGCCGGGCATTCTCGCCGGCACGCTACGCGAGATGGGGTTTCGTGCGGCGCTTGAGGAGGCGGGCATCGATCCCATCGGCGTGTTGCCGGCGGTGCGCCGCAGCGTCTACAGCGACCGCGCGCCAAGCCTTGTTGCCTCTCACGTGGAGGCGCTTCTCAAATTCGGTCAACGGCCGGACGCCATCCTGTGCGGCAATGACCGCGTGGCGATGGAAGTCTATGCGGCTCTTGCCCGCGCCGGCCTTCGCATTCCGGATGATATCGCGGTGGCAAGCTTCGACAACCAGGTTGAGCTTGCCTCGCGGCTGGACCCGCCATTGACGACGATGGCCCTGCCGCACCGCGCCATGGGCCGCCTTGCCATGGAGATCCTCCTGGCGGAGCAGCCCGAACCGCCGCATCTGCATAAACTGCCGTTCCATCTGGTCGAACGGGCATCCGTCTGAACATCGAATAGTGCCAAACAGGAGGAGAATACGAAATGAGGATTTTAATGGGTAATCGTTTACTTTCCGCACTCTTAGCGTCCGCTACCCTGGTCGCGACCGCCGGTTTCGCCGAGGCGAAGACCGTCATCCACGTCATGCACCAGGGCGATCCCGGCTGGGTGAAGGCCTATGGCGACGTTGCCACCCGCTTCGAGGCCGCCAATCCCGATGTCGACATCGAGATGATCTACGCGCCGCACGATGCCTATAACGAAAAGTTCAGCGCCGCCGTCATGGCCAAGCAGCTGCCCGATATCATGGAACTTGATGCTCCGTTCCTCGCCAATTATGTCTGGTCCGGCTATCTGCAGGCCGTCAAGCCGCTCATTGACAAGGACCTGCTCGATGACATGACGGATTCGAATATCGCCCAGGGCACCTATCCGATCGACAAGGACCTCTATGCGATCGGGCTCACCGACTCCTCGGTCGTGCTCTACGGCAATAAGAAATATCTTGAAGCCATTGGCGCCCGCATTCCGAAATCGGTCGACGATGCCTGGACCCGCGAGGAATTCGAAGGCTATCTCGAAAAGCTTTCCAAGCTTGAAGGCGTGAAGTGGCCGATCGACACCTTCCGAGGTTACGGCATCAAGACCGAGTGGATCACCTATGCCTACGGCCCCCTGCTCGAAAGCGCCGGCTGCGACCTGATCGACCGCAAGACTTGGAAGGCCAGCGGCACGCTCGATGGCGAGGCCTGCGTCAAGGCGCTGACGATGATGCAGGACTGGGTGAAGAAGGGCTGGGTCGTACCGACTTCGTCCGGCACCAACCAGTTCTACGCCGAGGGACAGCCGGCCGCGCTCGCCATGGGCGGCCACTGGTTCTACGCGGAGGCATCGGCAGCGATGAAGGACAATATCGTCGTCATGCCGCTGCCGAAGATCGGCGACAAGGGCGTGAGCCCGAACGGAACCTGGATCTGGGGCATTTCCGCGACCTCGGAAAACCCTGAGATCGCCGGCAAGTTCCTGAGCTTCTTGCTGAAGGACAAGGAGTACAGAGAGTACGCCAAAACCCAGTCCGCCTATCCGGGCCTGAAGAGCTTCGCCGCCGGTTCCCCGCTCTATGCGGAAGGCGGTCCGCTCGCCGTCGCCTTTGAGCAGGCTTCCAAGACCGCGATCGCCCGTCCGCCGCACCCGGCCTATCCGACAATCACCTCGGCCTTCATGCAGGCCGTCGACAAGATCTTCAACGGTGGTGACGCGCAGGAAGCGCTGACGGCCGCTGCCAAGAAGATCGACGAGGATATCGAGGACAACGCCGGCTACCCACCCTTCGACGAGCAGCAGTAAGGGGTTTTGACGGGGCCGGCTCGTCCTGCCGGCCCCTGAACCATCTCGGGAGGATGACCGATGAGGAGGAAACAATGACTTTGCAACAGACCTCCACGCCCGCTTTGCGACGTCCGGCCAAACGCCGCGACAACAAGCGGCTCTGGCAGGAAATGGCGATGATCGCGCCTGCCTTTCTGCTTATGGCGATATTCCTGATCACACCGTTCCTCTTGTCCTTCTGGACGGCGATGACCAACCAGCCGCTCGTGCCGCGCCCGACGCCGGTGCGCTTCGTCGGCCTCCTGAATTTCGAGCGCGTCTTCACCGATCCGCTGTTCTGGACCTCGCTGTGGAACGTCACGCGCTTCACCGTCTGGGTGCTGCCGCTGCAGTGCGGCCTCGCCTTCCTGACCGCGCTGCTCTTGCATCAGAAGCTGCCGATGCAAAACCTGCTGCGCGGCCTGTTCTTTCTGCCGGCGATCACCTCCATGGTGGTGGTCTGCGTCATCTGGGGCACGCTTTTCCAGTATCCGAGCGGCCCGCTCAACCAGATCGTCGGTTTCCTTTCCGGCGGCACGATTCAGCCGATCGACTGGCTCGGCGACCCCAACTGGGCGATGTTCTCCATCGTGTTGCTTTCAGCCTGGCAGGCCTATGGCTTTCAGATGATCATCTATCTCGCCGGCCTGCAGGGCATTCCCGAAGAACTATACGATGCCGCCCGCATCGACGGGGCAAGCGCGCTGCGCCGCTTCTGGCACGTCACCATGCCCGGCCTTCGCCCGACCCATGTCTTCGTGCTGGTCATCACCACGATCCAGGCCTTCAAGCTCTATACGCAGGTGGCAATCCTCACCCAGGGCGGCCCGAACGAAAGCACCGAAACCGTTGTCCACTACATGGTGCGCGCCGGCTTCGAGGAGCAGAAACTCGGCTACGCATCGGCCGTGTCCGTCATCCTCTTCGTCATCGTTCTTCTGATCGCGCTCTTGCAACGCAAACTCCTGAGGCGCTTCGATGTCTGATCTCGCTTTGACCCAGCCCGTCCCGCTGGCAATCACAAGGGGCAACGGCAAGAGAAGCCTGCGCATCGTGCAGAGCCTCTGCATCCTGGTCATCGCGCTGGTGATGATCTCGCCGCTGTTCATGCTGCTGATCGCCAGCCTGAAGGACGACCGCTTCCGCATCCTCGCCGACATGGGCAGCTTCCGCGCCTTCTGGGTCAGCGACCCGACGCTGTCGAACTACAAGGAGATCGCCCATTTCTCCGGCGAGCTGGCCTATGGCCGATATCTCTTCAATTCGCTGGTGATCCTCGTCGCCACAGTCGTCTCGGGACTGGTCGTCAATTCCATGGCGGGCTTCGTTCTCGCCTGGGGCTCGCTGCGCGGCAAGGCGGCACTCTTGGCGCTGGTCGTCGCGCTCTATGTCATCCCGCAGGAAAGCATCATCATGCCGCTCGTCGTCATGATGTCGCGGGCGGGGCTGACGGATACGTTCGCGGTGCAGATCCTGCCCTGGGTGGCAAGCCCGCTCTATGTCTTCCTCTTCTACCAGTTCTTCGCGCAGCTGCCGAAAGAACTCTATGAAGCGGCGGAAATGGACGGCGCATCGGCCTTCCGCATCTACCGGTCGATCTACATGCCGCTCAGCCTGCCGGCGCTCGCCACGGTCTCAATCCTCATGGGCATCGAAAGCTGGAACCAGTATCTCTGGCCGACGCTGGTCACCCAGACCGACTATGCTCGGCCGATTGCCGTCGCCATCGCCACCTTCTTCGGACAGGACAGCATCTACTGGGACCGCGCCATGGCCGCCTCGGTGCTGATGATGATCCCGGTCCTCATTCTCTATCTGGCTTTCCAGCGCTGGTTCGTCAGTTCATTCGTCGGCTCCGCCGTGAAAGGTTGATCATGTCTCTGCAGGCAAAATCCGAAACGTCAGCACCTGAAACCATTGAAGCGGAACTGCCCGAAGGCACGGTGCTGCATCTCTGGCTGAAGGCGCGCCATGCCGGCGGCGAGGCGAAGCTCTTCGTCGCCGTTGATGGCAACGACATCGGCGAGCTCTCGACCCGCCGCACAGGGGAATTTGAGTTCTTCGCTGTGACGCTCGCGAAGGGCGGTCGTGCCACGCTGTCTTATGATGCGACAAGCACAGCGCTCTCCGTCGCTTACGCCTTTCGGCCGGAAACCGTGATGAAGGAGGGCATCCGCGTCCTGCACAGCGATGCCCGCACCGCCGCCCCCGACCTGCCCGACAGCTACCATTTCCGCCCGCCCTTCGGCTGGATGAACGATCCGAACGGTTTTGGACGGTTCGGCGAAAACGCTCACCTCTTCTACCAGCATTATCCTCATGAGCCGCGCTGGAACACTATGCACTGGGGTCATGCCGTCTCGAAGGATTTCGTCCGCTGGAGGCATCTGCCCATATTCCTCTTTCCGGCGGTGCATCTATCGGAAAAGGACGATGGCCGCGGCGGTGCCTTCTCCGGCTCGGCGATCCCCGGCGCCGGCCCGGAAGGCGAGGAGATCCGCGTCTTCTACACCGAGCATGTGCGTGACCGGCAACCGGAAGAGCAAATCCAGCTTTCCGCCGTCAGCCGCGACGGCATCGTCGCCGGTCCGTCGGAAATCGTGATGCCGCTGCGCCCGGAAGGCTTGAACCTCACCACCGATTTCCGCGACCCCTATGTCTTCAAAGGCCCGGACGGGCGCTGGAAGATGCTGCTCGGCAGCCGCGACAGGCAGGGCGGCGTCGTACTGCTCTATGAAACTGCAGACGCGCAAGGCGCCGATGGCTGGACCTTCCTCGGCATCGTCCATCGTGAGGACGGTTTCGGCATGACGGCGGCGGAATGCCCCTGCATGGTGCCGCTTTCCGGCAAAAACGGAAAAACCCGCTGGGCGCTGATCTTCGGTCTGCTCACCAGCCGCGACCCGGCCACCGGCCGCCGCAATCTCACCTCCGTCACCGTCGGCGGTTTCGATGGCCGTACCTTCACTGCGGAGTTCGTGCAGGAGTTGGATTTCGGTTCGGATGCCTATGCCTTCCAGGCCTTCGTTGATGGCAACGACCCGGTCGGCATCGCCTGGCTCGCCAACTGGACGGATTTTTCCAAGAAGGACGATTTCCCGACGACCATGACCCTACCGCGCAGCGTGCTTCTCGACGGCGACACCGTGCTGACCCCGCCGGTCGCAGCCGTCGAAAGCCTGCGCCATCAGTTGCTGGACGACACCGCGCTTGCCGCCGGCAAGACCGTGCCACTCGGCACCGGCGCCGTCGAGATCGTCCTTGATCTCACCGAGCCGGGCGCCGCCTTCGATCTCACCTTCGATCATCCGGATGTCGATCTAGGCGTGAAACTCGATGCCGATGGTCTGGCGATTGTCTTCGACGCTTGCACCGGTATGACGCCGCCACGTTACGTCGCCACCGGCGCGAAACCGTCCAGCCTGCGCATCTTCCTCGATGCCGGCTCCATCGAGGTCTTCGCTGACAACGGCCGCTGGACGGGGTCCAAGCGCATTCCGGGCTTTGCCGCCGTACGTTCGGCAACGCTCGCTGGCGCCGTCGCCGGGGCCGGCGTCTGGCAACTGAAACTGTGAGGGAGGACAGACAATGGCATCGGTAGCAATCGACCGGGTTCAGAAGCAATACGGCGCGGCCTCCGTTATCCACGGAGTTTCCGCGGATATCGAGGACGGTGAGTTCGTCACGCTCGTCGGGCCGTCCGGCTGCGGCAAGTCCACGCTTCTGCGCATGCTGGCGGGGCTAGAGGATATCAGCGGCGGTGAAATCCGCATCGACGGTCGCGTCATGAACGACGTCGCGCCGAAGGAGCGCGATATCGCCATGGTGTTCCAGTCCTACGCGCTCTATCCGCATATGACGGTGCGCGAAAATATGGGCTTTGCCCTGAAGCTGCAGGGGCGCGATAAGGCGACAATCAACAAGCTGGTGAGCGAAGCCGCCGGCATTCTCGCACTTGAACCCCTGCTGGAACGCCTGCCGAAACAGCTTTCCGGCGGCCAGCGCCAGCGCGTCGCCATGGGCCGCGCCATCGTACGCCATCCGAAAGTGTTCCTCTTTGACGAGCCGCTGTCCAACCTCGACGCCAAGCTGCGGGTGACCATGCGCAGCGAGATCAAGGAGCTGCATCAGCGCCTTGGCACGACCATCGTTTATGTCACCCACGACCAGATCGAGGCGATGACCATGGCCGACAAGATCGTCGTCATGCGCGCCGGCCGCATCGAGCAGATCGGCAAGCCGCTGGATCTCTACGACCGTCCAGATAACACCTTCGTCGCCGCCTTCATCGGCTCGCCGTCGATGAACCTCTTCGAGGGCGGCATCAGCGACGGCAGCTTCCGTATCGGAGGCGGTGTTTCCCTGCCGCTTCCGCCGCAATCGAGCCAAAGCGCGGCGCGCACCTACGGCATCCGTCCTGAGGACCTCGACATTGCGGAGACGGGCATTCCGGCCACCGTGCTGACTGTCGAGCCGACCGGTGCGGAGACCCATCTTTCGGTGCGTGTCGGCACGCAGACGGCAACCATCGTGCTGCACCGGCGGGTGGATTTAAAGCCCGACCAGCAAATCCACCTCGCGCCCAAATCCGAGAAAATCCACCTCTTCTCCACCGAAGGCAATCGGATAGACTGATCCCCCGGCGCCTCCCGCTGAGCCGCGTCCGTCATTTGACGGACGTGTTCGGTTCCGGTGCCGTGATGACTGATCTTATGGCAGAGGTTCAGCGGGAGGCCACGCGCGCTCACGAACGAAAAGATCAAATAGTTTGTTCGGCGGACCACTGAACTACTACCCTCACATAACCGCAACTGGTGTTTTCGAGATAAAAAATCCACCGCAATAACAGGTCGTTGGTCCATATCCCGTTAAGGCGCTGGAGTGTTCTTGGAGTTCACCGCTTCCCGGAAATGACGGGGGGTCGTACCCGTTCGCTCCTTGAAAATCTCGTAGAAGCGACTGCTGGAACCAAACCCGCAGTCAAAACCGATCTGGAGGACCGGATCGTCCGTGTCCGTCAGCAGCTGCATCGCCCGGGCAATGCGATGTCGGGTCAGGTATTCGTTGACTGATATTCCCAAAACCTTTCGGAAAGCGCTGTTGGCGGTGCTTGGATGCATGCCCGCGAGTTTTGCGAGGCCGGGTACGCTTACCGGATCTGCGTAGCGGGAATTGATGAGGTCGATCAGCAGCTCGACGTGTCGCACCGCCTGGCCGGCCAACGATGTCGGAGAGACATGGGTTGGCGAATTGTCGCTTTCAGCATTGTCCAGGATCAGACGTCGTATTCGCAGTCGCGCTTCCTCCACGACCAGTTTCCGTCTTGCCGCACTGCCGCACTGCCATTCCTTTTCCCATCTTGGGAGGATCAAAGCATCCATCGTTTCCTGATTTCCCTGTGCCAGAAATCTCCCCTGCATGATCGACTGCCTTGCCTTTCTGTCCACCGGCAGACCCAGGAAATCGACAAGGGGAAGATAGAGGCACACCAGCGGCGCATTTTCGCTGACAGCGATCGTCTGATGCGGAATTGCGGCCCAGAATAAGACCAGGCGGCCGGCCTCCACCTGTTCCTGCCTTCCATTAAAAAGGTAGGTCATCTGGCCTGCCATGAGCAGATTTATTTCAACGTGGTCGTGCCAATGCGGTGCGGCCATCGCATCAGCGATGTGACGCTCGATCAGGAACTCCCCTCGGGATCCAATCCATTCACCGCGGCTTTGGGTATGTTTCATGTGTGCAAGACTCGAATTCCGGAATTAATAGGCCGATGCCGGGAAGAAATTCTGATCCAGAAGGAGCAATAAGCAATCACAACCGATAGGGAGATTGCAATGCCGAAGATTTGCCTGGTAGGCGCTGGGAGCACCGTTTTTGCTCAGAACATTCTAGGAGATGTCCTGTCTTCACAGAGAGGCGGCGACTACGTCATCAGCCTCTTCGATATCGATCCAGAGCGACTGAAGACCTCAGAGATCGTTGCTCGCCGGATCTGCGAGTCGCTTAAGCTTTCAAACGTCAGGATAGACGCCACGCTCGACCGGCGGGAAGCGTTGCGCGGTTCCGATTTCGTGATCCTCATGATGCAGGTCGGTGGCTACAAACCGGCGACCGTCACGGACTTCGACATTCCGAAAAAATATGGCTTGCGTCAGACGATCGCCGACACCCTTGGCATCGGCGGCATTTTCCGCGGTTTGCGGACGATACCAGTCCTTGAGGCGATCTGCCGAGACATGCAGGAGGTCTGCCCGCAGGCTCTTCTGATGCAGTACGTCAACCCGATGGCCATCAACTGCTGGGCGATCAAGGATCTGGCCCCGGAAATCCGCACCGTCGGCTTGTGTCACAGTGTGCAGCACACAGCCGGGCATCTCGCGCAATGCCTCGGCGAGGACATTGCCGACGTGAACTATGTTTCGGCTGGGATCAACCACGTCGCCTTCTTCCTGAAATATGAGAAAGTTCATAGCGACGGACGGCGGGAAGATCTCTATCCGAGACTGAACGCTCTCGCCGCCGATGGCCGCGTCCCTCCGGACGATCGGGTGCGGTTCGATGTGCTCAAACGGCTTGGCCACTTCGTCACCGAATCCAGCGAGCATTTCTCCGAGTACACCTCCTGGTACATCAAGGAGGGACGAGGGGATCTCATCGATCAACTCAATATCCCGTTGGACGAATACATCCGGCGCTGCGAAGTGCAGATCAAAGAGTGGCATGCCCTGCGCAAGGAACTGGAAGGCGACATGCCGATCGAGGTGTGCCGCAGCAATGAATATGCGGCCGGCATCATTCATGCCGCGGTAACCGGCAACCCGGCGCTGATATACGGCAATGTCCCAAACAACGGCCTGATCGAGAATCTGCCCGATGAATGTATCGTGGAAGTGCCTTGCCATGTCGACAGAAACGGAATTCAGCCGGTCCGGGTCGGTCGGATCCCCTCTCAGCTTTCCGCCGTCATGAACTTGAGCGTTTCCGTTCAGCAGTTGACGGTCGAGGCGGCTCTTACAAAAAAACGCGAGCGCATCTACCAAGCCGCTCTGCTCGATCCGCATACGTCCGCGGAATTGTCGCCAGACCAAATCTGGAACCTTGTCGACGACCTGATCGATGCTCACGGCGATTTGTTGCCGAGATATCAGTGAGATCCCGCGGGTAAGCCAGCCACACGCGTATGGCAGTTCATTCGTTTTAGGCGCGCCGTGAATTCACGGCGCGTCTTTTTCATTCCAGCGTCATCCAATAACTCAAAAAACGTCAGAAAATTGATTGACACTGATCATTTGAAATGAAATCATGATCGAAATTGGGATCGGCCGTGAGGGAGGTTTTCGTTGAGCCAGGCAGTTGGAGTGAAGGTCGATCGACTGGATGCCATTCGCAGCCACCTCTACGCGAACGGCTCTTCGACTATTCAGGCGCTTGCCGATGCGATCGGAGCATCGCTTGCCACGGTTCGTAGAGACCTGCAGATCCTTGAGCAGGAGGGCGCCATTGATCGCGTGCATGGTGGAGCGCGCATTGCCGAGGGATCGTCGGTTGAGGTTGCATTTCAGGAGCGCGAAAAGCGCCATCTATCGGCCAAGCGGGCGATTGCCACCGCGGCCTACGACCTGCTTCATCCGCGTACGGCGATCTTTCTCGACGCGGGAACGACCGTCCTCCAGCTTGCGCGCCTCGTTCGCATCAACCCCATGCCGCTCAGGATATTCACCAACGGCCTGACGGTAGCGCAGGAATTCCTGAATGTTCCGAATTTGGAAGTGGTGCTTCTCGGCGGTCAGCTGCGCAGCGAGAATGCGTCGCTTGTCGGACCTCAGGCGGAGGCAATGCTGGAAACATTATGGTTCGACCAGCTCTTTCTTGGCGTCAGCGCCATCAGCTCCGACGGCGCGATCTACAGCGTGGACAGTGCGGAAGCGAGCCTCAACCGGCGCATGCTGGCTCGGTCGGCCAATCGTTTCGTCCTGGCCGATTCCTCGAAATTCGGAACCACGGCGACCTACAAGGTCGCTCCGCTGGACACCGCGAAAGTCATTACCGATTCCGGGCTTTCGCGGCATTGGCGCGAGGAGCTTGTCAACTTCGGCGTCGACGCAACAATCGCGGATCTGAGGGCGAAAGAGTGAGCGACGCGCTGATCCTCGGCATCGACGGTGGCGGAAGCAAGGTGCTGGTTGCCCTCGCGGACAAGCGTGGCCGGATATTGCGGCGTTCCCGCGGCCATGGCGTCAATCCCATGGACAATCCGAATTGGCTCCAGGAGTTGGAGCAGCATCTCCTTCCCTTTCGCGATGTAGGAAATCTGGCGGCCGTCGCCGCAGCGCTGCCCGCCTACGGCGAGGTTGAGCGCCTGTCGGCTCTACAGCGCGATGCGATCGAGCGCCTGTTCCCAAACGTCCACCGCCGCGTCCTCAACGATGTGGACGCGGCGCACCTCGGTGCTTTTGCCGGCGAGCCGGGTATCCTCATTCTTTCCGGCACGGGTTCAATGGCATGGGCGCGCAATTCCAAAGGCCGGTCGGCGCGCACCGGCGGCTGGGGAGATCTCATCGGTGACGAGGGCAGCAGCCATTGGATCGGGCAGAGGGCGCTCAATCTCGTCAGCCAAAGCTTGGACGGGCGTGCTCCGGCAACAGCTCTTGCAAAGGCCCTGTTTGACCACCTTCGCATCGACTTGAGCAATCCGATGAATGGACTCGGCGATTGGGCCAGCTCCCTGGCGAATGAACGGGCGGACATTGCAGCAATTTCGACCCTCGTCGATCAGGTCGCACTTGGCGGCGATAAAGGGGCGGTCGGGTTGATCGAGCAGGCCGCCGATGAATTGGCGAAGCATCATGCGGCAATTGCGGGCCATTGTGATCCGGATGCCGACTGGACCTATGCCGGCGGTACTTTTTCGAGCCGGCTTCTTTTGGAGGTGCTTGAACGGCGAATTGGCAGGCCTTCGGCTTTGCCGAAACTTCCCCCGATTGGCGGCGCGCTCCTGGCTGCCGCCCAGCTTCTCGGCTGGCCGTTAGACGACGGCTGGTTCGGGCAAATCGTGGCCACGGCCAAAGGCGGTGACTGCGCATCCCAGTGAATTGAGCTCAAGAATAATGAAGGATGGGAACATGCATAAATTGATCTTGCCTCTACTTGCATCGGCGGCCTTGGCAATCGCCGCACCCGCTCTTGGCCAGGACGCCAAGCCGCTTGCCGGTCAGTCGATCACGGTGCTCATGCCATCGCCGCAGGGACCGAACATCGCCTCTGACTTCGAGGCCGAAACCGGCATTCACGTCGACCTGCAGACCCTGTCGTGGGACGACATCCGCCCGAAGCTGGTGACCGCCTTGGTTGCCGGTACGGCGCCAGCGGATGTGACCGAATTCGATTGGTCCTGGACCGGTCAGTTCAGCGCGGCCGGTTGGTATATGCCGCTCAACGACGTGATCGACGCCGATACGCTGAAAGATATCGGCGTTGCCAAGATCTTCACGGTCGACGGCAAATTATTGGGAATTCCCTACACCAACGACTTCCGGGTGATGCTCGTCAACAAGAAGCATTTCGCGGATGCAGGCATCACCGAGATGCCGAAAACATTGGACGCCCTGGTCGCTGCAGCCAAGAAGATCAAGGAAAAAGGCATTGTCGACTATCCGATCGGCCTGCCGGTTTCAGCAACGGAAGGCGCGTCAACGAGCTGGTACCTGCTGACTAAGGCCTTCGGTGGCGAACTCTTCGACAAGGACTTCAATCCGCTCTTCACCTCGCCGGATTCGGCTGGTTACAAGGCGCTTGCTTTCGAGTTGATGCTCCTCAAGGAAGGGCTGGTCGATCCTGCGTCTACCGGCCTGAAGGATAGCCAGATCAATGAGAGCATGTTCGCGCAGGGCATCGCCAGCATCATGATCTCCGGTGAGCCTGGTCGTCTTGGCCAGATGAACGATCCCAAGCAGTCGAAAGTCGCCGGCCAAGTAGAGGCGATCCTCGTGCCGACTGCAAGCGGTGAAACGCGCAGCTTCGGCCTTCCAGAAGCGCTGGCTATTCCCAACGTCTCTCCCAACAAGGAGGCGGCGATCGCTTTCGTCAAATGGTTCACCAGCAAGGACTTCCAGAAGAAGAATGCCGTGAACGGCTTCCTTCCGACCCGCACGTCGGCGCTTTCCGAACTCAACGAGTCCGGAAAGCTGAACAGCGGTGACGCTCTCGTGGCGCAGTCCAAAACTGTTGAGCCGCTGTTCCCGCAAGGCACGCCGCCTTGGTATCCGCAATTTTCCAGCGGCGTAAACACAGCGATCAATAGCGCTGCCAAGGGACAGATGAGCGTCGACCAGGCGATGGAGGCTATCGCTTCCGCCGCCAAGCAGGCGATGGCGCAATGACAGCTTTGGCGTCCGAAGGGGCCACGAGCAAGCGTGGGGTCGGCTTCAACGCCGACGCCACGCTCGGCTTGCTGTTGGTGTCGCCCATCGTTGTCACGATGGCAGCTTTGGTCTTCTACCCGATGGGAAGAACCGTCTCGGACAGCCTGCACAGGGTCAACCCCATGCAGGCCGGCACGCCATTCATCGGCCTGGAAAACTACAGCCGAATGCTGTCGGATAGCCAGCTCGCGACGACGTGGAGCAACACGCTCACATACGTTGTTCTGGCCGTCGTCGCCGAAACCGTGTTCGGCGTTCTTGCCGCCGCTCTCATCAATCAGATCAAGGTCGGGCGGCAGTGGGTGCTCGCAGCAGTGATCTTGCCCTGGGCGCTGCCCGGCGTTGTGAATTCGGTCATTTGGCTTTGGATTTATCAACCTGGGGCGGGTCTGTTGAACGGCATTCTTTCGGCGCTCGGGCTCCCCTTCGAAAATCACGTCTGGTTCAACGATCGCACCAGCGCCATCGTCGCCGTAACAATCGTCCACGTCTGGCGCATGATGCCTTTGACGATCGTCATCGTCCTTGCGGCGATGCAGAGTATCCCTGCTCATCTCTATGAGGCTGCGCGGATCGATGGGGCCACGCGCGTTCAGATGTTCGCATTGGTAACCCTTCCGCTGGTTCGCAGTGCGATCGCTGTCGCCATGACGAACGCAACCGTGAACGCTTTCAATCTCTTCGACGAGGCCTGGGTTCTGGCGGGTGCCAGCCTCGAGACCCGACCGGTGCTCGTCCAGATCTACCTCGAAACCTTCCAGAATCTCCGCTTCTCGTATGGCATGGCGCTATCGGTCGTGATCACTCTCGTGTCTCTGCTGATTTCGCTCGTCTACGTCCTTCGTGTCTATCGCAACACACGGTTCGACTGATGAGATCTACTATCGCCTATCGAATGATGATTTGGACCGGTGTCGTCGTCCTGTTGATCTGGTCTTTGGGGCCGATCTACTGGACCATCGCGAGTTCGGTTACGCCAAGCGAAGACTTTTCGACGCGACCGATCAACTTCTTTCCGCAGCACTTTACGCTCGATCACTACTCCCGGCTGCTCGGCATCAATATCGCCCGGATCGGGGGTGTGGAGGTGTTCAAACAGTTCCGTGCCGCATTGCTCAATAGCGTGGTGACATCGATCGCCGCCACGCTGCTTTGCGTCGCGATATCCTCACTTGGGGCTTACGCGTTCACCAGACTGCAGTTTCCCGGCCGCAAAGCGCTTTTTGTCGCTGTCGTCGCGACTTTGGCCATTCCTGCCTACGCTGTCTTGATCCCGCTCTATCAGATCATGATCAAGCTGCATCTCGTCGATACCTATCTGGGCGTCTCGCTGATCTATGTCTCGGCATTCCTGCCCCTGTCGCTCTGGCTGCTGCGGAGCGTGTTCGAAGCTCTTCCGATCGCACTCGAAGAGGCGGCGCAACTCGACGGAGCGGGCCGGCTCTACATCTTCTTCAACATCGTCCTGCCGCTGGCCGGACCGGGTCTGACGGCAGCGGCGATCCTCACCTTCCTTGGTGCCTGGGGACAGTATCTCGTACCGCTCATTTTCTCGCCGCAGGCAACGAAGCCGCTAACGGTTCTGATCCCGGAATTCGTAACGAAGAACTTCATCGACTACGGGCTCATCACCGCGAGCGGCTCGATCGCCATCGTCATCCCCGCCCTCGTCGTCATTTTCCTCAACCGTTACCTCGTCAGCGGCCTGTTGGCTGGTTCTGTCAAATAATCGGAGACTTCATGAGCACGACCGAAAAGGTTATTTTCGAGCAATTTCCCTATTGGGAGAAGGCCATTGAATTGAATTCAGCCGACGACCGCGCGGAGCTGCTCGTCTTCGTCGGTTGCGGCACATCCTTCAATCTTGCGCTCTCGCTGGCGGCCTATGCCAATATGGCCGGACGCAAGGCAATCGCGGTCCCTGGTGCCGAATGGCAAAACCGGCCGTCGGCCTTCTGGCCCGAGTGGCGCAACACACACGTCGTTGCGCTTTCCCGGAGCGGCGAGACGACAGAAACAGTCGCCGCAGCAAAGGCAAGCCGGGCCGCCGGCGCCTTCGTGACGGCGATAACCGTTGAACCGGAAAGCTCTCTGGCGAAAAATTGCGATCGGATGGTCGCGGCCGAAACCCATCCGGATGAAGGTATCGTCATGACGGTCTCGGCGAGCCTCATGGTCCTTCTCGGTTTGCAGATGATCGGGCAGAAGGTTCCTGCCTCTGTCGTGAATTCGGCCCGCCAGCTGGCGAGCGCTCTCGATGCCGCGCTTCCTGGAATTATCGCAGACCGGTCGCACTTCGTCTTTCTCGGTGGCGGGCCGCTCTTCGGCGTCGCCCTGGAAGGAGCGCTCAAGCTCATGGAAATGAGCCAGATCATGACCCAGGCCTTCCACCCGCTGGAATACCGGCATGGGCCGATCAGCCTCGTTGACGGGAAGACGGTTGCGGTCATGCTGTACAGCTCCGACCAGAGGGAGGCGGAGACGAAACTGGTGGGAGAACTGAGAGAAAAAGGCGCGGTCGTTATCGGTGTGGGTGGTCCAGGCGATCTGGAACTCGCCGTTGATGTCGATCTGTCGCTTGCGGGTCTCGTTGTCCTTCCGGCGTTGCAGGTCCTCGGCGAGCGGGCCGCGCAGGCTCGGCATATCGATACGGTCTCTCCCCGTCACCTGACGAAGGTTGTAACGCTCGCATGACGCCGATCGAAGAGAACCGGCAGACCGCGCTGCGAAAGCTTTTCGGTGCCCGAAACCTGCCTTTTCCCCATGGCGTCACTTCGGTCTGCTCGGCGCATCCGCTGGTCATTGAGGCAGCCCTTCGGCGTGCCGGGATGGAACACCGGACGGTCCTCATCGAAGCCACCTGCAATCAGGTCAATCAGGAGGGCGGCTATACCGCGATGACGCCGGTGGACTTTCGCAGGTTCATCGAGGACATCGCCGCAGCGACTGATTTTCCAGCCGAACGCATCATCCTCGGAGGCGATCACCTCGGTCCCAACCCATGGAGAAAATTGGCGGCCGAGGAGGCAATGCTGCGCGCCGCGGCTATGGTGACGGCCTATGTCGAGGCAGGGTTTGAAAAGATTCACCTGGACGCGTCGATGGGCTGTGCCGGTGAACCAACGGCGCTCGATGACGAATTGACCGCGGCGCGGGCGGCTCGATTGGCAAAGGCCGCTGAGGAGGCCGCTCTTCGTTCAGGCCACCGTCCGCCCGTCTATATCATCGGAACCGAGGTGCCGCCTCCAGGTGGTGCAACGCACGCACTCGAAGAAATCGAAATTACCCGGGCCGATGCGGCGATGAAAACGCTGGCGGTTCACCGGGCGTCGTTTGCCGAAGCAGGTTTGGCGTCGGCAATGGAGCGGGTCATTGGGATCGTGGTTCAGCCGGGCGTGGAATTTGGAAACACGGACGTGGCGCTCTACAAGCCTGAACGGGCCAAGAGCCTCATTCGTTCGCTGGACGACATGCCGGGCTTGGTTTTCGAAGCACATTCCACCGACTACCAACCGGCCGAAGCCTTGTCTGCTCTCGTTGAGGGCGGCTTTGCAATCCTCAAGGTCGGACCAGGGCTGACTTTCGCGCTGCGCGAAGCGCTTTACGGTCTCGATGCGATCGCTGACGTGCTTGCCGGGAAGACGCCACGATCCGGACTGGTGACGACCATGGAAAAAATCATGGTCGAACAACCGGCAAGCTGGGCGGGCCACTATGGCGGCAGCCCCGATGAGGAGCGACTGCAACGACATTTCAGCTATAGTGATCGAATTCGCTATTACTGGCCGGATCCTCGCGCATCCGCCGCCGTCGGCGAATTGTTCAGCCGGCTCCCCGATGAAATTCCCGAAACTCTGATCAGCCAATATCTCGGCCGGCTATATTCCGACGTGGTGTCAAAGCGGGTCGCTCCGAAGGCCCGCGAACTCTGCCTTGCTGCGGTCGACGCGGCACTGGCGCCTTATTCAGCCGCCACGGCAATCCAATGAGCAATCGACAGCCGTGTCAGACGAGCGGCTGCGTCCCGAAGATACCAACATTCAGCCGGAGAAAGTTATGGCGTCAGTAAGTGTGGCGAATGCCCGCAAGAGCTACGGTCACTTCGAAGTTCTGCATGGGGTGGATATTGATATCCAAGACGGCGAATTCGTGATCCTGGTCGGTCCGTCCGGGTGCGGGAAGTCGACATTGTTGCGGATGATCGCCGGCCTCGAAGAGATTTCAGCTGGCCGGATATCGATCGGCAGCAAGGTCGTGAACAATGTCGCGCCAAAAGAACGCGATATCGCGATGGTTTTCCAGTCCTACGCGCTCTACCCCCATCTGACAGTCGAGGCGAATATGGGTTTTTCGCTGAAGCTGGCGAAAGCACCCAAGGAACAGACCAGGCAACGTGTTCGAGAGGCCGCTGAAATTCTGGGGCTCGCGCATCTGCTCGACAGATATCCGAAAAACCTGTCGGGTGGCCAACGCCAACGTGTGGCGATGGGCCGTGCCATCGTCAGAAATCCGCAGGTCTTCCTGTTTGATGAACCATTGTCGAACCTGGACGCGAAGCTGCGTGTCCAGATGCGTTCGGAAATCAAGCAACTGCATCAACGACTGAAGACAACGACCATTTACGTCACCCACGATCAGATCGAGGCGATGACGATGGCCGATCGGATTGTTGTGATGCGGGACGGCTTCGTCGAGCAGATAGGCTCGCCGCTCGATCTCTACGACCGGCCGGCAAACCTTTTCGTGGCGGGCTTCATCGGTTCGCCGGCGATGAACCTTATTCGAGGCCAAGTCAGCACTTCGGGGCCGCTGGAGTTGATCGCGGACGGTGGAGGTAGGTTGCCGCTGCCCGAAGCAGCGCCATTGGAACGCGGCGCACAGCTTATCTACGGCATTCGCCCTGAGCATCTCGCAATCGGACAAGGTCCTGTTGCCGCTGAGGTCGTCCTCGTCGAGCCCACTGGTGCTGAGATCCAGGTCACCACGAAGTTTGGTGCGGATCACCTCGTTGCGACGGTAAGAGAGCGCCTTGATCTCCACGCCGGCGACAAGATCGTCATTACCCCGGATCTCAGCAAACTGCATCTGTTCGACGCAAAAACCGAAAAGCGGTTGAGGTCCGTCTAACGTGGCGATTTTGCCGGACTGGCGGAACGTGACGTAGAGTCCAAGCTGATCACAGGTCGGAGACGAGTTCGCCAACGCGGGCGGATGGTTCGCTGCAGGTCAGCGTCCAAGGCTGCCGGCGGCGGCGATGATCTCCGCCGCGGTCGGGAAGATGGAGAGACTGTTCGGTCCGTCGAGCGCCTCGATTTGTGCCCAGCCGATGGTGCCGTTCGCATTGACCAGGAAGTGCCCGACGAGCTGGGTAGCGTGGTTCGCGAAGATCGCATGATCGGCTTCGTCAAGCTCGAAGTGATCCTTGGCGTTGAGCACCGTGTTGGCTTCCATCGGGTGCAGCGGTTCCGGCAACTCGCCCGTGGGATTGATGCGTGCCGCCTGGAACTGCGCCATCGTTGCGCCATAGGGCCATTCGGGCTGCTCGCAGCTCCCTTCGGGCAGGAACTCGCCATGCGGCACACCGTAGGCACGATGCGTGCGGCAGTCCGGGTCACATAGAAGTGTTATTGGCGTCGGCCGGTGGCGGAAATACAGGCGGGCGCGTTCCACCGGCGTGTTGATAACGGCCACAGTCTCCACCCCGGCGGCGCGCAAGGTCGGCTGTACGCCGGCAAGCTGTTCTAACTGGCGCCGGCAGAACGGGCAGTGCAGCCCGCGAAAGAACCCGATCACGAACGGGCGACCGCTCAAGTCGGCAAAAGAGACGGTTCCGTCGAAGTTGGCCGTGGCGAGTGCGAAGGCGGGGGCACTTTCTCCTGGTTGCAGCGGGCGTTTCTGGTCTCCCATGGAATATTTCCTTTGTCGTATCGTCTAAAGCGCGTCGCAATCTTTCGGATTCGCTCCTCGCGCTTTAGGTATTTGTTTTTACGCATGTCGTTGTCGCAAAACCGCTGCACACTTTTGCGCAACATGCTTTAGTGGACGACCGAAATTTAACTATATCACTTGCCGCAAGAAGGCCCAGCACTCGATGTTGAGAGCGCCGAATGTGGTTCGGCATGCCATTTGCCGCTCCGACCGGCGTCGAGAGCTTGCCGGTATCGATCGCCGCTCCTATCTTATTTAGAATAGACTAATGGAGCAACGAGATGGCGGAGCTTGTGGCCGACACTCTAATCGACAAGACGATTGAGATCATTCCACCGGAAGACACGAAAGAACAACCAGACAGTGCTGCTTGCCTTTGCTGCAAGCGCCAACGTCGGTGGATGGACGATGACGGCTGCGGCATCTGTGAGGAATGCCTGGCCTCGTAATCGACACAAGAAGGGTACAAGGAGATGGCAATCCGCAGCGCCGGACTTCTGCTATACCGGCGTGTTTCCAGCGACATCGAAGTGCTTCTCGTCCATCCGGGCGGTCCTTTCTGGGCTAGGAAAGACGAGGCTGCGTGGTCGATCCCGAAGGGGCTGATCGAGCCTGGAGAAGATGAGCTCGCGGCAGCAATAAGGGAAACTGCCGAAGAGCTGGGTGTAGCAGTCGATGGCAGGTTCACATCGTTGGGCGAATACCGGCAACCTGGCGGAAAGATGGTTGTCGCGTGGTCAATCGAAGCCGATCCGGTACTGGACGTGAATGCGATACAGAGTTCCGAATTTGAAATGGAATGGCCACCACGGTCAGGCCGGGTAAAGAGCTTTCCGGAGGTCGATCGAGCGGGGTGGTTTTCCCCGCCCGACGCAGCCATAAAGCTGTTGAAAGGGCAGCGACCGATGCTTGCCGACCTCCTGACGCATCTGGAATGATCGGCCCGAAATTATTGATTGAGCCGTCCGATCTCGCTTCACTCATGCGTGAGGTGCGCGGCAGCCATGAGTTGCTTCTGACAACAGCCATCCTATCTGACAGTCACCGCCACGTCACTGAAATCGAGAAAACGGAGCTGCGATCCGCCTTGAGCACGCGCGAGGAGACAATCATGAACGGCATTTCCAAAACCCTGAACGACATGACGCTCGTCGAACGTTCGAGCCTGCTCGACACCGTCGCCGACGCCTTGGAAGCAACGGCCGAGGAGGCGGAAGGTGAGGGCGACGCCCGCTTCGTGGCCAACTCCATCTGCGTCGCCAATACGATTCGCGGACTATCCGGGGACCTGACGCCACGCGATCTGCAGGCGGCCGAGTTGCTCCTTGAGCAGGGCATCATGCTCGTCCACCAGTTCTCGAACCGGGCGAAGACGAACGGAGTGATCCACTAGAACAGGATGATTTTAGGCCGGGTCGGCCTAAAATCTGAATCCTGTTCTAAATTAAGTAGTTGGAGCATGATGTCGTCCGAAAACCGCTCACACTTTTCGGCATCATGCTCTAACCGTGGGGTGAGGGCTCCCCCGTCAGCAATGCGCGCTTTCAGTGTGGACGGCGGCCGGCCGATTGAGATAAAGCCGTTAATCCGCGCTGGGGGATAGCGGATGCCGCCGGTCCCTGGTGAGAATGAGTGGTCTCCGCCGCGGCAAGCCGTGGGAGCGGGAGACTAGCAGACACGCCAGGAAGGCTTTATTTCCAATGGATTGCCGGTTCAACGCGCTGCCGTATCGAATGGCCGATATAGCAGAGTTCACCTTTGTTCGGTCAGGAGAAGCGTGATGCAGCCTGGTCGCACAGGACTTGCCGTCTGCTTGATGGTGGCCGCCGCTTTTTTAAATAGTTTCGACGCAGTCATTGTGCGTTTGCTGGCCGGCGACGTGCATCCATTGATGATCGGCTTTTTCCGGTCGTTTTTCGGACTTCTTGTCGTCACGCCCTGGATCGTGTCACGGGTCGACCTGAAATCCTCTCCCTATCGTGTTCTGCATGTCGTGCGTGCGGGTCTGAAGCTTGCCTCACTGGTTGCTTTGTTCGTCGCCTTTACGCACGCGCCACTCGCCGATGCCACGGCGATCAATTTCACCATGCCCATGTTTCTCGTTCTCGGTGCGTGGCTGGTGCTTAAGGAACATGTCGGCATCTCCAGCGTCGCCGGCATTGTCGCAGGTTTTATCGGCGTCACGATCATCATTCGCCCTGGAGCGTCCGGTTTCGACCAATGGCTGCTTTTTGCGCTGGCAGGAGCGGTCTTGACGGCGGCCAGCCAATTGATGCTGCGGCGGATGGCATTGAGGGATAGTGCCGACCGGCTGGTTGCATGGAATCTGATAGCGACGGTACCGCTCGGCCTGATCGTCATGCTGCCGGTCTGGTCGATACCGACCTGGAGCCAACTCGGACTGCTTGCCCTGCAAGGGGCACTCGGCGCACTTAACATGACGCTGATCACGCGCGCCTTCGGTATGGCGACCGCAAGCGTTCTGGCACCGCTCGACTTTCTCCGACTGCCCGTCGTGGCCCTTATGGCCTTCGCATTTTTCTCGGAAGTTCCGGCCGCACAGACGTGGATCGGCGCGGCGGTGATCATCGGCGCGGCCATTATCGGAACCCGCGGCATGACATGGCGACGCAAGCCGCCGGTTGATAAGCCCTAATGATTTTTGGGGTTCACAAAAATTTTAGATGCACTAATATTTCAGTTACAGCGACTGATCGTCGAGCCGTGCCTGTTGCCGGAGGGGTATGACAGGCAGCACAGACGAAGACGAAACCGGACATCACGACCCCATGGGGTTCACTCGGGAGGAGTGGCATGAAGAGTTTCATCGGCAAACGCGCGATCGCCAGTGGCGTATCGCTCGTGGTGCTTATCGTCATCGTGTTCTTCCTGTCCCGGCTGACGGGCGATCCGACCGACCTCTATCTGCCGATCGATGCGACCACGGAAATGCGCCAGCAATTCCGTGAGATGAACGGTTTCAACGATCCGTTGATCATCCAGTTCGGCCGTTACGTCTCGGATCTCGCACAGGGCAATTTCGGTCAGTCACTGCGACAGGCCCGTCCGGCCATGGATGTCGTGCTGGAGGCATTCGTGTGGACCTTCTGGCTGGCTGTCATCACCATGGCGCTGGTCACGGTCGCCGCGATCGTTATCGGTTCGCTCGCGGCGTTTCGCGTCGGCGGCGTCTTCGACCGTCTCGCCACTTTCTTCTCGCTGATCGGCGCTGCGGCGCCGGATTTCTGGCTGGCCATCGTGGCGATCGTCATTTTCGCCGTCAAACTACATGTCCTGCCGACATCGGGAACGGGAACTTTCTGGCACTGGGTCCTGCCGGTCAGCGTGCTGTTCATCCGGCCTTTCGGCCTGATCCTGCAGGTGGTCCGCGGCTCGATGATCAGTGTTCTGTCTTCCGCCTACGTGAAGACGGCCCGCGCCAAGGGAGTCCGTTCGAACTCAATCATCTTCATTCACGGACTGCGCAACGCCATGCTGCCGGTGATCACAGTCATCGGCGACCAGGCGGCCGCCATCCTGAACGGTGCCGTCGTCGTCGAGACGGTGTTTGGTTTTCCGGGCATCGGCAAGTTGATGATCGATTCCATTTTGCTTCGCGATTTCGCCGTCGTGCTGGCCGTCATCATGGTCTCGGCACTGGCGATCTTCATCATGAACCTGTTGATCGACATCGCCTATGCGCTGCTCGATCCGCGCATCCGGTATTGAGCGATGACGATGGCCGACACACAAATCCTCGCCGAGAAAAAACCAAGCGGCCCGATCGGGCGTTGGCTGACGATGCTGTGGGCGGACAAGCTCGCTTTCTTCGCGGCTCTGTTCCTCTTGATCGTTCTGCTCTGTGCGCTGTTTGGCCCGTTCCTGCTGGAGGCCATCGCCACCAAGCAGAACCTGCGGGGCCGCAACGCGCCCCCGTTCGATATCACCCGCGGAATGCTTTATGTTCTCGGCGCGGATGCGCTGGGCAGGCCGCTTCTTGCCCGCGTCATCGTGGCGGCGCAAAACACCATCCTGGTTGCCGCGGCAGCCGTGCTCGCATCATCTGTCGTCGGCACAGCGCTCGGTCTGGTCGCAGGTTACAGCCGCTCTTCTGCTGCTCAATGGATCATGCGCCTCGGCGACGTCATCATGTCCTTTCCGTCGCTGCTTCTGGCGGTGATCGTGCTCTACATGCTCGAGCCCTCGGTCACCAATATCGTCCTCGTCCTGGCGATCACCCGCATTCCCATCTATCTGCGCACCACGCGCGCCGAAGTGCTGGAAGTGCGCGAGCGGATGTTCGTGCAGGCGGCGAAGGTCATGGGAGCATCGTATTGGCGCATTGTCTTCCATCACATCCTGCCAGTGATCTTCCCCACGCTGGTGACCATTGCGACGCTCGATTTCGCCTTCGTCATGTTGGCCGAATCCTCGCTGTCATTCCTTGGGATCGGCATTCAGGCGCCGGAGATCACCTGGGGTCTTATGGTTGCTCAAGGACGACCCTATCTCACCAATGCCTGGTGGCTTTCCTTCTGGCCGGGCCTTGCAATCATTCTGACGACGCTGTCGCTGAACCTTTTGTCGAATTGGCTGCGCATCGCGCTCGATCCGACACAACGCTGGCGCCTTGAAATGAGGGGCAGGAAAAATGGCTGAACATCTTTTGGAAGTGCGTGACCTCTCGGTCGAGTTCCACACCGCCAGCGGGACCGTCAAGGCGGTGCAGGATGTCAGCTGGCATCTCGATCGCGGCGAGACGCTGGCGATCCTTGGGGAAAGCGGTTCGGGCAAGTCCGTGTCGGCCTCGGCGATCATGAACCTGATCGACATGCCGCCCGGCAAGATCACCAGCGGCACCATTCTCCTCAACGGCCGCGACATGCTGAAAATGACGCCCGAGGAGCGACGCTCGATCAACGGCGCCAAGATCGCCATGATCTTTCAGGACCCGCTCGCCCACCTCAATCCGGTCTATCCGGTGGGCTGGCAAATCACCGAGATGATGACGACGCATGGCCAGTCGGCGGAGCGCGCCGGCGCGAGGGCGCTCGAATTGATCGGGCGCGTCGGCATAACCGATCCGCAGGCGGCGATGCGAAAATATCCGTTCCAGTTCTCCGGCGGACAGCGGCAGCGCCTGATGATCGCCATGGCGATCGCCTGCAAGCCCGATATCCTGATCGCGGATGAACCCACCACTGCGCTTGATGTGACGGTGCAGGCGCAGGTGCTCGAACTTCTGCAGGAGTTGCAGCAGGAAACCGGCATGGGCCTGTTGCTGATCACCCATGATTTGGGCGTCGTTGCCGAGATCGCCGACCGGGTCGTGGTGATGAATTCCGGCTGCGTCGTCGAAACCGGCAATGCGGCCGAAGTCTATCGCAACCCGCAGAACGCCTATACGAAGAAGCTGATTGCCGCCGCGCCGGGGAAGGGTGCGATGGCGCAGGAGCGTGACCGGCAGGGCGAACCGCTGCTGCGCGCCATCGGCTTGAAAAAGAGTTTCGGCGCATTCCAGGCGCTGAAGGGCGTGGACTTCGTCATCATGCCCGGCGAAACCGTTGCCGTTGTCGGCGAGAGCGGTTCCGGCAAGTCAACCCTTGCCCGGGCGATCGTTCGCCTCGATGATCCTCAGGAGGGCCAGGTTCTCTACCGCGGCAACGATCTGCTTGCGATGACCCCGAGAGAAATATTCGGGCTGCGTCGCGATTTGCAGATGGTCTTTCAGGACCCGACCCAGTCACTGAACCCGCGGATGAGCGTGTTCCGGTTGATTTCGGAGGCCTGGGTCATTCACCCTGATATCCTGCCGAAAGCGAGATGGAAGGAGAGAGTGGCCGAGTTGCTGGTCAAGGTTGGCCTGAAACCGGATATGGCCGACAGGTATCCACATCAGTTTTCCGGCGGCCAGCGCCAGCGTATCGCGATTGCCCGGGCGCTGGCGATGGAGCCGAAACTGATCATCTGCGACGAGGCGGTTTCGGCGCTCGACGTGTCGATCCAGGCGCAGGTGATTGCCTTGCTTGAGGGCCTGCGTCGCGAATTCGGCCTGTCTTACCTCTTCATCGCACACGATCTGCCGGTGGTTCGCGATTTCGCCGATCGGGTCATCGTCATGAAGGCCGGCGAGATTGTCGAGGAGGGTCCGGTGGAGCAGATCTTCAATGCGCCCTCCCACCCCTACACGCAGGCGCTTCTTGCCGCGAGCCTCGATCCCGATCCGGAGATCCAGGCCACCCGACGCGCCGCCCGCCAACGACAGGAAGGACTCGTTTCCGCATGAAGCCCGATGTCATCGTCGCCTATCCGCTCCGGCCCCATCAGATGGCGATGCTGGAGGAGACCTACACGCTGCACCGGCTCGATCTTGTCAAAGGCGAAGAGCGGGATACTCTCTTGCAGCAAGCCGGCCCGATCTCCTCCGCACTGGTCTGCAACGGCCATGTGACGATCGACGAAGCCCTGCTTTCGAAATTGCCGGCATTAAAGCTCGCCGCCTGTTCCTCGGCTGGCTACGACCAGATGGACGTCGAGGCGATGACACGGCGCGGCATCAAGCTCACCAACACATCCGAGGTGCTGTGCGACGACGTTGCCGACATGGCACTGCTTCTGATGCTGGCGGCACGCCGGCGCCTGCCGGAAGGCGATCGCTACGTGCGCTCCGGCGATTGGGGGCAGAAGGGCATGATGCCGCTGACGACATCGACCTCGGGCAAGAAGGCCGGGATCGTCGGCCTCGGCCGCATAGGGATGGCCATTGCCAAGCGATGCGAAGCTGTCGGGCTGACGGTCGGCTATTATGGCAGGATGAAGAAAGCCGGCAACGATTTTGCCTATTTCGACACGCCGGTAAAACTGGCGGACTGGGCCGATATCCTGATCGTCGCCACCCCTGGCGGGCTCGCCACCGAAGGGTTGATTTCGGCGGACGTGCTGAATGCGCTCGGACCGACCGGCAGCTTCATCAACATTGCCCGCGGCACCGTGGTCGACGAACCGGCCTTGATTGAGGCCTTGCAGGAAAGGCGGATCGCCTCGGCCGGCATCGATGTCTACCTCAACGAACCCAATCCCGATCCGCGCTTTGCAGCGCTCGACAACGTTGTGCTCTATCCCCATCATGCCAGCGGTACCGAGGAAACGCGCGACAGGATGGCGCAATTGACGGTCGACAACCTTGCCGCCTTCTTCGCAGGCAGGCCGCTGCTGACGCCGGTCAATTGACTCCGGCAAAACCCGCGGCGCGGCAGATCAGACGAAGTAGTCCGGGAACTCCTTCCGCAGGTCTTCCACTTTCGCGACGGTGCGGCTGAGATGCTCACGGATTGCATCGACCGCACCCTGTTCGTTGCGCGCGGCAATCGCATCGATGATGGCGTGGTGCCCATCGAGAATGCTGACGATCTTGCCCTTCTCGGGCAGATGCAGGCGACGAATACGCTCGAGGTGGCCGGAGCGCTCGCGTATCAACTGGTGGAGGCTGCTGCGCTTGGCGCCTGCGAACAATGTCTGGTGAAAGAGCTCGTCGAGCTCCTGGAAGATCGCGATCTGATCGGCGTCGTCGGCGACTGCCGACTGCATCTTGATGATCGACCGGGCGCGGGTAATGACGCTCGGATCTGGATCCGGATCGGTTGCGAGGCGGCGGCAAACTTCCGTTTCCAGCGCCACGCGAAGGAAATGTGCTTCGTAAATCTGCAGGACGTCGATCCTGGTCACCACAGTGCGGGACTGCGGGTAAATGCGGACCAGACCCTCCTGTTTGAGAAGCTGCAACGCGTCACGGATAGGAGTCTGGCTGACTTCATAAGTCTCGGTGAGCTCGGTGCGCGACAGCGTGGTGTCCGGCGGCAGCTGAATGGTGATGATGCGCTTTCGCAGATCATCATAGACCCGCTGGACGGTACTGCCGGCGACGACCGGAAAGCCGGGCGCGGTCAGGCCAAATGTAGAGGCGAACTGGGAATTCATGTGAGGCGTCCTTTTCAGTCCCATTCATAGCTTTGCACGACCTAATGCACAAGAACGCAAACTTTCCATTGATATATATGTCAAACTAAAATATCAGTTGGTGCAAACGCTGAAATAAGCAAGCGAAAAGGTGGGAGACAGCCGTGACCGCGAGGAAAACCTACGAGCAATTGCGGTCCGCCCGATGGATGCTGCCGGATGATCAGCGCTCGTTCGGCCACCGGTCGCGGACGATGCAGATGGGTTACGCGCCGGAGGATTGGCAGGGAAAGCCGATCATCGCCGTGATCAACACCTGGTCCGATGCGCAGCCGTGCCACATGCATTTCCGTGAACGCGCCGAATGGGTGAAGCGCGGAATTCTTCAGTCGGGCGGCTTCCCCATGGAACTGCCCGCTCTTTCCCTTTCCGAAAACTTCGTCAAGCCGACCACGATGCTCTATCGCAATATGCTGGCGATGGAGACCGAGGAACTGTTGCGGAGCCATCCTGTCGATGGCGCCGTTCTGATGGGCGGCTGCGACAAGACGACACCAGGCCTTGTCATGGGCGCAGTGAGCATGGGCGTTCCCTTCATTTATCTGCCGGCCGGCCCGATGCTTCGCGGCAACTATGCCGGCAAGACGCTGGGCTCCGGTACCGACGGCTTCAAATATTGGGACGAGCGCCGCGCCGGCACGATCACCCAGGAGGAGTGGCAGGGCATCGAAGGCGGAATCGCCCGCAGCTACGGCCATTGCATGACCATGGGCACGGCATCGACGATGACGGCGATCGCCGAGGCTATGGGATTGACGCTGCCGGGCGCATCCTCGACCCCGGCAGCCGACGCCAACCACCAGCGCATGTCGGCGGCCTGTGGCCGCCGCATCGTCGATATGGTGTGGGAGGATCTGACGCCGGACCAGATCATCACTCCGGCCGCCGTCGACAACGCGGTCACGGTCGCCATGGCGACCGGCTGCTCCACCAATGCCATCATTCACCTGATCGCCATGGCGCGGCGCGCCGGCGTCCCGCTGGAGCTCGATGATCTCGATCGCATCGGTCGCACGACGCCGGTTCTCGCCAACATCCGGCCTTCCGGTTCGACCTATCTGATGGAGGATTTCTTTTATGCAGGGGGCCTGCGTGCCCTGATGAAGCAGCTCGGCGACAAGCTGGATCCCACCGCGATTACCGTTATGGGAAAACCCTTGGTGGACGGTCTCGACCAGGTGAAGATCTACAATGACGACGTTATCCGGCCATTGTCGAACCCGGTCTATCACGAAGGTTCGCTGGCGGTGCTCAAGGGGAACCTGTGTCCCGACGGCGCGGTCATCAAACCAGCGGCCTGCGACCCCAAATTCCACCGCCATCGCGGCCCGGCCCTGGTCGCCGACAGCTATGCTGACATGAAGAAGATCATCGATGATCCCGACTATCCGCTGACGCCGGACACGGTTCTCGTGCTCCGCAATGCCGGCCCCCAGGGCGGGCCGGGCATGCCGGAATGGGGCATGATCCCGATGCCGAAGGCGCTGTTGAAGCTCGGCCTGCGCGACATGGTACGCATCTCGGACGCCCGCATGTCCGGAACCAGTTTTGGCGCCTGCGTGCTGCATGTCGCACCGGAATCTTATGTTGGCGGGCCTCTGGCACTGCTGAGAACGGGGGACATGGTCGAGCTTGATATTCCGGCACGCAGCCTCAATATGCTGGTTTCCGAAGAAGAGATCACAGCGCGGCGGGCCGCCTGGGTGGCGCCGACGCGGCATTACGAGCGCGGCTACGGCTTTATGTTCTCCGGCCATATCGAGCAGGCCGACAAAGGCTGCGACTTTGATTTCCTGACAACGGAATTCGGTGGCAAGACGCCGGAACCGGCCATCAACTGAGGCACCACGATGTTTGATCCCAATCGACGCACGATCCCCGCACAGCCGCCCAAGGCTGGCTTCGCTGCCGGTCCGTCCAAACTGGACGCCATCCGATCGGTTACCCTGTCGCTCGCTTACCTGCCGTTGGCGCGACCAATCAGCGATGCCAAGGTGTTGACGGGCCGGCAGAAGCCGCTGACCCAGGTGGCCTTTCTCTTTTGCGAGATCGTCTCCGAGGCCGGCCATAGCGGCCTCGGTTTCAGTTACTCGAAGCGGGCAGGCGGACCTGCGCTTTATGCACATGCCTGCGAGCTTGCAGACAACCTGATCGGCGAAGATCCCAACGATACCGCGCGCATCTGGGACAAGCTCTGCTGGGCCGGGGCCTCGGTCGGCCGCTCCGGCATTGCGACCCAGGCAATCGCCGCCATCGACATCTGCCTCTGGGACCTGAAGGCGAAACGCGCCGGCCTGCCGCTTGCAAAACTGCTTGGCGCCCATCGCGACAGTGTCGCCTGCTACAACACCTCCGGCGGCTTCCTGTCATCGAGCGTCGAGGAAATCCGCGATGCCATCGACCACTCGATCGCTTCCGGGATCGGCGGCATCAAGATCAAGGTCGGACAGCCGGACCCGATGATCGACCTTCGCCGGCTTGATGCGGTGACCAGCCATATCGATGGCCGTGTCCCGCTGATGGTCGATGCAAACCAGCAATGGGACCGCACGACGGCGTTGCGTTTCGGCCGGCTGGTCGAACCGCTCAATCTCGAATGGATCGAAGAGCCGCTCGATGCCTATGATGCCGAGGGCCATGCGGCACTGGCACGCGAACTCGCCACGCCGATCGCCACCGGCGAAATGCTGGCAAGCGCCGACGAGCACATGGCGCTGATCCGGGCCGATGCGGTCGACTTCATTCAGCCGGATGCGCCGCGGGTCGGCGGCATCACGCCCTTTCTGCGCATCTGCACACACGCCGAGGCGAAACGTATGCGCCTGGCGCCGCATTTCGCCATGGAAATCCATCTGCATCTGGCGGCCGCCTATGCGCATGAGCCGTGGGTAGAGCATTTCGATTGGCTGGCGCCACTGTTCAACGAACAACTCGATATCAAGGACGGCCGGATGATCGTGCCGGCCCGTCCGGGGCTTGGTTGCAGCCTGACGGGCAAAGCCCGTGACTGGACCGTGGAAACCTGCAGCTTCGGCGTTTGAATGAGAACGAGGAGAAGGAAATATGAACCCCGCAACCCGTGAAAAGCTGATGGGTGTCTCCGTCGCGACGCTTTGTTCTGCGCTGTTCAAGCGCGGCCTGAGAAACCAGACGATCCAGGATGTTCGGCCGGTGCAGCCGAAGGGCCGCAATATGGTGGGACCGGCCTTCACGCTGCGTTACATGCCGGCGCGTGAGGACCGCAACGCGATGAACGTTTTTCGGAACCCGAAACATCCGCAACGGCTTGCGATCGAGACCTGCCCGGAAGGCTCTGTTCTTGTGATGGACAGCCGCAAGGATCCGCGCGCAGCCTCTGCCGGCGACATCCTGATTACCCGTCTGATGATGCGCGGCGGCGCCGGCGTCGTCACCGATGGCGGCTTCCGGGACGCCATGACGATCGGCGGCCTTGATATTCCCGCCTATCACAACCGTCCCTCCAGCCCGACGAACCTGACGCTGCACGAGGCAATCGACATCAATGTGCCGATAGGCTGTGGCGATGTGGCGGTCTTCCCGGGCGACATCATGGTTGGCGACGACGACAGCGTGATCGTCATCCCGGCTGAGATCGCCGACGAGATCGCTGATGAAGCGGTGGAGATGACCGCTTACGAGGATTTCGTGACGGAACGCGTCAAGCAAGGTCATACGATCATTGGCCTCTACCCGGCCACCGACGAAAGCAATCTGACGCTCTTTGCCGAATGGCGGAAGGTGAGTGGCCGCTAGAGCATGATGCCGAAAAGTGTAAAGCGGTTTTTGGACGACATCATGCTCTAACTATTTAATTTAGAACAGGATTCAGATTTTAGGCCGACTTGGCCTAAAATCATCCTGTTCTAAGGCGGCGCATGTTGAACAACGGAATCAGCACGGAGCAAGGCTCCGCCGAGGAGAATAACAATGAGCTGGACCCCTTCAGGCAGGCATTTCATCGCCGGCGAGTGGATTGCCGGAACGACGACATTTCGGTCCGAGCCGGCGCATGGGCAGGCACATGACTTTGCTGTCGGCACAACGGAACTGGTCGACCGCGCCTGCCGCGCCGCCGAAGCTGCTTTTGCAGCGTTTTCGGCAACGACACGCGAGGAGCGCGGCCTATTCCTCGAGGCAATCGCCGAGGAGATCGACAAGCGCGGCGAGGCCGTCACCCTCATCGGAACGCAGGAAACCGGGCTTCCGGAGGGCCGGCTCAACGGCGAACGCGCTCGCACCACCGGCCAACTCAGACTGTTTGCCGACCATATCCGCAAGGGCGCGCATCTCGACGCTCGCGTCGACGCAGCCCAACCCGATCGGCAGCCGGCGCCGCGGCCCGAGATCCGTCTGGTGCAGCGGCCGATCGGCCCGGTCGCCGTCTTCGGCGCTTCGAATTTTCCGCTGGCATTCTCGACGGCCGGCGGCGATACGGCAGCAGCGCTTGCGGCGGGCTGCCCGGTCGTGGTGAAGGGGCATTCGGCCCATCCCGGCACAGGTGAAATCATTGCCGAGGCGATTGCAGCCGCTATCGAGCGCACTGGAATGCCGGCTGGCGTCTTCAGCCTGATCCAGGGCGGCCGCCGCGATGTCGGAACGGCTCTGGTGACCCATCCCGCCATCAAAGCCGTCGGCTTTACCGGCTCGCTTGCCGGCGGACGGGCGCTCTTTGACCTTTGCGCCCAGCGCCCTGAGCCGATCCCCTTTTTCGGGGAACTCGGCAGCGTTAATCCGATGTTCCTGCTGCCGGCTGCTACCGCTGCCCGGGCGGATGCAATCGGTTCCGGCTGGGCCGGTTCACTGACGCTTGGTGCCGGCCAGTTCTGCACCAAGCCCGGCATCGCCGTCGTCGTCGACGGGCCGGAGGCGGACAAGTTCACCCGTGCCGCCAAGGCGGCTCTTGAAAAGGTGGCGCCGCAGACGATGCTGACCAACGGCATCGCCACGGCCTATCACGAAGGTGCCGACCGCCTGCGGGCAAGCAATGCCGTCGCGCCGGTTCTCGCTGCAGACAGTGCCGGCCGCGACGCCGCGCCGAACCTGTTCGAGACCAACGGCTCTGCCTGGCTTGCCGATCACTCGCTCAGCGAAGAGGTGTTCGGCCCTCTCGGCCTCGTCGTGCGCGTCGGCTCGCCTGAAGAGATGGTCGCCCTCGCCGAAAGCTTTCAGGGACAGCTGACCGCGACGATCCATATGGACGACGCCGATCTTGGCCTTGCCCGCGACCTGCTGCCGATCCTCGAAAGGAAGGCTGGCAGATTGCTAGTCAATGGCTTCCCAACCGGCGTTGAGGTTGTCGATTCCATGGTGCATGGCGGACCCTATCCGGCCTCGACCAATTTCGGCGCGACCAGCGTCGGGACCATGTCGATCCGCAGATTTCTGCGCCCCGTCGCCTATCAGAATTTCCCCGCCGACCTGTTGCCGCAAGACCTGCGCAACTGAAACCGAGGAGTACCAAATTGATCGCCCCGACGGAACTTCGCGAGATCATTCGCAACGGCCTGCTGTCTTTTCCGGTCACTCCTTTCGATGCCGAGGACCGGTTTGCCGCCAGGCCGTTTTCGGCGCATCTGGAATGGCTGTCATCGTACCCCGTTGCCGGCCTAATCGTTGCCGGCGGCACCGGTGAGCTATTCTCGCTGACGCCGGGTGAGGTGGTCGAGGTGGTAAAGGCCGCCCGCGCCGTGTCCGGCGATGCGCCTGTTATTGCCGGATGCGGCTACGGCACGCGGATTGCCTGCGACATGGCGCGCGAGATCGAGGCGGCCGGTGGCGACGGCATTCTTCTGCTGCCGCATTACCTGACCGAGGCGCCGGCAGATGGCATTGCCGCGCGTGTACGGGCCGTTTGCAAGGCCACCAATATGGGCGTTATCGTTTATAATCGCGGCCAGGCGCGGGTTTCGGCCGAGCAGCTTGCTCAGCTTGCCGACGAATGCCCAAATCTGATCGGCTTCAAGGATGGAACCGGTGACATCGATACGGTGCGCCGTGTGACGATCGCGCTGGGGGACCGCCTTTCCTATATCGGGGGCATGCCGACACACGAACTGTTTGCTCAAGCCTATCGCGGAGCCGGCATGCCGACCTATTCCTCGGCGGTCTTCAATTTCGTGCCTGAAACGGCACTGAAGTTCCACAAGGCATTCCTCGCCGGTGACGACGCGGCCTGTGAGCAGATGCTGCGCGATTTCTATTATCCCTTCGCCCGCATCCGCGATCGCAAGGCCGGTTATGCGGTATCCGCGGTCAAGGCAGGCGTGCGTTTGCGCGGCTTTGATGCCGGTCCGGTGCGGGCGCCGCTGACGGATCTTACCGACGAGGAAGTCGAGATGATGCGCGAACTGATTGCTTCGGCCAAGTAAGATTTCGCGCCCCAGACAAGGTTGAAGGCTGTGCACTCGGAGCGCCAGGGTTGAACGCAATCGTCAACTAGTATATTAGTGCACTTGTGCTTTATAGGACTATGAGGAGATAGATGCCGGAGCACCGGAAACGGGACGCAGATTCACTGTGAGGAGCGCCAAAGGCGCATGGGAGGAGAACGAAATGAAACTGCATTTGTTAGCTGCCTGCTTTTCAACAACGGTGCTCGCGCTGAGCGGCGGTACGGCGCACGCTCAGGATGCCAAGAGCAACGTCACTATTGTGCTTGCCGAAACCGTCGATGTCGTCGAACCCTGTATGGCAGCGCGCCAGGACGTCGGCCGGGTCATTTCTGAAAACGTCAACGAAATGCTGGTGGAATTCGACTACGTCAATGGCGGTCTCAAACCCCGCCTGGCGACGGAATGGTCGAAGATCGATGACGACACCTGGGAGTTCAAACTGCGCCCGAATGTCAAATGGCACGATGGCAAGCCGTTCACCGCCAAGGATGTCCAATTCACCATCGAGCGCAACAAGAACAAGAAGCTCAGCTGTGAGACCGGCGGCAAATATTTCGGCGGCACGGAATTCAGCTTCGAAACGCCCGATGCCAACACGATCCGCATTACGACAAAACCGGCGCAGCCGATTCTTCCGCTTCTGATGACGGTGATGGCTGTGGAATCGGCCGAGGCGACACCAGCCGACGAATTCACCCGCAAACCGATTGGCACTGGCCCTTATACGTTCGACAAATGGGAAATCGGCCAGTCGATCGTGCTGAAGCGCAATCCGGAATATTGGGGGGAGAAACCCCAGGTGGAACAGGCGACCTATCTGTTCCGCTCTGACAGCGCCGTTGCTGCCGCCATGGTCGATGCCGGCGAAGCCGATATCGTTCCGGCCGTATCCGTACAGGATGCCACCAACAAGGAAACCGATTTCGCCTATCCGAATTCGGAGACGACATCGCTGCGCATCGATACGCGCGCAGCACCCCTCAACGACCGGCGCATCCGCGAAGCGATGAACCTCGCCATCGATCGTCAGGCGATGCTCGGAACGCTGTTCCCCGAACAGGCGAAGATCGCGACACAGCTCGTCGTACCCACAACGATCGGCTACAATGCCGATATCCCCGCCTGGCCCTATGATCCCGAAAAAGCGAAGGGACTGGTCGAAGCGGCGAAAGCGGACGGTGTCCCGGTCGATCGTGAGATCCGCATCATCGGTCGCAACGGGCAATATCCCAACGCCACCGAAGCGATGGAAGCGATGATGGCGATGCTTCAGGAAGTCGGCTTGAACGTGAAGCTCGACATGTATGACGTTTCCGTGTGGAACGGCTACTTCGTTGCACCCTTTGTCGCTGATTCCGGTCCGACGCTGACTCAGTCGCAGCACGATAATGCGACCGGCGATCCCGTCTTTACCGCATTCGTGAAATATGCGACCGACGGCTCCCACTCCATGGTTCGCGATCCCGCTGTCGACGCGCTGATCGCCAAGGCGACCTCTGCCACCGGCGACGAGCGCACAAAACTCTGGAAGGAGCTTTTCGCCAAGGTGAACACTGAGATCATTGCGGATATCCCGATGTTTCACATGGTCGGGTTCACCCGCGTTTCGCCGCGTCTCGACTTCAAGCCGACGATCGCGACGAATTCCGAACTGCAGCTGGCGCAGATCCGCTTCAAGTAAGCTGGTCTGTCGAACTTAGGCAGGGGCCGCCACCAATGGCGGCCCCTGCTTTCCATGACATGACGGATAGATGCCTATGCCTCTGATTGATCGCGTTGCCCTAACTCAATTCACCGAGCAGATATTGACCCGCGCCGGCATGGAGATCGACAAGGCCGAAACCACTGCCGCCGTCCTGGTGGAGGGCGACATGATCGGCCACGAAACCCATGGCGTCAGCCTTCTGAACTGGTATGTCGAGGCGTTGGAAGACGGTTCACTGGCAAAGTCGGGCAGCTATGAGGTCGTCAATGACCGCGGCGCTGCCTTTGTTTGGGACGGCAAATCCCTGCCGGGCGCATGGCTGCTGACCAAGGCGATCGAGCAGGCCTGCGAACGTGTAAGCGATCATGGCGTCGTCACCGCCGCGATCCGCAACTGCCACCATACCTGCGCTCTTTCAGCCTTCATGCGGGAGGTAACCGACCGGGGCCTGATCGTGCAGCTGTCGGTCTCGCATCCCGCGGCGAGCCGCGTTGCGCCCTATGGCGGCACGAAGCCGCTCCTGACGCCCAATCCGATGGCGGCCGGCTTCCCGACGTCTAAGGATCCGATCCTGATCGACGTGTCGGCCTCGATCACCACCACGACCATGACGCAAAACCTGGCGAAGGCCGGCAAGAAATTTCCTGAGGCCTGGGCCCTCACCGCTGCAGGCGAGCCGACCGACGATCCGCGCGAGGTGACCGAACGGGGCGGGACGATGATGCCTCTCGGCGGCCAGCTGAAGGGGCACAAGGGTTTTGGGCTCGGGCTGATCGTCGAATTGCTGGGGCAGGGGCTTTCCGGCAAGGGACGGGCGAACGCGCCTTCTGGTGTCTTTTCGCAAAGCGCCTTCGTCCAGATCATCGACCCCGCCTTTTTTGCCGGGTTGGATGCCTTTACGACGCAGTCCGATTTTCTCGGCTCTGCATGCCGCAGCAATCCTCCGGCGCCCTGGAACAATGGTCCTGTCCGCATGCCGGGCGATAGCGCAGCGCGAAGGCGCCGCTCGGCGTTGGAAGAGGGCGTGCCGGTCGGCGATGCAGCTTGGCAGAAGCTTTGTAAACATGCCGAGATCCTGGGCCTGCCTATTCCCGACGTCGCCGCGTGAGGAAAACATCTCGGCTTCGAAACTCCTATCGGTCGCCGCAATGCCCGGTGTCAGGTGCAATCAGATCGGCCAGACCAACAACAGGATCGGCACGCTGACGACCACCACAATGAGCGAGAGCGGCAGACCCAGCCGGGCGTAGTCACCAAATCGATATCCGCCCGGTCCCATCACGAGCGTGTTGCACTGGTGTCCGATGGGCGTGAGGAAGTCGCAGCCGGCTCCAATCGCCACCGCCATCAGAAAAGCATCGGGTCTGAAGCCCAACTGCTCGGCAAAGGTCGCAGCGATCGGGGCCATGACCAGAACCGTCGCTGCGTTGTTCAAAAACGGGGTTACGGCCATGGCCGCAACCAGGATGAGAGCCAAAGCCCCGAAGGGCGGGAGCATTTCGGCGGTTCGCGAGAGGAGGTCCGCGATGATGTCGGTGGTTCCTGTGGTCCTGAGCGAGTCGCTGATCGGAATGAGAGCGGCCAGCATGATCAGAATGGGCGCATCGAGATGCTGATAGACCTCCCGCAAGGGAATGGATCGGGTGACCACCATCAGAAAAGCGGCCGCGAAAAACGCTGTTGCAACGGGGATCCCACCAAAGGCCGTGGCCGCCATCGTTGCCACGAGGATAATGACGGGGACTAGGCCATTGCGGGCGCTGCCGAGTTTCAAATTTCGTTCGACGAGCGGCAGGCATCCCCATTCGCGCAAAAGATCCGGTAATTTCTGCAGATTGCCCTGCAAGACCAGGACGTCGCCGTTGCGGATCTTGATCTCCCCCAGACGCTCGGTGAAGCGTTTGTCGCGGCGGCTGACGGCAAGAAGGTTGAGGCCGGTGTTGTCGAAGAGAGAAATGTCTTTTGCGCTGACGCCGATCAATCGGGAATGTTCGCCGACAATGGCTTCAACGGAACCTATGTCGCGGCGTACCTCGGGCTCGTGCTTACGATCGGACAGTTGAAGCTTGGCTTCGCTGACGATCTTGTCGAGCGCGCTCTGCTCGCCCTCGATAATAAGAAGGTCGCCCTCCTTGAGGACGGTGTCGGGAAGTGGCGTGCGCTTTTGGCCGCCGCCTCCGATAATTGCCGTGACCATCGCATCGCCGCCAGCAGGCTTCTGCAGCCAACTGATCGACTGCCCGATCGCGCCGGACGGCGCAGCGACCTTGGCTTCGGTGGTATAGTTTTTGATTGCTACCGCCTCGTCCATCGACGTCTCTGCACGCGATCTTTCAGGCAGCAGCCTGTAGAAGAACGCCAGAAAAACAACGCCCGCGACTGCCAGCGCCAGACCGACGGGCGTATAATCGAACATCGTGAATGGCTGCCCAGTGATCTCTTCTCGCACCCTGGACACGATGATGTTCGGCGACGTGCCGATCTGCGTCATCAGCCCCCCAAGCAGGGAGGCGAAAGACATCGGCATCAAGAACATCGACGGTGATACGCTTGATTTTCGGGCCATTTGCACAGCCACCGGAATCATGATCGCCAGCGCACCGATGTTTTTGATAAAGGCCGACAGCGTTGCGACAATGGCAACCAGAATGATCAGCTGCATCCGTGGCCCGCGTCGTTCGGGAGAAAATCTGCGCAAGGCGACATCCATGATCCCCGATCTGGATATCGCCGCACTGACGATGAGCGCGCTGCCAACGATGATAACAATGTCATCGGAAAAGCCGGAAAAAGCATTCTTGGCGGGGACGATGCCGACAATGATTGCAGCGAGAAGGGAGCTTACGGCGACTATATCGTATCGATAACGACCCCACAGGAACGCGCCCATCATCAGCGCGATGATGAGAAGAGATAGCCATTGATCAGCGCGCATTTTTGCATCCCGGTGGTAGTAATTAACGTTTCAAGCAAGAGAACGATGCGGCGCGGCTGAGAAATTTTTTCTCGTCTATCCCAGCCGTTTTATCCGCTGACGGCTGGAGGAGCACCCTGATGGAACTTCCAGCGGCCAGCCGGCATTTCGCTGTCGGGGCTGCTTTCGGGAACGACCATGGCCAGTGACAAACTATCGACCTATCGGTCGAAGCGCGACTTTAAAAAAACGGATGAGCCGAGCGGCGATACGCAGCTCGCCCGCAGCAACCGCCGTCGCTTCGTCATCCAGAAACATGATGCCACCCGGCTGCACTACGATCTGAGGCTCGAGCTGGATGGCGTCTTCAAGTCCTGGGCGGTCACCAAAGGGCCGTCCCTCGACCCGCACGACAAGCGGCTGGCGGTCGAGGTCGAGGATCACCCGCTGGACTATGGCGACTTCGAAGGCACCATTCCAAAAGGTCAGTATGGCGGTGGGACGGTCATGCTCTGGGATCGGGGCTATTGGGAACCGGAAGGAAAAAAGAGCCCCGAACAGGCCCTCGCCAAGGGTGACTTCAAGTTCATCTTGGAAGGCAAACGGCTGCACGGCAGCTTCGTGCTGGTGCGCATGCGCAATGATCGCAACGGCGGCAACCGGACAAATTGGCTGCTCATCAAACACCATGATGAGTTCTCCGTCGAAAACAATGGCGAGGCGATCCTCGAGGAGAACGACACCTCTGTCGCCTCCGGCCGAACCATGGAGATGATTGCCGCCGGCAAGGGACGAAAGCCCAGGCCTTTCATGGTCGAGGGTGGCGACGTTCAGGCTAATGCCGTCTGGGACAGCAATCACGGACTGGCTGCCGAAGAGCGAAAAGAGGACGCCGGAGGCGGTCGGAAATCGAAACCGGTCACAAAGGTCGATCTGCCGGATTTCATTGCGCCGCAGCTCTGCCAGACACTGGAACGCCCTCCGGCCGGCACCGGCTGGCTTCACGAGATCAAATTTGACGGTTATCGGATCCAGATGCGAGTGCTGGATGGTGAGGCGACGCTGAAGACCAGGAAAGGGCTCGACTGGACGGCAAAATATCCCGAGATCGCCGAGGCGGCATCGACGCTGCCCGATGCGATCATCGACGGCGAGATCTGCGCCCTCGACGATCATGGCGCTCCGGATTTTGCGGCCCTGCAGGCGGCCCTTTCGGAAGGCAAGACCGGCGAACTCGTCTATTTCGCTTTCGATCTTCTCTATGAGGGTGGCGAGGACGTGCGATCACTGCCGCTGGTCGAGCGGAAGGCGCGGCTTCAAAGCCTTCTCTCCGACGCCGGCAGCGATCCGCGTATCCGTTTCGTCGAGCATTTCGACACCGGCGGTGATGCAGTCCTTCGATCTGCCTGCAAGCTCTCACTGGAAGGCATCGTCTCGAAAGAGGCGGATGCACCCTATCAATCCGGCCGCACCGAAAGCTGGGCGAAGTCGAAATGCCGCTCCGGCCACGAGGTGGTGATCGGCGCCTATGCCAAGACCAACGGGAAATTCCGATCCCTGCTGGTCGGCGTCTATCACGGCGACCACTTCGTCTATGTCGGCCGCGTCGGCACGGGATATGGCGCAAAGAAAGTGGAAACGCTGCTTCCGAAGTTGAAAGCGCTCGAGACGGCAAAATCACCTTTCACCGGCATCGGCGCGCCGAAGAAGGAGGCCGAGGTCACCTGGCTGAAGCCCGAGCTGGTGGCGGAAATCGAATTCGCGGGCTGGACCGCCGACGGCATTGTCCGGCAGGCAGCCTTCAAGGGACTGCGGGACGACAAGCCGGCCAAAGAGGTCAAGGCCGAACGGCCGGCAAAGCCCGCGGAAACTGACGTGCCGCAGCCGGCGGTGGAGGCAAAGGCCAGACCCGTCCGCCGAAAAAGCGCCAAGGCCGAGGTCATGGGGGTACTGATCTCCAACCCGGACAAGCCGCTATGGCCGGATGCCAATGACGGAAAACCCGTTACCAAGGAGGAACTGGCCCGATACTACGAAGCCGTCGGCTCCTGGCTGATCGAGCACATCAGGGGACGGCCGTGTTCGATCATCCGCGCGCCCGACGGGATCGGCGGCGAGCAGTTTTTCCAGCGCCATGCGATGCTCGGCACCTCGAACCTTCTCGAACTGGTCAAGGTCTTCGGCGATAAAAAGCCCTATTTGCAGATCGACCGTATTGAAGGCCTTGCTGCCGTCGCGCAGATCGGCGCCGTCGAACTGCATCCCTGGAATTGCGAACCGCGTCAGCCGGAGGTGCCCGGCCGGCTCGTCTTCGACCTTGATCCAGGTCCGGGCGTGCCATTCTCCGCGGTCGTTTCGGCAGCCCGCGAAATGCGGGACCGTCTCGACGCGCTGGGTCTGATCAGCTTTTGCAAGACGACTGGCGGCAAGGGTCTGCACGTCGTCACTCCGCTTGCGGTCAACAAGCGCAAGCCGCTTTCGTGGGCCGAAGCGAAGGGTTTTGCGCACGACGTCTGCCAGCAGATGGCGCGCGACAATCCCGATCTCTATCTGATCAAGATGACGAAGAGCCTGAGGAACGGCCGGATCTTCCTCGACTATCTGCGCAACGACCGGATGGCGACGGCGGTGGCGCCTTTGTCACCGCGCGCCAGGCCGGGTGCCACCGTCTCGATGCCGTTGACTTGGACGCAGGTCAAATCAGATCTGGACCCCAAGCGCTTCACCATCCGCACCGTTCCGACCCTGCTGTCAAAATCTTCCGCCTGGGAAGATTACAGCGACGGCAAGCGTCCGCTGGAACAGGCGATCAAGCGCCTCGGCAAAGTCTCCAAAGTGGCTTGAGCGTTATCGGACTACAGTCCATCCGGCACTGTGATCGGCTGGTTTTCTCGGCGTGAATTTTCTCGGCGTGCTGATATTGCCATTCACAAAACTGCTCCAAATAACGGTTGGGTAAATCGCGTGCCACCACGTTGACAATCCTCTTTTGCTCAGGTCTACTGGTCCACTTACCGGACCAGTAGACCTGAGCGCGGGGAGGGAAAAGCAATGGACGTTCGAGCGATGCTCGAAGACGACGTTGCGGCGCTCGGTGGGGCGCCGAAGAAGTCGATGAAAGACTTCGTCGTCCAGAAGATTGCGACCTTCATTGCCACCGGCATTCTCAAGGTGGGCGATCCGTTGCCAAGCGAACGTGAACTCGCCTCCGCACTCTCGGTCAGCCGCGAGACCGTCCGTGGGGCCATCCTTATCCTTTCCACCCATGGGATTCTCTCGGTTGTGCACGGAACGCGCACGGTGGTGGCATCGGAGGACGTCGGCGAATTGGCCGTCCAGGCTGCGCGGTATCGCGACATCGCGGCCTACAGTCTCGACAATGTTCATGAGGCCCGGCTTCTTATCGAAGCACAGGTCGTCAGGGCTGCCGCGCTCAAGATGGAGCCTTCAACTTTTGATTATCTCCGCAAGTCGATCGCAGCGCAGGAGGCCGCCTGTGACGATCCTGTGCGTTTTTTGATATGTGACCGGGAATTTCACACCGCTATCTACCGTTCCAGCGGCAACGCGGTGCTGGCTGATATGGCCGCCGACCTTTATTCCTATCTTCTGAGCCACCGAAGGCGCGTCGTATCGCAGCCCGGAACGATCGCCACGAGCATTGCCGATCACCGGTTGATCCTCGCTGGCTTGGAGACGCGGGACCCGGATGCCGCATGCGCGGCCTTCGCAATCCACGAAACCCGTATTTATACGACGACCAAATTACTCTTCTCGTAGTTCGCAGGGAGGCGAAACACGATGCATATTCTCATTATCGGGGCGGGAGGAATGATCGGCCGGAAGCTCGCCGCCACACTGGGGCGCAGCGGGTCACTCGGCGGCGATACAATCACGCGCATGACGCTTGTGGATGTAACGCCTCCGCCGATACCCGCCGGTGGCGTTGCGCCGGTGGAAGCGCTGGCTGCCGATATTTCCGAAAGCGGCGCAGCGGAAGCCCTGGCGGCTCGCCGGGCCGACGTGATCTTCCATCTCGCCGCGATCGTTTCCGGTGAAGCCGAGCGCAATTTCGACCTCGGCTACAAGGTCAATCTCGACGGCACGCGATTGCTGTTGGAAGCGATCCGCCGGGAAGGAAGCCGCCAAGCCTATGTTCCCCGGTTCGTATTCTCCTCGTCGATCGCGGTCTATGGCTCGCCGTTTCCCGATCCCATTCCCGACGATTACGTGCTCGCACCTCTCACCAGCTACGGAGTCCAGAAGGCGATTTCCGAGCTTCTGCTTGCCGACTATTCGCGGCGCGGCTTTATCGACGGCGTCGGAATTCGGTTGCCGACCATCGTGATCCGGCCGGGTGCGCCGAATGCCGCCGCATCGGGCTTCTTTTCCGGAATCCTGCGTGAACCGCTTGCAGGCCAGCGGGCTGTTCTTCCGGTCGAAGAAACGGTCAAGCACTGGCTGGCAAGCCCGCGTTCCGCCATCAAATTCCTGATCCATGCGGCGACGCTCGACACCGCGGCGCTGGGTGTTCGGCGCACGCTCACCATGCCGGGCGTCGCCGCCACCGTTGCCGACCAGATCGCAGCCTTGCGCCGTGCTGCCGGTCCCGAGGCGGCGGAGTTGATCGATCGTGGCCGCGACGAGGTCATTGAAGGGATCGTCGCCGGATGGCCGAAGTCCTTTACGCCCGAACGCGCGACGCAACTGGGTTTCGTCGCCGAAACCACGGTGGACGAGCTGATCGAGGTCTATCTCGCCGAAGACGCTCCGGGTGCGTCCGGATGAGATTGAGCTGGGCTAAAGCCGCCCCATAAGAGGAGAGTACCGCCCGGGCACACCCGCATATGCGGGATTGCAGCGGCAGAAGGACTTGAGAAGATAAGGCCGCCGGCAAGATATACGAAAATACGAATACATAGCATGTAGCGCTCGATTTCTGGGAGGAGTGGGTATGGCAGGCGTTCAATTCGCGGATGTGCGGAAATCATTCGGAGCATTTCCGGTGATCAAAGGCGTGGATATCGACATTGCCGACGGGGAATTCGTGATCCTGGTCGGCCCGTCGGGTTGTGGAAAATCCACTCTTCTGCGGATGCTGGCGGGACTTGAGAATATTTCCGGCGGCGAGATCAAGATCGGCGGGCGCGTGGTCAACACGCTGCCGCCCAAGGACCGCGACATCGCCATGGTGTTCCAGAACTATGCGCTCTATCCGCATATGACGGTACAGGAGAACATGGGTTTCTCGCTGATGCTGAACAAGGCGCCGAAGGCGGAAGCCGAGAAGCGGGTGAAATATGCCGCCGGCATCCTCGGTCTCGACAAATTGCTCGACCGTTATCCGCGCCAGCTTTCCGGCGGCCAGCGCCAGCGCGTCGCCATGGGGCGGGCGATCGTGCGCGATCCGGAAGTCTTCCTGTTCGACGAACCGCTGTCCAACCTCGATGCGAAGCTGCGCGTCGCCATGCGCGCCGAAATCAAGGAACTGCACCAGCGGCTGAAAACGACGACGGTCTACGTCACCCACGACCAGATCGAGGCCATGACCATGGCCGACAAGATCGTGGTCATGCATGACGGCGTCGTCGAGCAGATCGGCACGCCGCTCGAGCTTTACGACAAGCCGGCCAATCTCTTCGTTGGCGGGTTCATCGGCTCGCCGGCGATGAACATGATCAAGGGCAGGCTCGACCCCGAAAACCCGACAAGTTTCAAGGCGCCGGACGGCACTGCGCTCCCGGTTTCCAACCCGCCTGCCGACGCCCTGGGCCGCGACCTCGTCTATGGGCTTCGTCCGGAATACATCCTGCTCGATGCCAATGGCCTGCCCGGTGAAATCGTGGTGATCGAGCCGACCGGCTACGAGACGCACCTTATTCTCAGGCTCGGCGGCAGCGACCTCAGCTGCGTCTTCCGCGAACGCGTCAGCGCGCGGCCGGGCGAGACCCTGCGCGTTGCGATCGACGCCGCGCATGTTCATCTCTTCGATGCCGAGAGCGGCCGGAGATTGACCGACTGACGCCGTCCGGCGGCTGCGCGGGGCGGAGGAGCCCCCGTCGCCCGCAGGCCGGCAGCACCCCGTTTCAGGGATGCAAGGACCGTCGTTCACCAAGCGGGAGGTGAATGGCGGGGAGTTCGCACCCGCTTTTTTGAAGAGGAGGAATATCATGAGGTTTAAGAGACGTGACTTTCTTGCCGCCTCGGCTGCCGTTGCCGGCGCCGCCGGCCTCGGCATCCGGCCAACCTTCGCACAGGCCGAACCGACCTATACGCCGGAAAGCGGCGCCAGCCTGCGGCTGCTGCGCTGGACACCTTTCGTCAAGGGCGACGAGGAGGCCTGGATTGCAAACACCAAGAAGTTCACCGAAGCGACCGGCGTTGAGGTGCGCATCGACAAGGAAAGCTGGGAAGATATCCGCCCGAAGGCTGCCGTCGCGGCCAATGTCGGCTCCGGCCCGGACCTCATCATGTGCTGGTTCGACGACGCTCACCAGTATCCCGACAAGCTGGTCGACCTGACAGAGCTCGCCAACTATCTCGGCAACAAATATGGCGGCTGGTATGACGGCGTGAAGGGCTATGCGGCGCGCGGCGACACGTTCATCGCCATGCCGCTGGCGGCAATCGGCAATGCGGTGGTCTATCGCGACACTCACGTGAAGGCGGCCGGATTCAGCGAGTTCCCGAAAGACACGGCAGGCTTCCTCGAGCTTTGCAAGGCGATGAAAGCCAAGGGCACGCCGGCAGGCTTCCCGCACGGCAAGGCCGTCGGCGACGGCAACAACTACGCCCATTGGCTGCTGTGGAGCCACGGCGGCAAGATGGTCGACGAAGGCGGCAAGGTAACGATCAACAGCCCGGAAACACTGGCCTCGATCAACTATGCCAAAGAGCTCTATGCGACCTTCATTCCAGGCACGGAAAGTTGGCAGGACGTCAACAACAACCGCGCCTTCCTCGCCGGCCAGGTTTCGCTGATCGCCAACGGCGTCTCGGTTTATTACACGGCCAAGAACGACCCGAAGCTCGCCGAGATCGCCAAGGACATCCGCACGACGAATTTCCCCGTCGGCCCGGTTGGCCAGAGCGTCGAGCTTTTCCAGACGAGCTCACTGCTTCTCTTCAAGCATACGAAGTATCCGGAAGCGGCGAAGGCCTACATCAAGTTCATGATGGAAGCCGACCAGATGAATGCCTGGATCCAGGGCTCAAGCGCCTATTGCTGCCAGCCGCTCAAGGCTTTCGCCCAGAACCCGATCTGGACCTCCGATCCGATCCACGCGCCTTATGCGCGCGCCTCGGAAAAGCTGCGTCCGAACGGCTATGCCGGCCCACTCGGTTATGCCTCGGCAGCGACCATGGCCGACTACGTTCTGGTCGATATGTATGCGGCCGCCGTCACCGGCCAGATGTCGCCCGAGGATGCGATGAAGGAAGCTGAACGGCGGGCAAACCGCTACTATCGCGTCTGAGCCGCGCTTCAAAACAAGCGGTGTGCCGGCCCTCGGCATGCCGCAAAGTCCTCTGGGAGTTCAAGTGCAATCTGGGAGATGGCAATGTCGATGGTGAATTCGGAGGACAGGCGTGGGCCGATCTCTTCGCTGCTGCAGAACAACAATGTGCTCGGCTTCCTGTTCATGCTGCCGGCGGCGGTGTTCCTCGTCTGCTTTCTCACCTATCCACTGGGGCTCGGCGTCTGGCTCGGCTTCACCGATACGAGGATCGGCCGCGACGGCATCTTCATCGGGCTGGAGAACTACCAGTTCCTGATGGACGACAGCGTCTTCTGGCTGTCGGTCTTCAACACCATTCTCTATACCTCCGTCGCCTCGGTGCTGAAATTCGCGCTTGGCCTCTGGCTGGCGATGCTGCTCAACCAGCACCTGCCGTTCAAGTCCTTCTTCCGGGCCATCGTGCTGCTTCCCTGGGTCGTGCCGACGGTGCTTTCGGCGCTGGCCTTCTGGTGGATCTACGATTCCCAATTTTCGATCATCTCCTGGTCGCTGATGCAGCTCGGGCTGATCAGCGGACCGATCAACTTCCTCGGCGATCCGATCAATGCGCGCATATCCGTCATCGTCGCCAATGTCTGGCGCGGCATTCCCTTTGTGGCGATCTCGCTGCTTGCGGGGCTGCAGACAATTCCGGCGTCGCTGCAGGAGGCCGCCTCTCTCGACGGCGCCACGAGCTGGCAGCGTTTCCGCTACGTGACGCTACCAATGCTGACGCCGATCATCGCCGTCGTGATGACCTTCTCGGTGCTCTTCACCTTCACGGATTTCCAGCTCATCTACGTGCTGACCAAGGGCGGACCGGTCAATGCGACGCATCTGATGGCGACGCTATCGTTCCAGCGCGGCATTCCAGGCGGTCAGCTCGGCGAGGGTGCGGCCATCGCGGTCGCCATGGTGCCCTTCCTGCTCGGCGCCATCATGTTCAGCTTCTTCGGGCTGCAGCGGCGCAAATGGCAACAGGGCGGCCAGGATTAAGGCCAGAGTCAGAGCCAAATTGGGGTTAGGGAGAGTGATGATGTCGATAAATTCAAACGCCGCCGATCAGGTCGTGACCGACAATGCCGAAGGCATGAGCTATCTGAACCGCCTGCCGCGGCGGATCGTAATGCTCTACCTGCCGATGGCCGTCTTCGTCGTCGTGCTGCTCTTCCCGTTCTACTGGATGGCGATCACCGCGGTGAAGCCGAACGATCAGCTGACCGACTACAGCAACTACAGCCCCTTCTGGGTGGTGGGAGCGACGCTCGATCACATCAAATACCTGTTCCTTGAGACATCCTATCCCGGCTGGCTGTGGAACACGATGCTGGTCGCGGTCTGCTCCACCTTCCTCTCGCTGGTAGCCTCAGTCTTCGGCGCCTATGCCATCGAGCGCGTCCGCTTCACAGGGTCGCGTTCGGTCGGCTTGGTGATCTTCCTCGCCTATCTCGTGCCGCCGTCGATCCTCTTCATCCCGCTTGCCTTCATCGTCTTCAAGCTCGGGATCTACGACTCGCGCCTGGCGCTGATCTTCACCTATCCGACCTTCCTCATTCCCTTCTGCACGTGGCTGCTGATGGGCTATTTTCGGTCGATCCCATTCGAGCTGGAGGAAAGCGCGCTGGTGGACGGCGCCAACAGATGGCAGATTCTCACCAAGATCATTCTGCCGCTCGCAGTACCCGGGCTGATTTCAGCTGGCATCTTCGCCTTCACGCTGTCCTGGAACGAATTCATCTATGCGCTGACTTTCATCCAGTCGTCGGAAAACAAAACCATCCCGGTCGGCGTGCTGACCGAACTGGTGCGCGGCGACGTCTTCGAATGGGGGGCACTGATGGCGGGCGCATTGTTCGGCTCCCTTCCGGTGGTCATCCTCTACTCGTTCTTCGTGGACTACTACGTCTCATCGATGACCGGGGCGGTGAAGGAGTGACGGTCTACCGCGGACACGCCCCTTGCTCCTGCAGCAGTTGCGACTGCTTGTTACCGTGGGCAGGAGGAGTGTCCGCAAAATGGGATCAGCTGCCTTCCCATCATGTATCGAAACCTCGTCTTGCCGAGATCGAATAATTGTAGATTGCCGCGTAGCTCGTCGATACGAGCAGCGGAAATGCGATGGTCTTGAGTATTTCCGGTGTGCCGGTCGCCGCATGGATTGCCACGAGAATGCCGGCTGAGCCGAGACAAGCAATGAGAGGCGGCGCCCAAAATCGTGCAGATCCGACGAAGCGCTTCGAAAGCCAGTCGATCACAGATTTCAGGAAAAGCGTCAGGCAGGCGGATATCGCACCCTGTACAAGGCCGGCATAGAGCGGCAATGGCATGGCGTGCGCGCGATTGGCGAAAACCGCCCAGCTGCCCATTGCCAAAAAGGCGAAGAGAACATGGACAACGCCGCTGCGGAAAAGCCGGTGCAGTGCTTTCGGCATCACAACGACCAACCGTGGCGGACAAGATGGCGCAACAGGGTCAGACCCTGTTCTTCATCGCGGCGCGCAATATGTCGTTGATCCGATCCTGCCAGCCAGGGCCATCTTCCTGGAAATAGGCAAGCACATCACTGTCGATCTTGAGCGAAACAAGCTCCTTTGTGTTCGGCAGCGCCGGCCGCTCAACAGCTTGCTCCGGCTTCTTCTTCGCGGGTTTGAACAACGCTTCGGCGGCATCCATTGGATTGACAGGTCTGCGGGGCGAATTTGCCATAGGTGCCACTTTCTATTGCCTGTCGGATCGACATATGAGCGGCATACGGGATCTCGGCTGCTTCGTCGACTATTTAGCTTGTTTTCAAAGGCGATTTAGCCGACCTGCTCGATCGCCAGCGTGCCGGCGGCAGAAACCACTTGTCCTTGCGCTTCCGGTCTTTCGCCTCGGTGACCACCTAAAGCCGTCGGCTATGATCGGAAATCGGCTTCACAAGGTTTGCATTGCCGGCAGGTTCTGGATGTAAGACCTGCCGGCAATCTGGCCGTCAATCAGCCTTTTTGCGATACAGCAATGTCATGAGTGCGAGGACACATCCCAAGGCTCCGACCGATGCGAAGATGTAGAAGTTCCACTGCGGAGCCAGGCCTGCACCCAGAACCGCACCGCCGATAGCCGGTCCTATCATGCCTCCGATACGGCCGATGCCGAGCGAGAAGCCAAGGCCGGTTCCACGGATTTCGACCGGATAGAGGTTTCCAACGAGAACGTTGGCGAGGATCTGCGTACCGATCGTTCCCGTACCGGCAAGTGCGACGAGACCATAAACCTGGAGGCCCTGATCCACTTGCGTCAGCAACCAGATCGAGCAGGCACCGAGAAGAAACATGCCTGCCACGACTATTTTGACGTTTCCGCGGTCGGCAATCCTTGCGCCGATCAGGAGGCCGACGGCGGCTCCGAGATTGAGCGTTACGGAGAAGAGGAGGGCAGAACCGAGGTCATAGCCCATCTTGTTCATGATGGTCGGAAGCCAGTTGACCATGCCGAATGTGAGCAGAAGCGAACAGAAGTGAATGCCCCATGCGTTCAATGTCGGCAGCAGGCGACCTTCGGAAAACAGCGACCGGATGCCCACCTGGCGTGATGCAGCAGGCCTGGCTACCGGATTGGGCAGCCCGTACTGGTTTGCAATCTGGTTGGCTTCGGTCTGGCGGTTCTTCGTTGCCAGCCATTCGGGGGACTCGGGTATGAGACGGATGAAGAAAGGCAGAAGCAGGATCGGCGCACCGCCGATGATCATCAGTGGACGCCATCCGTATTTCTGTATCAGCAGCATTCCGAGGATACCCGAAATGATGCCGCCGGCCAGATAACCGAGAAGAGCAATCGAATAGGCCATCGCCTTCCGTTTCGGCGGAGAAAACTCGATGATTAGAGCGGTTACCGTGGGAAAAAGAGCGCCAAGGCCCAGGCCGGCGAGAAAGCGTGTTCCCTCGAAAGCGAGAAAGTTCGGCGCAAGACCGCTGCCGATCATCATCACGGAAAAGCTCAGCAGGCTGCCGATGATGACCTTGCGACGACCTATCCTGTCAGCAAGAGTTCCGGCAATGAGCGCGCCCAGCAGCATACCGAACAGGGTGATGGAGGCAGCCCGTCCGACCATGCCCGGCGTCAGGCCCCAGCTGGCTTCACCGAGCAACGCCGGCGCGACTGCGCCGTAAACGATCAGATCGTAACCGTCGAACAGGATCAGCAGACCGCAAAGGGCGATGATGATATTCGGGCTGCGAACGTGTTCCTTGATAATAGCGAGATCTTGTATGGCCAATTTTCCCTCCCCATGCTTTGCGTACAGGAAGTACGCTCCTGCCAGCGGCAGGTCCGCGTCGATCCGTGTACAAATCCTCCTGGATCGTTGCCGGCGTGGTTCCTCCCAGCGCCAGACTCACCCGCAAACGGGCTATGTCAAGACAACGATGACACGCTATTAAATACTTGCGAATAAAATATTTGCAACTGCAAACTTTTCAGTTCGCAACTTTTCCCTTTCCGGACATTGCCGGCAGGTTGCTGTGCATGCGGCGCAGCGCCTTCTTCAGTGCTGCGACCTCCTCGTCCGACATGTCCTGAACCGCGGTGCGTTCAAGCTCGACGGCAAGCGGCATGAGCCTTTCCGTCAGCGCCTCTCCCTGCGGGGTCAGCCTTACGATGACGATACGGCCATTATCTTCCGGACGTGTTCTCGACACCAGCTTGCGCTTGGCCAGTGTGCCGACGAGGCGCGACAGCGTCGAAATCTCGACAGAGACGACGTCGGCGAGATCCCCCAGGGTGCTCTCCCGGCGCTCCTTGAGCATGGCCAGAACCCGGTACATCGCCACGCTGAGATTGTCTTCGGCGATTCTCTGCGCGAATACCTCGGCTATCCGCACGCCGGCGCGATTGAGAAGATAGGGAACGGAATCGGTAAGTTTGTACATGTCTCTGTCTGCTGGCGGGATTTCGCTTGCTGAGGGCTCTCTCCGACATGCACCTAAATTACCGGAATGACAACACGATTGGCTTTCAGCCGTCGAGAAAGGCTGAGTAAGGCAAGCATTTTCCCGCTCAATTTATAAACTTGCATTGACAATAGTTGCAAATGCAATAATCTAGATGCCAAGGAGACACGGGAGGAAATCATGTCTGCCACTGCTGCCCTCGGCATAGCGCCGGCCCCCGCACCCATCAGCGATGCGTTTCGATCGACCATGCGCCGTTTCCCGGCGACGGTGACAGTCATTTCTGCTTGTCGCAACGGCGCGGATCATGGAATGACGGCCACCGCCGTCACATCACTTTCGATGGATCCGCCATCTCTCATCATCTGCCTGAACAATCGCACCTACCTGCATGACATGCTGCTTGAGGTGCCGGAATTCGCAGTCAGCATTCTGACCGACAGGCAGGCAGCCGTATCGGAAGGTTTCAGCGGCAAGATTGCGCCTGAGCGTCGGTTCGACGCTGCCGATTGGGTTCGCCATGAGCGCGGCATGATGGTGCTGGACACCGCTCATGCCTCGGTTGTCTGCCGCCGCATGGGCGCAGTTCCCTATGGAACGCACACCATCTTCATCGGGCAGGTGGTGGATACACGCCATTCCGACGACACGATCGCGCTGATGTACGAGAATTCGAAATATTGCGCGCCACAGCACGCGCTTCCTGCATCCCAGAACTGAAGGTAGTTCCATGAACAATACAGCCGCCCTGTTTCCCGCCTCGGCGCGGGTCAAGACCGCATGTCTTACAGATCGCATCGCCTCGGTGCTGGACGAAATCCGTGCCGGCGCGCGCGATACCGAAAAATCCGGCCGCGTGCCGGCCCGCTCTATCGATCTGCTGCGCTCCGCCGGCTATTTCGATATCGTCAAACCGGCCCGCTTTGGCGGCGACGAAGGATCCTTTGCCGAGCTTGTCGATGCAAATATCGAACTGTCGTCGGCCTGCGCCTCCACCGGCTGGGTTGCCGGCCTCCTTTCCGCACATCAATGGCTCCTTGCCATGTTCGATGAAAGGGTTCAGCAGGAGGTGTGGGGCAGCGATCCGGATGCGCTGCTCTGCGGTTCCTATGCGCCGGTTCGCTTGGCGGACCGCGTCGAGGGTGGTTTCCGGCTATCCGGCGACTGGGCCTTTGCGAGCGGATGCGAAAATGCCCAATGGGCGCTCTGTGCGGCGATCATTCCGCCAAACGGCGAGGGGGAGCGTCCTGTACCGGCGTTTCTTCTGGTTCCCGCCAGCGACTATACCATCGCCGAGACCTGGGACGTGGTAGGGCTCGCAGGCACCGGCTCAAAAAGCCTGATCCTCAAGGATGTCTTCGTTCCCGAATACCGCATTCTGAGCTTTCCGGATGCGACCTCCGGCAGAACGCCGGGCGGACGTGGCTACAAGGGTATCGGGCTTTTCAACATTCCGCTGCTCATGGGGGTTCCGTTCTGCCTCGGCAGCGCCGCTGTCGGTGCGGCGAAGGGCGCACTGGATAGCTATATCGACCAGATCGGGACCCGTGTGACACGTGGTGCGGTTGCCGGTGGCAACAACAAGATCGCGGAGTTTCCGACGATCCAACTTCGCGTGGCGGAAGCCTCCGCATCCGTGGATGCCGCCCGCGAAATCATTCTGCGCGATATTGCCCGGGCGCAGCAACTAGCCCAGGCCCGCGAGGATGGCACCGGCGAGATCACCGAGAACGATCGGATTCTCGCCCGCCGCAGCCAGTCCTTTGCGGTCAGCCTGGCGCTTCGGGCGGTCGAAGCACTCAATGCATCGACAGGCGGCCTCGGCCTGCAGATGTCCAACCCCGTCCAGCGGGCGTGGCGCGATGCAAATGCCGTCGGGCGCCACATTTCCATGAACTGGGATGCCGTCGGCACCATGGCCGGCCAGCAACTGCTCGGTCTTCCGCCCAAGGGACAATTCTGATCCGCCATCCGCATTATTTCGATTCAAGACAGGAAAGAGAGCATATCGTGCAAGGCAAGATCGCGCTTGAAGAACATTTCGCCATTCCCGAGACGCTGCAGGATTCGGCTGGATTCGTGCCGGGCGACTACTGGACGGAACTGTCCGCCCGTCTTCTGGATATCCAGGAAAAGCGTTTGCGGCTGATGGATGCCCACGGCATCGAGAAGATGATCCTGTCGCTGAACGCTCCGGCCGTGCAGGCGATCCCGGACAGGGCAAAGGCCCTGGAGATTTCCCGACGCGCCAACGACTTTCTGGCGGAGCAATGCGTCAAGAACCCGAACCGTTTCCTGGGATTTGCAGCATTGCCGCTGCAGGATCCGGATGCCGCAACGCAGGAATTGCAGCGCTGCGTGACGACGATGGGTTTCGTCGGCGCACTGGTCAACGGCTTCTCGCAGGAAGGCGACGGAACGACGCCACTCTACTACGACCTGCCGCAATACCGTCCGTTCTGGGCCGAAGTCGAAAAACTCAACGTCCCCTTCTATCTGCATCCGCGCAACCCGCTGCCGCAGGACAGCCGGATCTATGCTGGCCATTCCTGGCTGATGGGTCCGACATGGGCGTTCGCGCAGGAGACCGCCGTTCATGCGCTGCGCTTGATGGGATCCGGCCTGTTTGACGAACATCCGGCCTTGCGGATCATCGTTGGCCACATGGGCGAGGGGCTGCCATACATGATGTGGCGCATCGACAACCGGAATGCGTGGGTCAAGGTGGAAAAGAGCTATCCGGCCAAACGCCCGATTGCCGATTATTTCAACGAGAATTTCTACATCACGACGTCAGGGAATTTCCGCACGCAATCGCTTATCGATGCTATGCTGGAAATCGGCGCAGACCGAATTCTGTTCTCGGCAGACTGGCCATTCGAGAACATCGACCATGCTGCAAACTGGTTCGACAGCGCCACCATCTCCGAAGCCGACCGTCTGAAGATCGGTCGCACCAACGCAGTTTCACTCTTCAAACTCGATCGATAGCATGGTCGTACCTTTCAGATACACGGTCAGCGCGGCCCAGGTGATCTTCGGGAGCGGCTCGTTGAGCCGTCTCGCCGATGCGATGACAGGGCAGGGCGGCAAACGCGCCCTGATCCTTTCGACCCCGCACCAGAAAGCGGAGGCTGAACGGATCGCCGCATCCCTCGGCCCGCTTGCGGCGGGACTATTCCACGATGCGACGATGCATACGCCGGTCGATGTGACCGAGCGCGCGATGGCGGCCTATAACGCAGCCGGCGCCGATTGCGTCGTCGCGATCGGCGGCGGATCGACGATCGGTCTCGGCAAGGCAATCGCCTATCGCAACGACGCGCTGCAAATCGTGGTGGCAACGACCTATGCCGGGTCGGAGGTTACACCGATCCTCGGCCAGACAGAGAACGGGCAGAAGACGACGGTCCGCGGGGCCGACATCCTGCCCGAAGTGGTGATCTACGACCCTGAATTGACATTGGGATTGCCGGTCAACATCAGCGTCAGCAGCGGGCTCAATGCGATGGCTCATGCGGTCGAAGGTCTCTACGCGCAGGATCGCAATCCCATTTCGTCAATGATGGCGGGCGAGGGTTTGCGCGCGCTGAAGCAGGCTTTGCCTCAAATCGTCAATGCACCTGGGGACATCGAGCCGCGAAGCGAAGCGCTTTACGGTTCCTGGCTGTGCGGCACGGTGCTCGGAGCAGTTGGAATGGCCCTGCATCACAAGCTTTGCCATACGCTGGGCGGTAGCTTCGACCTGCCGCATGCCGAAACCCATGCGGTCATTCTTCCCCATTCTGCCGCCTACAACGCTGAAGCCGCAGCGGACGCGCTAAAACCCGCTGCCGATCTTTTTGGCGGCTCGCTGGGCAGCGGTCTTTATGATTTTGCCGCTTCGATCGGCGCCCCCCTGGCGCTGCGAGATCTGGGTATGAAGGAAGTCGATCTGGATCATGCGGCGGAACTCGCCGCCCGGAACCCCTACTGGAACCCGCGCCCGATCGAACGGAAAGCGATCCGGGCTTTGCTGCAGAGCGCCTGGGAGGGCGCGCGGCCGCGTTAACGCCTTAGGAGGATGGCCACGTGCCTGAATATTTCACCGAAGAGAGATCCGTGGAAGCCGTCAACTCGCGGATGGGGCAGAGCGTTGATCCGCGCCTGGCCGAAGTCATGGCGTCGCTCGTCAGGCACCTGCATGCCTTTGCCAAGGATATCAGCCTGACCCAGGAGGAATGGGAGCTGGCCATAGGCTTCCTGACCCGAACCGGCCATCTCTGTCATGACGAGCGACAGGAGTTCATCCTGCTCAGCGATACGCTGGGCTTGTCGATGCTGGTGGATGCAATCAACAACCGGCGTCCGCCAGGCGCCACGGAAAATACGGTGTTTGGACCGTTCCATGTCGAAGGGGCGCCCGTACGGCAGATGGGTGAAAACATCTCGCTCGACGGCAAGGGCGAGAGCTGCCTCTTCATCGGGCAGGTGATGGATCTTGACGGCAATCCGATCGAGGGAGCCCGGATCGATGTATGGTCGGATAATTCCGATGGCTTCTACGACGTCCAGCAGCCGGATATCCAGCCGAAGTGGAACAACCGGGGTATTTTCGTCACCGGCGCAGGTGGCGCCTATAGCTTCGTCGGCATCAAGCCGGTTTCCTATCCGATCCCGGATGATGGCCCGGTCGGCCAGATGTTGACGTCCCTCGGCCGCCATCCCTACCGTCCTGCCCATACCCATTACCTGATCACGGCTTCAGGTTATCAGAAGCTCGTAACCCACACTTTTGTCGGCGACGATCCCTATCTGCAATCCGATACGGTGTTTGGTGTCAAAACCAGCCTGGTCGCGCCTTTTGAGCGTGTCGATCGTCCGACGATCTGGCGCTCCGATTTCGATTTCGTGCTGACGCCGGTGGAGAATACACGATGATCGTAGCCCGCTACGCGGTATCCGACCCCGGCAAGGCTGCCGAACGCTCCCGATTGCTCGAGGAGCACAAGACCTATCTGCATGGCGCGGTGATCCGCATCCTGCTGTCCGGACCTTCCGCGCCGCCGGCGGAGGACAAGGGTTCCACCGCAATCGTGATGGCGCAAGTCGAAACGCTCGCCGAGTTCGAGGCGTTCAGCGCAGGAGACCCCTTCGTCCGCTCCGGCGTTTACGCGAGCGTCGATATATTCGAATGGCGGCCCAGTTTTGGGCTTCTTATGGAGAGTCTCTGATCGCCGTTTTGGCCTGCTGAAAGTGATCAGATCCAGAGCATGATGCCGAAAAGTGTGAGCGGTTTTCGGACGACATCATGCTCTAACTCTTTAATTTAGAACAGGATTCAAATTTTAGGCCGACTCGGCCTAAAATCATCCTGTTCTAGGTCATATCGAAGACGGCGGCGTTGTCTTGAACCTCGCGCAGCCCCTTGTACGAGGCATGGCGGAGATTGCCGTCATCCGTCCAGCCGCGAAACTCGATCTCGGCGATCAGCGTCGGCTGCACGAGGACGAGGCGCTTGCCGTTCAGCGGAACAACCGGCCGGCTCGTCTTCAACCGGTCCAGCGTCTTTTTCAGGTATTCAGCATCGCTGGCACCGAAACCGGTTCCGACGGAGCCAACGTAAATCCAGTCGAGCCCTCGTCTGCCGGCCAGTAGCAGCCTGCCGATGCCGCCGCGGGCGGATGCGGACTGCTCGTAACCGACGATCATGAAGCTCTCGCTCTGGACGCATTTGATCTTCAGCCAGTCGCCCGTGCGGCCACTGCCGTAGGGCCGGTCGCGATGCTTGGCGATGATGCCTTCCAGATGATGATGGCAGGCGTGCTCGAGGAGTTCTTCGGCCGGCAGCTCTATCTCCTCGGAGAGGCGGATCGCCTGATCGTCGCCGTCCGGTATCAGGTCTTCAAGCAGGTGCCGGCGTACGTCAAGCTCGGTGCCGGTCAGATCGTGTCCATCGAGATAGAGAAGGTCGAAGGCGACGAGGATCGACTCGGTCGATACTCGCTTGCCGCCCCGCCCGCCGAGCGAACGCTGCAGGGCGCCAAAATCCGAGCGGCCATGATCATCGAGTACAACGGCCTCGCCATCGAGAATGGCGGTCGTTACGCCAAGCTCTTTCGCTGCGGCGGCGATGGTGGGGAAGCGATGGGTCCAGTCATGGCCGCCGCGGGTGATGACCCGCACGCCCTTCGGCTCAACGTGGATTGCCAATCGATAGCCATCCAGCTTCACCTCATAGAGCCAATCCGGCCCGACGGGCACAGTCGGCTTCAGCAGTGCGAGGCAAGGCTCGACGCGCGACGGCATAGGATCGAAGGGCAGACTGGGCTGGTCAGGATCGCGCTTGCGGATCGGACGAGACTGCAGCGTTGAGTGAGATTCGTCGAGCAAGGGCATTGGGCGGTGCGTGCGCTTCATGATTAAGTCTGACGCCTCCCCGAGCAGTTTTCCACTTCGACCGGCTTGCGCCGAGCACTCATGATTCTGATGACATTGCCCCGGTGCCGGCTCTTGCTTTTCCCCAGCCTTGGACTTTGCCGTGCTCGGCTTCATCTGCTTCTTCTTCGCGTCGATGGCAACAACGCGACTCAACTGAATCACCCGGCCGATTGTTCCGAGTCGAAACGAATCTCAATTCAAGGACTTAACGCGGAGAACACACTCCTGCCCGGCATCGTCATCAGCATTCTTCAACGGACGCTGTATTTCGCGTCGAGATCATCCATGGCCTTGACGTTACCGGCAGAGCGGCCGTTCTCGTCGAAGGTCTGGGCAAGAAACGCGTCAGCGATCGACTTTGCAAGCTCCGTTCCGATGACACGGGCTCCCATGGTGATGATCTGCGCATTGTTGGAAAGCGCGGCGCGCTCGGCCGAATAGGTGTCGTGCGTCAGGGCGGCACGGATGCCGGGAACCTTGTTGGCCGAGATGCAGACGCCGATGCCGGTGCCGCAAACGAGGATCGCCTTGTCGTAGGTACCGTCGATGACGCCCGAGGCGACGCGATCCGAGAGGTTCGCGTAGAAAGGATCGGCGCCGGCGCTGGTACGCGAGACTTCGTAGACGTCGAAGCGGTCCTTCAAATGGTCGGCCAGAACCTTGGCAAGGCCTTCGCCGGCGCTGTCTCCTGCAATGGCAAGCTTCATTGTCTTTCTCCTCGGAGTTTGGCGGCGCATCTGGCCAGGATGTCGAGGTAGCCTTCGACATCCCAGGCCGAACGGCCGATGAAGAGCCCGTCGATATGCGGGCTCGAAATCAGTTCTTCGCAGTTCTGCGGGTTTACCGACCCGCCGTAGAGGCAGGGGATCTTCCGGCCCAGCACAGCTTCGGCAACGGCGATGATTTCAGACTGGCGCGCATCTGCATAATCCGCGGTCGCCGGAATACCCTTCTCGCCGATCGCCCAGACTGGCTCGTAGGCCAGCAGGATTTCGGCGCTTTTCTGGGCGCCCGAAAGTTTCGAAAGCGCGCCGCGCACCTGGCTTGCGAGGATGTCGGCGGCCTTTCCGCTTTCGCGGTCGGAAAGCGTCTCGCCAATGCAGATCAGTGGAATGAGACCGTGGCGAACGGCTGCTTCGGTCTTCAGACCCACAGTCTCGTCGGTCTCTCCAAAGTGTTCGCGCCGTTCGGAATGGCCGAGCTCGACGAGATCGAGATTGCAGTCCTTCAGCATCACCGGCGAGACTTCGCCGGTCCAGGCGCCCTGGTCGGCCCAATGCATGTTCTGCGCGCCGACCTTCACCGAGGTCTTGGCAAGCCTCGCCTTGACCTCGCGCACGGCCGTGAAAGACGGAATGACGAAACGCTGGATACGCGGGTCGCGCGCGGCATCGGCAGCTTCAAGACCGCGGGCGAAATGCTCGGCTTCAGCAAGCGTCTTGTTCATCTTCCAGCTGGTGCCAATCCAGAAGCGCGGCTTTTCGGTCATGTCGGATCCTGCGTTAATGCAATGGTGAGCGTAATGCCCGCCTGCTCGAATTCCTCCAGGACAGCAGCATCCGGTGCGCTGTCGGTGATAATCGCTTCGAAATCGGCCAGATCCGCCATGACATGCAGGGCGGTGTGGCCGATGCGCTGGTGATTGACCAGAAGGCAGGTCCTGGTCGAGGACGCGATCATTGCCCGCTTGGCGCGCACGACATTGTCGTCCATATGATAGGCGCGCCCGCCGCTGACGGCGGGCGTCGAAATGAAGGCGATGTCGGCCCTCAGCCGCGACAGTGCCTCCTCGGTGACGACGCCGAGATAGGCGTTGAATTTGGCCGAGTAGATGCCGCCGAGCGCGATCAGCGTGATGCCTGTTTCACCTTTCAGCCGCTCCATGATCGCCGCATTGTTGGTGATCAAGGTCAGCGGCCGCTTCTGCAGCAGCATTTCGCCGAGCACGGCCGCCATCGAGCCGTCGTTTACCATCACCGTCATCCCCGGCTCGACCAGTTCCAACGCGGTCTCGGCCATAGCCAGCTTGGCCTCGCTGCCCTGGCGCTCGCGAATGCGGAAGTCGCTTTCGAACTGCGTTCCGGCGTCAATGGTCGCGCCGCCGCGAACCTTGCGCAGGACGCCTGCCTGCTCGAGATCGTCGAGATCGCGATGGATCGTCATCTTTGACACGGTAAAGCGATCGGCAAGGTCGTCGAGATCGACGGTCTTGTTTTCGACGAGCAGGTTGACGATCAACTGCTGCCGCTCTTCCCGCCTCATCCCGATCTCCACCCTCGTTTGATGTTAAGATAACGGAGTATGCGTGATAATCAACATTTATTATGTTATTTTGCGATCAAATATTGTTGCTTTCGATCGTTACTTCAGCAGCGCCTGCGCGGTTCGTTCGTCGGTGATCAGCCCGAAAAGGCGGCGGCTATTCAGAATTGCCCGGATAGCCGCCACTTTCGACTGTCCGCCCGCCAGCGCCACAAGCCGCTCTTTCTTGGTCTTGGGGAAAGACGCAGAGAGCGTGCGCGCCGTCAGCGCGGTGTCGAGGATATGGCCGTCGGCGTCGAAAAAATGTCCGAGGATTTCGCCGACGCCGCCTGCGGCAGCGATGTCGTCGATTTCACCGGGTTCGACCATGCCGGACAAAACCAGCTGCGCCTCGGCATCGACAGTTCCCAGGCCGACGAGCTTCAGATCGGCATTATTGGCAAGATCGAAGACCTCTTTGACGGCACGCTGCGCCTTCAGCACTTCGCGGTCCTCGCCAGTATTGGCGAAAAAGGGAACCGGCATGACATAGGCATGGGCGCCGGTCTTTTCGGCGATGCGATGCATCACGTCATAGGGATTGGCGCCGTAGTTTCGTGTCAGGCCGCCAAGCAACGAGACGAAGCGCAGGTTCTTCGCGCTTACCCTCGGCATATATTGGACGGCGGCGGAAAGCGTGCGGCCATGACCAAGGCCGATGACCGTATTGTCGCCGCGCTCGATCTCGCGCTTGAGATAGCCGGCGCCGGCATGGCCGAGTGCGCGGAGCGGCAAGCCTTCCTCGCCGAGATCGGGCGCGACCTCGCAATGTTGAAGCCCGAACCGTTCCGAAAGCCGCATCTCCAGCTCGACGCATTCGACGATATCCCCGTCGATGGTGACTTTGACGACGCCATCGGCGACCGCTCTGGCGATCAGGCGATGGGCCTTTACCGACGGCACGCCGAGGCGGCGAGCGACGTCGGACTGCGTCAGGCCACCGGCATAGTGAAGCCAGGCAGCACGCACGGCAAGCGTATCATCGGCGTCCGTCATCACGGTTCCTTTTCGAAGGTCATGCGGCGATTCCGCCGTATCGCAGTGCTGCCTTTTAAAGATCTCCGCCTCAGATGTTCAAGTCGGCGACGCCGGTGTCGATATGCGGCGCCCAGAAGGCCACGCTTTCGGCGATCTGCGGGATGACCTGGCGATCGTTCGGCTCGCGTTCCTTGAAGGAGAGTTCCAGGCAGATTTCATTGTCCTTCGCCCCACCTTCGACCAGCGCCTGGAGCAGAGGTGCCGGCTGAATGCGGCCTTTGGCGTTGAATTCGGCGGTAAAAGGCCGGTGCCCGCCCTTGTCCATCAGGCTCTGTTTGATGTGGATGATCGGCGATATCGCCGGGACGGCACGCGCCCAGGCATAGGGGTCGTAGTCGTCGGGATCGGCGGAGGTGATGTCGCCATGATCGATATCCGCCATCATCCACATCGGGATGGCCATTCCGGCGGCTGTCAGCCGCTCCTGCAGCGACAGGCAGGCGCCGATCGTCTCGCCGAACTCGCGGCCGATGCTCATCGGCTCCCAGAACATGTAGGAGAGGCCTGCAGCGCGCGCGTGCTCGGCGACATCGGCCCAACAATCGATGGCGATCTTGATCAACTCCTCGCGTCTGGCCGGATCGTCGAAGTCCTTATAGGTGAAGATCGCAAATTGCGTGCCGACCGAATGGCCGCCGAGATCGGCGGTGATGTCGGCAAAGGTCTTGAACCAGTCGACGTAGTAGCCGCGCACATCGGCATCCGGATGTCCGAAATGGTTGAGGCGCCCATAGGGACCTGTCATGCCCGAGGTGACCCGTACGCCTGTGCGCTTCAAGGCAGCGCGCATCTTGCGCGTCAGGCGGCTAATCACCGGCGCCTGCCAGCTCGGATTGATGAACTCGTGGGTCAGCTGGAGGTCGCGGATTCGCAAATCACGCGCAACCGTATCGATCAGATCGTCTGGGTCGGCGAAGCGGTTCACCAGCGGATTGGTATTGAGCGAAAGGGTCAGCGGCATGGCGGCATCCTTCAGGCGGCGGCAAGGCGGGTTGAAGCAAACCACTCGCCAAAGGCCGCGCGTTCCGCTTCGTTCAGATGGAGGTAGTGTTTGGTGCGGCGATAGAGGATATCGTCCGCCGTTTCGGCCCATTCCGTGGCGACGAGATAGCGCGCCTCGGCCTCATAGAGCTGTCCGCCGAAATGCCGCCCGAGCCCTTCCATGCCAGTCGCTCCGGCAACCACATTCCTGGCACGGGCGCCATAGAGACGGCCGTAGTGATGCACGAGCTTGCGCGGCATCCAGGGATAGGTATCGCGCAGGCTGTTGGCGAAGCTCTCGTAATCGGCATTCGGAATTTCGCCGCCCGGCAGCGGCGCCTTCTCCGTCCAGTCGCCTCCCATGTTCGGGAAGATGTGCTTCAGGCGCTGCATGCCGCGTTCAGCGAGCTCGCGGAATGTGGTGATCTTGCCGCCGAAGACGTTGAGCAGCGGAGCGCCGCCTGTCTCGTCGAGATCGAAGACATAGTCGCGGGTAACGGCGGACGGGTTGCCCTTGCCATCGTCAAACAGCGGGCGCACGCCGGAGAAGCTGTGCAGCACGTCGTGGCGACGCAGCTTTTCCTTGAAATAGCGATTGACCGCCTGGAGCAGATACTCGATCTCCGTCTCGTCGGCGGCGACATCCTCGGCCCGGCCTTCGTAAGCGATATCGGTCGTCCCGATCAACGCCTTGTCGCCCTCATAGGGATTGATGAAAATGACGCGTTTGTCGTGGTTCTGCACCAGATAGGCATTGGCGCCCGCCCAGAACTTCGGCACGATGATGTGGCTGCCCTTGACGAGGCGGACATTGCGGCCGGAGTTCGAACCGGCGACGCGATTGATGATGTCCATCACCCAGGGGCCGGCGCAGTTCACCAGACATTTGGCACGGAAGGTTCGCGTCTCTCCCGTGGTGTTGCTTTTGGTGGCCACGGTCCAACCGCCATTCTCGCGACGGGCCGACACGGCCGGCGAGCGGGTCAGCACCAGAGCGCCGTTTTCCGCTGCGCTGACCGCATTCAAGGTCACGAGGCGGGCGTCGTCGACCCAGCAATCGGAATATTCAAAACCGCGTGTATATTGATCGAGGATCGGCGTGCCTTCCGGGTCGCGGAGCAGATTGAGTGTTCGGGTCCCGGGCAGTTTCTTGCGGCCGCCGAGATGATCATAGAGGAAGAGGCCGAGCCGCACGAGCCATGCGGGGCGATCTTCAGGGCTGTGCGGCAGGACGAAGCGCATCGGCCAGATGATATGCGGCGCGGCATTGAGCAGCACTTCACGCTCGATCAGCGCCTCACGCACCAGGCGGAATTCGTAATATTCGAGGTAACGCAGACCGCCATGCACCAGCTTGCCCGAACGCGACGAGGTTCCCTGTGCCAGATCGTCCTTTTCGCACAGCACGACCTTCAGGCCGCGGCCGGCAGCATCGCGTGCTATCCCCGCGCCATTGATGCCTCCGCCGATGACGAAGAGATCCAGGAGTTCGGGTTCGGTCATATCATGCTCCTTCGATGCCTGCTGCATCAGAATTACGCGCCCACCGGCGACGTCGTTGCGGCTTCGGCAAGCTTGTCCCAGGCGGGCGTCATTGCCTGGCGTACATCGGTGTAGGCAGAAAAGAGCCGGTCGAACCGGTGGGCCTCGCTGGCATCTGGTATCTCCGGATCGCCGAGCAGCGGCGTCACCCAGTCGGCAATGCAATCGTCCATGCTCGAATAGACGCCGACAGCCACCGCAGCCATCATCGCCACGCCGGCCGCGCCCGTCTCCTCACGGCGCGACTGGCGGATCGGTGCGTTGACGGCGGCCGAAAGTGAACGGCGAAGGGCGACGGAGCGTGTTGCGCCGCCGGTGACCCGCAGCTCCTCTGGCATCGCGCCCATCGCCGCGTAGCAGTCGCGGGTCGCAAGCCCCAACCCTTCGATCACGCTGCGCAGCAGGTCGGGGAAACCGTGACGCATCGAAAGCCCGGTGAAGCCCGCGCGCGCATTGGCGTTGACGAAAGGCCCACGTTCGCCCGCTTCGGAAATGTAGGGATGGTAAAGCACCGACCCCGGTCGGCTTTCTGCAAACCAGCCGTCGATGCGTGCAATGAGGTCTGCGTGCGAAGCAGGCTTGCCGGCCTCGGCCATCAGATAGGCGGCGACATTAAGGATCCAGTCGATGTTGATCGTGGCGCCCATATTGGTCTGGACCTGGGTGACGATGCCGGGAATGGGCAGGGCGATCACATAGCCGGTGCCCTCGCGATTGAGCTGAACGTCGGCAACGGCCTTGGCGCGCAAGTGCACGCCGGTCGAGCCGATCGTCGAGCAGGCGGCGTTGCGAGCGCCGCTGCGCACGCCTGCACCAAGCGCCGTCATCACCATGTCGACATAGCCGAGGCAGACCGGCGTTCCGGCAAGAAGACCGCAGGCCTTAGCCGCCTCCGATGTCAGCGGGTGGCTGATCTCGCTGCCGTCGATGATTTCGGGCAGGAGCCCGCGTCTGCGCTCAAGGCCGAGCGCGTCGATCACCACAGCATCATACTGGCGTGTTCTGAAATTGCCAAAGGTGAAACTCGCCTCCGATGGATCGGTTGCCCGCACGCCTGTGAGGTTGAGATAGAGCCAGTCCTTGCAGTGCAGCGCCGTCTCCGCCCGATCGAGAAGGTCCGGCGTGAAGCGGTCCATATGGGCGAGTTGCGCACCCTGCTGGCAAGTGTTGAGGCCGGTGCCCGTCGTCTCGAAGCGGGCACGATTCTGCGTTCCGCCCGCGAGCGACGTCACCGTCGGCGCGGCGCGCGCGTCGAGCCACAGCCAGGCATCGGCAACCGGCCTATTGGCTCGGCCGACGAGCCAGGTGCCGTCGCCCTGTCCGGTGACGGCGATGGCTGCGGTGCGGGATGCGAGGTCGGGGACTTTTTCGCCGAGGCCACGCAACGCACTGGCGCAATCGAGCCAGGTCTGATCCAGCGACTGCGTTGCCGAGCCATCGTCTCCGGTGGCATATCGGTTGCGAACGGAGGCGGTGGCGATCTGGCGGCCGGACAGATCGAAGGCGACAGCCTTGATGACCGAGGTGCCGGCATCTATCCCAATGATGATCTTCTCGGTCGATGTCATTGCAGCCTATCTCGCCATCCTAGCAAGGGTCACGGCGGGCAATACGCGGATCAAATTCATCTGAAGTCCTCCCGATCCCTCAACTCTCTGGGATGATGCGTCCGGCTGCCAAATTCGGTTTTTAATCTCAGATCGAGCGCGCAGCCGAAACCTCCCTAAGCTCGTTTAAAAACATAACATAAAGATACCACAATACCAGTAAGATTTTTCTGGCGGTGTAATTTTTTTCATCTAAAATAGAAAGGTACGGATGTTATGCCTGTGCCGCCCAGCGATTGCCGTGCGACATCGAAAACGGCAACGTCCGCGATGCTTAACGTGCAAAATATCGATTTTAAAACAGACATATACCGCCATAATGCGATCGAATGACATGCGTGAAGCTGTTAGCATTTGCTGCCCCTTTTCGCTGCAGCGCAGCGTGATAAACAAGATGTGAGACCCTGCATTTTAATCGACATACCTTGAAAGTGCCGTTGACAGCTCATAAAATTTATAACATCATTTACGGCATAAATAACATACTTCTATCACGGAAGCGGTCTTCCTGATGGAGAATTTGCAGATCCAGGCGGTTGGAGGAGACAAGCGCCGGTCTTGTTGAGGAGGCTTAAAATGCGAATTTTCGTCCAGAGTTGCGCTCTTGCGGGTGGTCCGCCGGCTTCCGTTCCGGTGCGACGCAATGCTTCAGCCCGCCTGCGATCATCGTCGCGCTAGCCCTCTCCATCTTGCCATTCCAAGCCAAAGGCCGTCCGGACATGAGTACCTCGCCCGATTATCCAGCATCAAAGCCGAGCAGCGGCAATCGCGGGCTCCTTGTCAGCGCGGCGTTGGCGGTCATCGTCGTTGCAGCGATCGCGTTCGATACGGCGGTCGTCAGGATCGGTTCCGAAAACGATGTCCGCCAGCAGGCATTCTCTCCGGAAACCTTCGGCGCCGAGCAGTTCCCGAAGATCAAGGCAAATGTCGAGGAACGGGCGATTGCAGCCGCCGATCTCGCGGCCGCCATTGCCGCCGACAAGAAGGCGGCGGCCGAGAAATACGGCACTGCGACGAGCACTGGACCGGTCATTCCCGTCACGCTGACCGGCGTTTTCGGCGCCCGCAAGTCGAACACCAACGAAATGAAGATCGATGGGTTGCCTCCCGAGACGGTGGTCCGTGTCCAGACCGGCCCTGCGGTCAACGGCACGGACCTCCGCGATGCAACCGGCACCATCGAATTCGGCCAGTTTACCAACCAGATCCAGTATCAGGATGCCGGCTCGGCCATCAATAACGAGATGAAGAAATCGGTTTTCGCGGGCCTGGATGCTGACGCGCTGGACGGAAAACAGGCGACCGTGGTCGGCGTCTTCAAGCTCATCAACCCGAAGAACTGGCTCGTCACGCCGGTGAAGGTCGAGCTCAAATGAGCCAGCCGCAACGCAGCAACGGCGCGAAAGGCGAGGTCGTCCTCGCTGCCCGCAATATCGCAAAATCCTACGGCAACGTTCACGCCCTCAAGGGAGTGAACTTCGACATCCATCGCGGCCAGGTCACAACGCTGTTCGGGGAGAACGGCGCGGGCAAGTCGACCTTGATGAAGATCCTTTCGGGTGTCGCGCAGCCAAGCTCCGGCGAGATCATTCTCGACGGCTCGCCGATCAGCTTTACTTCGTCCACCCATGCGCGCGAGTGCGGGATCTCCATCATTCACCAGGAGCTCAGCCTCGCCCCCAATCTCAGTGTTCGCGACAATATTTTCATGGGCCGGGAGATCATCAAAGGCGGTGTCGTCGACTTCGCTGAAGAGGCGCGTCAGACCCGCGCGCTGATGGAAGAGCTCGAGGAAGACATCGATCCGCTGACGCGCGTCGAGGATCTTCGCCTCGGCCAGCAGCAGATTGTCGAGATTGCCCGGGCGCTCTCCGTCAACTCGCGCATCCTGATCATGGACGAGCCGACCTCGGCGCTGAGCGCGACCGAGGTGGAAGTGCTCTTCAAGGTCATCCACGACCTGACGAGCCGAGGCGTGTCGATCGTCTACATCTCGCATCATCTGGAAGAGGCGCTGCAGATCACCAATCACGCCGTCGTTCTGCGCGACGGAAACATGACGGCCTATGCCGAGCGCAAGGATATCGATCTCGAATGGATCGTCCGCAACATGGTCGGCGAGAATTTCGACCTCGGCAGCCCGCCGGAAGGCCACCCGTTCGGAAACGTCTCGCTTTCCATCGAAAATCTCAGTGTCCCCGGCCCCTCCGGCGCTGCCTATAATGCAGTCGATCGTCTGTCTCTTAAGGTGCGTGCCGGCGAAATCGTCTGCATCTACGGGCTAATGGGCGCCGGGCGCACGGAACTGCTCGAGTGTATTGCCGGACGTCTGCGCGCAAGTGGCGGACAGGTTCTGCTCGAAGGACAGGACGTCAGTGGGCTCAGCATCGCCGGGCGCATTGCCAGCGGTCTCGTGCTCGTGCCCGAAGATCGCCAGCGCGACGGCCTCGTCCAGACGATGACGGTCGGCTCCAATCTGTCGCTTGCTAGTATCCGCGCCTTCACCAAAGGGATTTTCACCTCCGGCCATCGGGAGCGCGATCTCGTCAATGACGCGATCCGGCGGGTGCATGTGAAAACCGATGGCGGTGCAGCTTCGATCGGCTCGCTCTCCGGCGGCAACCAGCAGAAGGTCGTCATCGGCAAGATGCTGGCAACCCAGCCGAAGGTCATCCTGCTCGATGAGCCAAGCCGCGGCATCGATATCGGCGCCAAGGCGGAAGTTTTCAAGTTGCTCGCGGAGCGCGCCAAGCAGGGATTGGCGGTCATCTATTCGACGTCCGAAGTCAATGAATGCCTGAGCATCGCGCACCGCATCATCGTCATGCATCGCGGCAGGATATCGGCCGAGTTCGGCTCGGATGTCACCAAGGAAAAGATCATGGCCGCCTCCGGCGAAGCCGTGGTCGCGCACTAGCCTGAGTATGGAGCACTGATTATGTCAGTCACGAACGTCACCGAAAAGAAATCAGTTTCCAGCGGGCCGAAGCGCAATACCAATATCGTGCGTCTCATCCTGGAGGGACGGGCCTTCTTCGCGCTGATCGTCATCATCGCGGTCTTCTCGTTCCTGTCGCCCTATTACTTCACGCTGAACAACTTCCTGATCATGGCGTCGCACGTCGCGATCTTCGGCATTCTGGCGATCGGCATGCTGCTCGTCATCCTGAACGGCGGCATCGACCTTTCGGTCGGTTCGACGCTTGGGCTTGCAGGCTGCATCGCCGGTTTCCTGATGCAGGGCGTCACGCTCACCTATTTCGGCGTCATTCTCTATCCGCCGGTTTGGGCCGTCGTCGTCATCACATGTGCGCTCGGTGCGCTGGTCGGTGCGGTCAACGGCGTGCTGATCGCCTATCTCAAGGTGCCGGCCTTCGTCGCCTCGCTCGGCGTGCTCTACGTCGCCCGCGGTATCGCGCTTTTGATGACCAACGGCCTGACCTACAACAATCTCGGCGGCCGTCCGGAACTCGGCAATACCGGCTTCGACTGGCTCGGCTTCAACCGGCTCGCAGGCATTCCGATCGGGGTCATCGTGCTTGCGGTTCTCGCGATCGTTTGCGGCATCGTGCTGAGCCGCACCGCCTTCGGCCGCTGGCTCTACGCCTCAGGTGGTAACGAGCGTGCCGCCGACCTCTCCGGTGTCCCGGTCAAGCGCGTGAAGATCATCGTCTATGTGCTTTCGGGCGTCTGTGCTGCGATTGCCGGCCTGGTCCTCTCCTCGCAGCTGACCTCAGCCGGTCCGACGGCAGGCACAACCTACGAACTGACGGCGATCGCAGCCGTGGTCATCGGCGGCGCGGCGCTGACCGGCGGCCGCGGTACGGTCCGCGGCACCATGCTCGGCGCCTTCGTCATCGGCTTCCTTTCGGACGGCCTCGTGATCATCGGCGTCTCGGCCTACTGGCAGACCGTATTTACCGGCGCCGTGATCGTTCTCGCCGTCCTCATGAACAGCATCCAATACGGCCGCCGGGTCAAATCGTCCTGACGGCTGAGACCGAAACTTATCCACGACGGCAGGCTGGAGTCCAGAAAGCCGATTGGGGAAAGCAACGCCGGATCACCGGCAATAACTGAGCTCACGAATGGGAGAGAGACTATGTTTAAGAAAGGCATGCGCATACTTCTGGCCGCCGCGGCCGTAGCACCGCTTCTGGCAAGCTCGGCTTGGGCAGCGGGTATGATGACGATCATCGTCAACGATCCGTCGAATCCCTATTGGCTGACGGAAGGCAATGTCGCCAAGGCAACTGCCGAAAAGCTGGGCTACACGGCCTCGGTCAACGCCCACAAGGGTGACACCAATACCGAAAGCAACCTGATCGATACGGCGATCACCAACAAGTCGGTGGCGATCATCCTCGACCCGGCAAACGCCGACGGTTCCGTCGGTGCGGTCAAGAAGGCCGTTGCTGCCGGCATCCCGGTCATCCTCGTCAACGCCGAAATCAACCAGGAAGGCCTGGCGAAGGCGCAGCTTGTTTCCAACAACGCGCAGGGCGCCGCACTCGGTGCGCAGCAATGGGTCGAAGCGATCGGCGACAAGGGCAATTATGCCGAACTCTTCGGCGCTCCGTCCGACAACAATGCTGCAACGCGGTCGAATGGCTACGAAACTGTCCTTTCGCAGTATCCGGATCTGAAGAAGGTCGCCCAGGAAGTTGCCAACTGGGACCGCACCCAGGGCCACAACAAGATGCAGTCCATGCTGCAGGCCAACCCGGATATCGTCGGCGTCATCTCGGGCAATGACGAAATGGCGCTCGGTGCGATCGCCGCGCTCAAGGAAGCCGGCAAGCTCGCCAATGTGAAGGTCGGCGGCTTCGACGGTTCGCCGGATGCGGTTGCCGCCATCAAGGCGGGCGAACTCCAATACACCGTCCTCCAACCGGTTGCCGTCTTCTCCGAAGAAGCCGTCAAACAGGCCGACAATCTGATCAAGACAGGTAACACGGGTGCCAAGAGCGAAAAGCAGCTCTTCGATTGCCTGTTGATCACCAAGGACAACATCGACAAGTACACCGGTCCGTTCGTTCTGGCGCAGTAAACGGTAAAAGGGCGCTCGCAAGAGCGCCCTCATTTCATGCTGGAAGCGATGGCCGACGGCCCAACCGCCGGTTGCGCTTCGCCTTTTTGCCTTGGCGCGGCAATCACTGTACGAAGCTGGGATCCATAATTCAGCGACAGGGGTGACCCGTGACACAGAAGACCAGCCGGGACGACGATCTGTTGGACCAGCTCACCAGCGACAGCCGGCAGACGCGCCAGATCGCGCGCCGCCGCATGATTGCAGAGGCCGTGATGGGTGAAGGCTCGATGCGGATTGAAGACCTGACCGACCGCTTTGGGATCAGCCTGATGACGGCTCACCGCGACGTCGATGAACTCGTCAGCCGCGGCCTCTTCAGGAAGACGCGCGGTATCGTCACTGCGGCGGCGACCAATCTCATCGAATCCAGCGACGTCTATCGCTCGAACCGTCAGTCGGCCGAAAAGAAGCTGATTGCCGAGGCGGCAATGCAGTTCGTCGAACCGGGACAGGCGATCTTTTTCGATGACTCGACCACGGTTCTTCAGATGGCGGCACATCTGCCTTCGAAGGCGCCGGTCACCGCAATTACCAATTCCCTGACGCTGATGAATGCGCTGACGGGCCTGCACGACGTGACGCTGCTCGCCCTCGGCGGCCAGTATTACAATTGGTGCAACGCCTTCATGGGTCGCATGACCATCAACGAGATCAACGCTCTCAGGGCAGATGTCGCGTTCATCTCGATGTCGGCGATCAGCGATGGCACGGTGCTGCACCAGTCTCCTGAAACAGTCGATACCAAGCGCGCCATGTTCGACTGTTCCGTAAAACGCATCCTGCTTGCCGATCATACCAAGTTCGAACGGCGCGCACTCCACAGTTTCGCAGCACTGGATGAGTTCGACGTCGTTATCGTCGACGACAAGACCCAGCCGGTGCACATAGACCGCATGCGGTCCAGAGATATCAACGTGGTCATCGCCAGGGGCGCCGGAGGGCGCTCCTGACGGCGCCGGCCGTTGCCCCTCATGAGGTAAATTTAAATGCCGACACTGCTCGGGATCGATAGTGGTTTGACAGTCACCAAGGCGGTCATCTTCGATATCGACGGCACGCCGCTTGCAGCCGCGCGTCGCCGTGTCACGCAGTTCATTCCGAAGGCCCGCCATATCGAGCGCGACATGGATGAATTATGGAGCGCGACGGCCGATGCCATCCGCGAAGCGATTTCGCTCAGCGGGCGGCCAGCAAGCGACATAGAGGGCATTGCCGCTACCGCGCACGGAGACGGTATCTACCTGCTCGATCACGCCCAACAGCCGCTCGGCCGGGCCATTCTCTCGCTGGACAGCCGGGCAGGGGCGATCATCGACCGGTGGACGCAGAGCGATGTCGCCGACCTGGCGATCGAGCTGACGGGACAGATCCCGCATGTCTCCGCGCCATCGGCATTGCTGGCCTGGATCCGCGACATGGAGCCTGAGCGCTACAAGCGCATTGGCCATTTCTGCAGCTGCAAGGACTGGCTGCGGTTCTGCCTGACCGGGGTCATCGGTACGGACCGCACCGAAGCCAGCACTTCCTTCACCAATGTCAAAACGCAGAACTACAGTGAGGACGCCCTTCGTCTGTTTGGATTGCAGGATCTCGTCCACGCCCTGCCGCCAGCCTCGCGCTCCGACCAGATCGTCGGACGCGTGACCCGTGATGCCGCGCAGCTGACGGGCCTTGCCGAAGGAACGCCTGTCGTTGCCGGTCTGCACGACGTCACGGCCTCGGCGCTCGGGGCAGGGGGTTATGCCAAGGGCGTTGTCGCAGTCATTGCCGGGACCTATTCGATCAACGAGACGCTTTCGTCGGAACCGCGTGTCGACCGGCGCTGGTTCTGCCGCAACGGGATTGCGCCCGGCATCTGGAACAGCATGTCGATCTCCCCTGCATCGACAGCCAATTACGACTGGTTTCTGGACACGCTCTGCGCTGCCGAGCGAACGAATGGCGAGCTGCAAGGCAACTCGATCCACGCCCTGCTGGCGCCCGAGATCGATGCCGCCTTCGAGCGCCCCTCGACGGCGCTCTTCCATCCCTATCTGTTCGGCTCGCCTTATGGCGCGGCGGCGAGCGCCGGCTTCTTCGGGCTCGGTGGATGGCACGACCGCGGCGACATGCTGCGCGCCGTGCTTGAAGGCATCGCCTTCAATCATCGTATCCATGTCGACGCGCTTCGCGACGGCTTTGCCTTCGATCAGGCGCGGCTCGCCGGTGGCGTCTCGCGCAATCCTGCCGTCGTGCAGATGTTTGCCGATGTGCTTGGCATGCCGGTCACGGTAACCGAGACGGATGAGGCAGCCGCCTGGGGTGCTGCGCTTTGTGCCGGGTCGGGCGCCGGTATCTTTGCCGATCCGCAGAGCGATCCGCGCGACACCGCCTCCATCGCGAAGACTTGCCGCCCGGATGCGGCTCGCAGCGCGGATTATGAAAAGCGTTTCCAGGTGTTCCGCGACATTGCCGACGCGATGATCCCCCTTTGGCCTAGGATTGCCGCGCTTGCACCGGAGCAATCGGCAAACTGAAAAGACAAATGCCTGCTGCGGCGGGCGATTTAGGACGATGAGCATGACCCCCGATTTGCAGCAGCGCTTCTCGAACCTCGGCGAGAACGATATCGACGTTTTGATCATCGGGGCGGGCATCAACGGCGCCGGCCTGTTTCGCGACCTCTCGCTACAGGGTGTCAATTGCCTGATCGTCGACAAGGCCGACTTTGGCTCCGGCACGAGCGCCGCACCATCGCGGCTCATTCACGGCGGCCTGAAATATCTGGAAACGGGTGAGTTCGGACTGGTTGCGCAGTCGACGCTTGAGCGCAACCTCCTGCTCAAGAACGCGCCGCATTGCGTCGAACCGCTGCCGACCTTCATTCCGGTCTTTTCCTGGACCCGCGGCATCTGGGCAGCGATCAGGACACTCTTCGGGTCGAAGACGGCGCCACGCAGCCGTGGTGCGGTTCTCATCAAAATCGGGCTTCGGCTCTACGACTTCTTCGGTTCGCGCGACCAGGTCATGCCGCGTCACCGGCTGATCCTGAAGAAACAGGCGCGCAGGGAGATGCCGCATATTACCCCCGCCATCGTCGCCGGCGGCATCTATTACGATGCCAAGATCAGCAGGCCGGAGCGGCTCGTCTATGAGCTCGTGCATGATGGTCTCGATGCGAATCCGAGGAGCCTCGCGGCAAATTTCGCGACACTGGCTGCCGTTTCAGAAGGGCGTTTGACCTTCCGGCAGCCCGATGGTCGCGAGTTCAGCGTCGCTCCCAAACTGGTCGTCAATGCGGCAGGTCCTTGGATCGATCAGGTCAACGCTTTGCTCGGCGCTCCATCGCGGCTGATCGGCGGCACGAAGGGTTCCCATATCCTGCTTGACCATCCCGAATTGGTGCGAAGCCTCAACGGCCATATGATCTATTTCGAGGCCGACGACGGCCGCATCTGCCTGGTCTACGACTATCTCGGGCTGGCGCTGGTCGGGTCAACCGACATTCCGGCAGGTGATCCGGACAATGTCTCGTGCGAGGAGCCCGAAACGGAGTATTTCCTCGAAAGCATCCGCTCGCTGCTGCCGACGCTCCGCTTCGATCGCGACCAGATCGTTTACAGCTATAGCGGCATCCGCCCGCTGCCGGCATCGGATGCGACCGCACCGGGGCTGATCAGCCGCGACCACTCCGCGCCGGTGAAGGAACCCGAGGACGGCAGACCGTTTCCGGTCATTTCGCTGGTCGGAGGCAAGTGGACGACGTTCCGCGGTTTTGCGGAAGAGGTCGCCGACACCGTTCTCTCCCGGCTGCAGCGCCGCCGCAGCCAGTCGACACGCTATCTGGCGATCGGCGGCGGCAAGGTCTTTCCGGTTGATGCTGAGCAGCGTAACGCCTGGATCAGCGATACCGCGGCGCGCAGCGGCGTTGCTGCCGAGCGTGCCGACGAACTGCTCCGCCGCTACGGCACGACGGCCGCGGCCCTGCTTTCTTCTCCTTCGGCCTATTCCGACGAGCAGCGCCTGACGGGTGCGCCGCATTACAGCCTCCGCGAGATCGACTGGATCGTCCGGAACGAAATCGCCGTCCATCTGTCGGACATCGTGATGCGCCGCACGACGCTTGCGATCGAGGGTCGGTTGACGCTGGAAGGCTTGCGGGAAATCACCGGCGTTGCCGGGGCAGCGCTCGATTGGAATGCCGAACGGACGGCCAGCGAAATCCAGGACGTTGTCAGCCAGCTGAGCCGCTTCCACGGCCAAACGCTGACGGGCAAGCCTGCCGCCGCCGGGCCGGAAAAGGCCGCACGCCCGGCCGCAGGCTAGAACAGGATGATTTAGGCCGGGTCGGCCTAAAATCTGAATCCTGTTCTACATTATATAGTTAGAGCATGATGTCGTCCGAAAACCGCTTCACACTTTTCGGCATCATGCTCTAGCCCAGTTTCAGGAGAAAGCCGGATCGAGGGAACCGGATTTATAACGCTTCGCCATTTCCGAAACGGGAAGGGGCGTGATGCGGCCGGCCATGCCGGCAGTGCCGAACTGTTCGAACCGCTCCTTGCAGAGCTTGGTCAGCGCCGTCATTGCCGGCTTCAGATATTTGCGCGGGTCGAACTCGCTTGGGTCCTCCTGCAGCACGCGGCGGATCTGACCGGTCATCGCCATTCTGCCATCGGTGTCGATATTGACCTTACGCACGCCGTTCTTGATGCCGCGCTGGATTTCCTCGACCGGGACTCCCCATGTCGGCTTCATCTGGCCGCCATATTTGTTGATGATCTCCTGCAGCTCGATCGGGACCGAGGACGAGCCATGCATGACGAGATGCGTGTTCGGGAGCTTGCGGTGAATTTCTTCGATGACGTTCATCGCCAGCACCGAACCGTCCGGCTTGCGGGTGAACTTGTAGGCGCCATGCGATGTGCCCATCGCTATAGCGAGCGCATCGACCTTGGTTTCGCGCACGAACTTCACGGCTTCGTCCGGATCGGTCAGTAGCTGGTCATGCGAAAGCTTGCCCTCGGCGCCGTGGCCGTCCTCGGCCTCGCCCATGCCAGTCTCCAGGGAACCGAGAACGCCGAGTTCGCCTTCAACCGAGATGCCGCCGAAATGCGCCATATCGGTCACCATTTTGGTGACGCCGACATTATAGGCCCAGTCGGCAGGCGTCTTGGCGTCCGCCTTCAGCGAACCATCCATCATCACCGAAGTGAAACCCGCCTGGATCGCCGTCATGCAGTTGGAGGGATCGTTGCCGTGATCGAGATGCACGCAGACCGGAATATGCGGATAGATTTCAACGACGGCATCCATCATATGCTTCAGCATGATGTCATGGGCGTAGGCGCGGGCTCCGCGCGACGCCTGCATGATAACCGGCGCCTGACACGCGTCGGCGGCCTCCATGATGGCGAGCGCCTGCTCCATGTTGTTAATGTTGAAAGCGGGAACGCCGTAGCCTTCCTCCGCAGCATGGTCGAGCAGTTGCCTCAGCGTAATGCGTGCCATCCAAGATTCCCCCATATCGATGGTCGATCGAAACGCCGCCATCTCTTCGAAACTAGAGCCCGGGCGTGAGCCGTTCAAGCGTCTTATTTTAATAGGCAAAATGGCATAGGAGGAGGAATGTAACAAGCGGCAATAACAATATCACAACGAGTATGATATTTTTCAGCAGTCATTTCGTATCCACAAGCCGAATGAAATCCCAGACATGTGCTGAAGAGATGGGGCGCATGGTCTTGCTGGCGATGGCGAGAGCTCTTCAGCCAGACACCCCTCGCGCGGCCGCTGCGGTTATGGCTTGTGGCCAATCGCAGACGGCCAACATGGGCGTCGGTTTAACGCCTTTGCAGGAATCCGGAATACCCGGCAAGCCGGGTCAAATGAGACCGTATTGTTCCGCCTTGTTGCGCAGGAACGGCAGGCCCTTGTCCATGACCTCTTCCATATCGCGCGCAACGGGGCGCCAGACGGCCAGGCCATAGGCCACCTCAGGCGGCATGTTGATGAAGCTTTCCATCGCAAGCCCGCCCTTGAAGCCGATTGCGGCAAGCGCGGCATAGATCGCATCCCACGGAATGTTGCCATAGCCCGGCGTACCGCGGTCGCTTTCCGAAAGATGGATGTATTTCAGGTGATCGCGGGCGATCAGGATGCCGTTTGCCGCACCCTTTTCCTCGATATTCATGTGGTAGGTATCGAGATGGACAAAGATATTATCCGCGCCGACACGCTCCACCATGTCAACGGCCTGCTGCGCCGAGTTGATCAGGTGGTTCTCATAGCGGTTCACCGCCTCGACGCCGAGTTGGATGCCATACTTCCTAGCATGCGTTGCCGCGACGTCGAGCACCTTGGCGATGTTGTCGTATTCGCCCTGCGTCGGTGGCAGGCCGGTGCGTTCGCCGATGCCGCCGAAGATGACGCCGGAGAGCGCCTCGGCGTTCATTTCTGCGGTCTTTTCGATCGCAACCTTCAGGTGCTCGATCGCTGCATCGGGGCGGACGGAAGCCCAGGCATGTTCCGGCAGGCCGAGCGAGCAGACGGCGCGCAGCTTGTTCTTTTCAAGCAGGTCGCGGGTGTGTTTGGCATCGACGGCAGGCGCGTTGAGCAGCGCGATCTCGATGAAATCCATCTGGTAGTGCACGGCTCCGGCAATGGCCTTCTCGGCGCCTGCGCGGTCCCAGTTCATGGTCCACATGCTGGTGTGAACGCCGAAACCTTCCATGGTCGTATCTCCTATTTCACGATTTTGATGAACTTGGCCGAGAGCCACCGCAGCACCATCACGACGATGAGCAGGATGCCCCAGACGGCAGTGGTGAGATGCTGGTTGGCGCCGAGCAGGTTGAGCCCCGAAGAGAGAAGCTGCAGCACGATGAGCGCCACGAAGACGGGCAGGACGCGGCCGAAGCCGCCGAAGGGATTGATGCCGCCGAGGAAGCAGGCGAGCACGGTGATCAGCAGATAGGATTCGCCGTGGCCGACGCGCACCGAATTGAAACGCGCAAGCATGATGATGCCGGCAACCGCAGCCATCACGCCGGAGAGCATGTAGACCAGCACCAGGACCTTGCGGGTGTTGATGCCGGAATAGCGGGCAGACTCGATATTGGAGCCGATCATGTAGGTGGAAAAGCCGAGCTTGGAGCGCGAGAGCAGGATATGGCTGGCGATTACACAGGCGATCAGGATCAGCAAGGGGACGGGGATGCGGAGGATGCTGCCGTGGCCGATCGGAGCGATGAAGGCGGGGAAGCCCGAGATATCGCCGCCGCGTGTCAGGAACTCGCCGAGGCCGCGTAGGAAGATCATCATCGACAGCGAAACGAGAATCGGATGGGCGCGGGTAAAGGCGATGACCAAGCCCATGACCAGGCCGCTTGCCGCGCCGACGGCAAGCGCCAAAGCCGAGCCGAGCAGGAAGGCGCCCGGACCGGCTTCGATGCCGCCATTGGCCTGCAGCGTCCAGGCGAGGGTCAGGCCGGCGATGTTGGCGGTGAAGGTGATCGCGAGGTTGAGGCCGCCGGTGAGGATCGGCATCAGCATGGCAAGCGTCAGGACGCCCAGCTCGGGAAGCTGAAAGGCGACCGATCCGAAGGTCGCGCCCGTTAGAAAATGCGGCGAGGCGAAACCGAAGACGACAAGCACGGCCGCCAGCGCGGCGAGGGGACCGGCCATGTCGGCCCCGAAGATGGCGTTGAAGCGGGCGGCGAGCGCGTTCATCAGCTCTCTCCCCTGTCTGCAGGCCTGCCGCCGGTCGATTTGCGGGTCGCAAACACCGGCACCAGATTGCCGATGCGGGCGCTCGACAGCGTGATCGCCACGAGGATGATCGCGCCGACGATCATCTTGAAGGCGAAGGGCGAGACGCCCATCAGGTTGAGGCCGTTCTGGGTGATCGAGACGAGCAGCACACCCAGCACGCAACCGAGCACCGAGCCCTTGCCGCCGCCCAGCCGCGCGCCGCCGAGCACCACGGCAGCCAGGACATCGAGCTCGCGGCCATAAAGTGCGTTCGGCACGACCTCCTGCGCATAATGCGCCTGCATGAGCCCGGCGATGCCTGCCATCAACCCAAGCCAGCCGAAGGCGATGAATTGCATGGCGCCGATATTGATGCCGAAGCGGCGCGCGCCTTCCGGATTGTCGCCGAAGGCATAGAGCTGCCGGCCGGTCGTCGTGCGAGTAATGAAGAGCCAGGTGGCGAGCGTGCAGACGACCATGACGACAACCGGCAAGGTGATCTCGGCCCAGCTCCCATCGGCCATTTCGCGCTCGTAGATTATGACGCGGCTCGTCAGCCAGTCGGGCAGATCGTAGATTGACACGCCCTTGGTGAAGAACATCAGCAGGCCGAAATAGACGTTGAAGGTCGCGATGGTCGCGACGATCGAGATGATGCGGAAGCGGTGGATCAGGAAGGCGTTGATCACGCCGAGCACGATGCCGATACCGCCCGCAATCAGGAGACCGGATAGCCATCCGCCGCCGCCGATGCGCTCGAGCGCAAGTGCGGTGACATATTGTACGATCGAGGCGGCGACGGCGAAGGAGATGTCGATCCCGCCTGATATCAGCACCACGAGCAGGCCGACGGCGAAGATGATGTTGACCGCGCTGATATTGAGCAGGTCGAACCCATTGCCGAGCGTGAAGAAACGGTCGGTCGCAAAAGCGAGGACGATACTCATCGCGATGATGACCGCAAACAGCACGAATTCAGTCGTATGGGACAGGAACAGCTTACGCATAGACCGCCGCCTCCAGGTCCTTCAGTGTGGTCGCGCGCGGATCGTGCCAGCCGGCGATCCGGCCCTTCTCCATATGGATGATCCGATCGGCGTTGAAATAGACCTCCGGCACCTCATCTGAAATCAGGATGATCGCAAGCCCCGCCTCAGCGAGGCGGGCAACGATTTCGAAGATGCCGGCGCGCGCGCCAACATCGACGCCGACCGTGGGCGCATCGAGGATCAACACCTTGGGATCGGTGGCGAGCCATTTGGCGATCGCGACGCGCTGCTGGTTGCCGCCCGAAAGCGTCGAGATCGCATCGTCCTGCTTGCCGATCCTGATGCCGAGATCGGCGATCCAGCGCGCGACCAGCGAGCGCTTCTTTTCCGGCGAAATGAGCCGGCCAGCCAGGATGCGGTTGAGCGAGGCCATGACCAGATTGTCGGCGATGGATTGCGGCTGATTGAGACCGAGCGAAAGGCGGTCTTCGGAGAGATAGGCGACGCCTGATGTGATCGCCTCGCGGTTGGAGGCAAAGCGCATCGCTCTCCCCTCCAGCACGATCGTGCCGGCGGCGGGCCGACGCATGCCGAACAGCGTCAGCGCAAGTTCGGTGCGCCCGGAGCCGAGCAGGCCGGTGATCCCGAGCGTCTCGCCACGGCGCAGATCGAAGGAAATATCCTCGAACTCGCCGGGCCGGGAAAGCTTGCTGACGGAGAGCAGGACCGGGTTCTGCGATACATTGCGGGCGAGAACGTTCTGGTCGAAGGTGCGTCCGGTCATCAGCTCGGTGATGTCAGACTGGGTCATGCCCTCCACCGGATAGACCCCGACCAGCGCGCCATCGCGCAGCACGGTGATGCGAGAGGAGATTTCCAGCACTTCCGCAAGACGATGGCTGACGAAGACCACGGCAACGCCCGAGGTCGACAGCGTGCGCACGATCGCCAGCAGATGATCGGTCTCCGACTGGGTGAGGGAGGCCGTCGGCTCGTCCATGAAGACGATCCGGGCCTCTCCGACCAGCGCGCGCGCAATGGCGACGATCTGGCGCTGAGCGATGGCGAAATCCTTGAGGGGTCTGTCGACGTCGAGGGTGACGCCGAGCCGGACGAGTGCTTCCTCGGCTATTGCGCGGATCGCGGCATAATTGACGAAGCGCGGGCGCGAACCGGAAAGGGTCTGGAAGGCGATATTCTCAGCCACGCTCATCTCCGGAAAGAGCGCGAGGTCCTGCCAGATGATCTGGATGCCGCGGGACTGGGCCATGCCTGGCGTCATGTGAGATATCGTCTCACCGTCGAAGACGATCTCGGCGCCGTCTGCGGGCCGATAGACGCCTGATATCACCTTGATCAACGTGCTCTTGCCGGATCCATTCTCGCCGGCCAGACAGTGCACTTCGCCAGGCAAGACTTCGAAGGAAACGTTTTTCAGCGCCTTGACACCACCGAATGTCATGTTGACGCCGCGAAGCGAAAGAAGCGGCTGCGCCTTCACACCATCATCCGTTGCCGTGCTCATGCCGGTTGCCTGTCCCGTCGAATGCCATGAAAGATCAATGGTCCGGCCATGGCCGGATACCGCTCTCTTTCCCGAACGCCGGGCCGGTCGACATGGACCAGCCCGACACCCGGGGAGGGGGCCTCTTCAGAGGCCCATAGCGGCCAGGTCGTCGACCGTATCCTTGTTGATCGGCAGCAGTTGATCGACGATGATGTCGTTACCAACAGGCTTGATCACGCCGAGACCTGGAATGTCATCACCGTCCTTGACGCTCTCGCCCTTGATCAGGCGATCGGCGAGCGTGACGAAGACTTCGCCGGCCTGTTTCGGATTCCACATGAAGCCGCCCGATATCGCATCGGACTTGATCAGCTTCTGACCCTGGCCGGGCGAGAACGGGCCGAGCACGAAGATTTTGCCCGTCTTGCGGCGTTCCTCGATGGCGCGCCCAGCGCCGATCGGACCCTGGCTGCCGAAGGCGAGGAAGCCGGTCAGATCCGGATGCGCAGCGATGAGATCGAGCGCCGTCGAGCGGCTCTTGTCGACGTCTTCCGCCACACCGTAGCGCTCGCCGACGAGCTTCATGTCCGGGTAATTCGCCTTGATATAGGCGATTGCGGCATCCGCCCAGGCGTTGTGGAGCGGCACGGTCAGCGAACCGACGAAGACGGCATATTCGCCCTTGCCGCCCATTTTCTCGGCGAGCAGCTTGCCATGCGCTTCACCGAAGCCGGTGGCCGATGCGAGTTCGAAATTCCAGTCGGCGCCCTTCTGCGAAGGCGATTCATGGGTAATGACCTTGATGCCGGCGGCTTGCGCCTTCGTCAGCACGGGCTCGAGCACCTTGGCATCGTTCGGCACCACGCCGATAACCTTGACGCCCTGGGCGATCAGATCCTCGATGGCGCGCACCTGCAGCGCCGGGTCGGCGCTGGTCGGGCCGATCATGAAGGCATCGACGCCTAATTTCTGGCCCTGTTCCTTGATGCCGGCTTCCATCGCGTTGAACCATGGAATGCCGCCGATCTTGACGACAACGCCGACCTTCGGCGCGTCCTGCGCAAACGCGACCACCGCCCCGGCAAGCGACAGCGATGCGGCAAATGCCGCTACGATAAGGCTCCTCATCCTCACTCCTCCTCAAAGGTCGCTCATACGAACGACGACCACCGGCCGGTTTGCGGCAGGTTGTTCCTGGTTGCTTCTTGGCGAGGGAATACCCTTGCCTCCCATCCCGCCTCCTCCGGCGAACCATCTTTTGCACAATCGATCTTTCTTTTTTGCACAATCGATGGTGCAATGACTATCGATCAAGGTAGAGCTTTCGTCAAGAGGGGTTTGTTTCTAAGGGAAGCGACAAAGGAAAGGCGAGATATGACCGACATCGGCAAGAAGAAGGCGACGATCTACGATCTCTCGATGCTATCGGGTGCGTCGCCTTCCACCGTGAGCGCCGTGCTGAACGGAAGCTGGCGGAAGCGGCGTATCAAGGAGGCGACGGCGCAGCTCATTCAGAAGCTGGCAAACGAGCACGGCTATACGGCAAACCTGCAGGCTCGTGGCCTGCGTTCGTCCCGCTCCGGTCTCGTCGGTCTTCTGCTGCCGGTGCACGACAACCGCTATTTCTCCTCGATGGCCCAGTCTTTCGAGGCGCAGGTCAGAAGCCGCGGCCAGTGCCCTCTCGTCGTCAGTGCCTGTCGCGACCCGGAGGAGGAGCGCCAGGTCGTCGAGACACTGATCTCCTATTCGATCGATGAGCTTTTCATCGCCGGCGCAACCGATCCGGATGGCGTGCACAAGGTCTGCGAAAAAGCAGGGCTGAAACACGTCAACATCGATCTGCCCGGCACGCTGGCGCCGTCGATCATCAGCGACAATCATGAAGGTGCGCGCATGCTGACACAGGCGATCATCGAGCGCGCGCAGGAGGATGGACCGCTTTCACCTGACGATCTGTACCTGTTCGGCGGCCGCAACGACCATGCCAGCCATGAGCGAATTCGCGGTTTCCGCGACGTAAAGCGCGCATTGCTGGGCGCAGATCCCGACGTCTGCATCCAGCCGACCGGCTATTCACCCGCCATGACGGCCCGCGCCTTCGAAGCCTTCTACGAAGGCCACGGAAAGCTGCCGCGCGCATTCTTCGTCAATTCCTCGATCAATCTCGAAGGGCTGATGCGCTTCCTCGCCCTGCACCCGCACGAGACCTTCGCCGATATCATCGTCGGTTGCTACGACTACGATCCCTTCGGCTCTTTCCTGCCTTTCCCCGTCTTCATGATCCGGCAGGACAGCGAAACGATGATCACCAAGGGGTTTGCGATCCTCGATGCGGACCGCCGTCCGCCAATCACGCATCTGGTGCGGCCGACACTCGTGCCACCCCGCACGGCACTGACCGGCCCGCTCGACGCGCTGAAGGATATCGAGTAATGCGTCCTGCCGCGTTGGCGAGGCTGGGCTGACGCAGCAACGGACACCTTGATGCCGATTGCGTTGGCATCAACAACTGCCTTATCGGATCTAGCTTTCTGTGATGCGGCGATCTTCATCGGAGCCGACGGAAAGCTGCTTCCAGTCCAGGTCTTCCTGCAGCTCGAGATATTGCGTCGCGCCGATCTGATCTGTGTCGCGCAATTCCTCGAGCCGCTGGCGCTGGGCAAGAACGGCGGCGATCGTCAGGTGACGGCGGCGATCGAGCGGCGAGGTCTCGTTTGCATCGGTTGATGCAGTCCAATGATCCTTGCAGATCGTCCGGATCGCTTCGGCCTCGGTGCCGCCTTCCTTCTCAAGCCGCTGAAAGGCAGCTTCGGCGAGCGATCTCCGGGCCGCCTTGAGCTCATCGCGGACTTCTGCCTGCCGACCGAGTTTCAGGAAATGGATCATCGGAGCCAGGGTCGCCCCTTGAATGACCAGGGTTGCGAGCACCACCGTGAAGGCCGTGAGCACGACCAGGTCTCGCTCGGGAAAGTCGGCGGGAAGCGCGAAGGCCGTCGCCAGCGTAACGAGGCCGCGCATACCGGCCCAACCCACCAGCAAGGTTTCCCCGGATGTGAAAGGCGCCAATTCATGGCCGCTTCGGTGGCGAGACGCGACGACGGCGTGAAGCAGGAACGCCATCACCATGCGCGAAAGGATGACGCCGACCACTACGATGGCGGCAAATCCCATCGCCCGCTGAAGCTCTTCGGCCGACATCGCTTCAAGGATGCGGCGCGCCTGCAGGCCCATCAGCAGGAAAGCCACCACGTTCAGCAGGAAGACGACAGTCGTCCAGACGGCGAAGGAATGCACCCGCATCCGTGGTGAATCCTTGACCGAAGAGAGAGTGGCGAGCGTCATTGCGCTCGCCACGGTGGCAAGGACAGCCGACAGGTGCAGATGTTCGGCGATCAGCCAGGTCGAAAAAGCGTAGACGAATTGAAGCAGGGTCCCGCCGACCGTGTTTTCGGTTATCGGCCGAAGCCGCGAGACAAAAAAGCCGAAGGCGATGCCGAACAGGATTCCTCCGGGTGCGGCGAACCCCACCTGAAGTGCCGTCCCGGCATCCAGCCCACCCCGCGCCTGGACAGTCAGCGCGGCCCCGAAAAGCAGCAGAGCGGTCGCGTCGTTGAACAGGCTTTCTCCCTTGAGCAAAGCATCCACACGGCGGGCGACCGGCAAATTGGAAAGGACTGCCGTGGCGGCTGCGGCATCGGGCGGCGAAACAATTGCGCCAAGTGTGACCGCAACCGCAATCGGAAGCCCGACCGTCAGCATGCTGATCGACACGACCACGCCTGTCGTAACAAGAACAGCGACGACGGCATAGAAGAACAACGGCAGCAGCATGCGCCGCGCCGCGCCCACCGGGAAGTCATAGGCCGAATCGACAAGAACGGGCGCGATGAACAGAGCGAGCGCCGTCGGCGGATCGATCGGAATCGTGGGCGCGCCGGGCAACATCGCCACGGCGACGCCGGCGGCAGCCAGAATGCCGGGGTAGGGCAGGCGCATACGACGCGTGACCTGCAGCAGCAGGATGGCAACCGCCAGCAATGCAACAAGTGTTTCGAAGAACGTCATTTCAGCATACTAGCAGGCTTTCGAGCACATTGAAGCGGGTGCCGCCCCGATGTAAAGCTTGTGTCGTATCAAGCTGATGAGGGCGACGATGGACTACGAGGTTGCGATTGTCGGCGCTGGCGCAGCCGGCATTGCAGCAGCAAAAGGGCTGGCCGATGCCGGGCGCTCGGTCATCATCCTGGAAGCCAGCAACCGCGTGGGTGGACGGGCCTGGACAATCGAGCTGGCCGGAATGCCGCTGGATATGGGTTGCGGCTGGCTGCATTCCGCCGAGCGCAATCCTCTCGTCGCCATTGGCCGTGGGGCCGGGTTCAATATCGAGCGCGGGCCGACGGCGTGGCAAAGCCAGTGGCGCGATCTCGGCTTTACGCAGGATGAGCGCGCCGCGGCGGCGGCGGCATGGACCGCTCTTGAGGAGCGGATGCGGACCAATCCTCCCGCCAGCGACAGGGCGTCGGACGCGCTGGAGCCGGGCGGCAAATGGAACGCCTACTGCCAGTCCCTCAGCGGATATATGAACGGCACGCCGCTCGATCGGCTGTCGATCGCCGACTTTCTTGCCTATGACAATGCAGCGACCGACGCCAATTGGCGGGTGCAGGAAGGCTATGGAAGTCTGATCAGCGCGACCGTTCCAAACGTGGCCTTGCGCCTTTCGACGCCCGTTCGACGTGTGACATTGACCGCGAACGGCGTCCAGCTGGAGACCGACCGCGGTCCTGTCACGTCAGGTGCCGCGATCATCACGGCATCGACCACGGTTCTGGCCCGCGGAACCATTATCTTCGCCCCGGAGGCCGACGATCACCTCCATGCCGCAAGTCAGCTGCCGCTTGGCCTCGCAGACAAGCTGTTTTTGGAACTCCATGGCAATCATGGTCTCGAGCCGGAGACCCATCTGCTCGGCGACCCGCAAAATGCCAAGACCGGCAGCTATTATATCCGGCCGCTCGGCCGGCCAATCATCGAAGGCTTCTTCGGCGGAAACGGCGCTGTCGTCATCGAACGCGCGGGTTTGCTGGACGCATTTGCCTTCGCACTCGACCAGCTGTCATCGCTGCTCGGCAACAACATTCGCCGCCACTTGCGGCCCCTGGCAGCCTCTTCCTGGTGTCGTACCGATTGGATAGGCGGCTCCTACAGCCATGCACTGCCCGGCCATGCGAGCGCACGCGCAGTCCTGGCGCGACCGGTCGGTGACCGGCTGTTTTTCGCCGGCGAGGCAACGCACCAGTCCGACTTTTCGACCGCGCATGGCGCATGGGAAAGCGGGTTGCGGGCCGCCGACCAGGCTGCGGCCGTTCTAACACGCTCCTGATATAGCAGGGTGCATCTCGTGACCCTCAACACACCGATGCCACTGACCGACCATCATCAGCTGGCAGAATTTCATGATTGACCGGTTCGGATTGTTTACGTGCAACTATAGATCGTTTCCGCTGACAGTGTCGGCATTCCGTCGCTATCTAAGGTTCAATTTAGCCGAAACTGCCAAGGCCATTGCCCGGCGACTGACCCCCAGTTTAGAAAACACATTCTTAAGGTGGAATTTCACCGTAGGCTCGGAAAGCCCGAGCGCGCGGGCGATTTCCTTGTTGCTCTTACCTTCGTGCAGGCAGAGCAGGACCTGTTGCTCGCGTTGACTGAGAAGACTTTTGCCGCCGGCAAGAGGACCCTTGATCCGGCGGCCGTTATCGACGGGTTTGCCAAAGACGCTTTTTTCACCCTGGCCAATTATGCGACCGATGAAGTCGACGGCATCGGCACTGAAGACCTTCAGGCCGAAACGCCGCACGATCGCCCGCACGACCGTGGAGAATTCGAGTCCCTCGTCCTCGAAAAGCTGGGTCACCTCGTGCGAGCGGGCACGCGCGATCGCCAGCTGGAAATATTCGAGCGCCTGAGCATGCCGGCCGTCGTTCCAGGCGGCAACCGTTGCCAGGATTTCCGCCGCCAGCAGGTGATAACCGCTGCCGTTCGCGCGGCTTCGCGCCATCACGATCTCCAGATTGGCGAGCCCTTCGGCTGGTCGTCCCTGGGCTTTGAGAAGGCGCGCTTGTGCAACGAGGAAATCGCTTTCCTCGCGCCAAGTCCAGAAGCGCCCGAGTTCGGGATCGCGCAACGATGAAACCAACCGCTCGGCGAGAAGCACCGCCGATTCAATCAGGCCGGTCTTCGAGAAGATATCGACGCGCATGATGTCGGCCGCAATCTTCAGGCGCGGCAGCGCGCGTTCGACGGCGACCTCTTCTGCCTTGTCGATCGCTGCCATTGCCGTATCGAGACCGCTCAGCCGCAGCCGGCTACGGGCCAGCAGCGAAAACATCCGGGAATAGATATCGACCCAGCCCTCGCCCTGGACCACGGCATTGACGGCTTCACCAAGGCTCCTTTCGACCAGCGCTATCTCGCCCTGGAGGTAGAGAACATCCGCCGTCGCCACCCGGCAGATCGCTTCGAGATTGACGTCGGTCCACTGCGCGCTCTGGATCAGGTCCTGCGCCTCCCGGCAGAAAGTCAGCGCCGCCGAGAAGTTGCCGGCGAGCGTATTGACCAGCCCCAGATGGATCAGCATGAAGATCTGGGCATAGGCCGTCTTTTCCTCGCGGTAATAGGCCAATGCCTTCAAGGCACTCAGCCGGGCGAGGTCTAGATTGCCGCGCCTGGTATAGGCGATGCACAGATGGTTGTAGATCCAGCCGAGCTCCCAGGTCGATTGCGGCGAGAAACCTGACGCCATTCGTTCGAGATGCAGGATCTGCGCATCGTCGAGATGAAGATCCTCATAGATATCGACCAGCCCGTCGATGTGATCGAGCGTCGATGCCTCGATCGTCAGGAACTCGTCGCCATGCAAGGCCCGGCCTTGCTTGATTGCTTCCATCCGCTCGCGCGCCGCCTTGATGTGCCCCTTCTTCGCGAGCACCAGCACGTAACACAGCGACAGGCTCGGAGATTCGTGGATGACGCCGGCGGGCAGGTCGTCGATCAGATGTTCGAGCACTGTGTGGCCAGCGCGGATGAAGAGATTGACGCCGCCGGCCTGCCGGATCGTCTGTGCAGCGAGCGAAAAGTTGCCGGCGCGCGCCGCGTGTGAAACGGCCCTTTCCAGGAACCCGCGCTCGGCAAACCAGATCGCCGCGATGGAGTGAAGTGTTGCCTCGTCGGTCTGGGGATCACCGGCAAGCTCGATCGTCAGGCACTTCCGCACGATCGGATGAAGCCTGTACCAAGCCGCACCGGTCTGGCTCTTTTCGATCAGCGGGCTCATATCCTCGAGCAGCCGAAGGTCATCTGCCTGCAGATCGGTGCCGGAAAGATGGCTTGCCAGCTCCAGCGGGAATTCCTCCAGGATCGAGGTGACGCATAGCATTCGGCGAAGCGCCGGCGACAGCAGACGCAGGATGGCTTCGTCGATATGGCGGAAAAGATCGGGGTGTTCACCAGCCAGCAGCCTGTCGCGCTCGTCTGCACCACCGCTCTCCATCACGCCGAGCGCGATCTGCGTCAAGGCCGGCCATCCACGGGTGGCGCGTACGAAGTTTGCAACGTCGCCGGTGTTGATGTTGCGTGGAAACAGGCTGCGGATCTCGTTGCGGCTGAAGGCGAGATCGACGGCGTTGATCTCCGTGACAAGGCCGCGCACCCTGAGGCGGGCGAGCGGCAGCGGCAGTTTCTGCTGCGATGCGCAGACGATCCTCAGATTGTCGGGGGCACCTAAGAAAAATCCATCGAGGAAAGCCTGCACGTCGGGTGAGGAAGCGATATCGAGCTCGTCGATAAACAAGATTGCGCCACTTTCCCGATCGGCGACGATGTCGAACAGCTCCCGCAGGGAGGCGGGAGGCTGTGGGGCGCGGATGCCGAGCGCCAGGCAAAGATCGGCTAGCAGTTCGGCAGGCCGGGTATGCGCGGGGTCCAGCGTGATCCAGCCGCAATGACCGACACCGCCATCGAACAGCGACTGAAAATAATCGGAGCCGGAAGTGACTGCCTCATATCCCGCCTTGAGCAGCGCCGTCTTGCCGAAGCCGGACGGTGCATGGACGACGACGATCTGGCGCGCCAGACCGTCGCGGATCTTCGAAAGGGGAAAGGGACGGTCGATGGCCGTGAACAGCATGCGCGGCGGGCGAAAACGGGAACCTAGCGTCTTCAGTTCACCGCCGCCGGGGCGGGTTGCAGTTTTGCCTTCGGAACGACTGTGATGCATCCAAAAACGCCTCGCTCATTCGACCATCCTGACTAGCGAGCTTTAAGAAGCATATCCCGTGCCAGCCCAGATCTAACCGGCCTCGAGCGGTGCATAGTTCTGCGTCAGGCCGAAGGCGGCAGGGCCGAAGACGTCCAATGCCTCCGGTGTGCGCATGATCGGCGGCACTTTGACGCCAAGCACGTTGACCCGCTGGCCATAACGCAGGCGTTCGGTGGTTATCGGTTCGGCAGTATCGGCTTCGAGGATGCAGATGAGATCCGGCACGATCGCCAGCACCCTGCCGTCTTCCTCGGCCACCAGATTCTCGTTCTGGATCTGGATGCGCACCGGCCTGCGGCTTGTGTCGAAAGGTTCGATCGTCACGACGCCGACCGACCAGCCGTTCTGCTCGCGCCGCGAGACGTCGACAACCTTTCCCGAGGCCAGAAGGCGTGCGGTCTCGTAATGCGTTCCGGAGAAGAATTCGATCAGGTCGGCGAGCGGATCGCGATGCGCAGCAAGCGCCAGCCGGATGGTGCGCCCGATGCCGATGGCAAGCGACATCGTTCCGGGAACGGATACGCGACGGGTCGTGCGGCCGTCCATGCCGTAATTGACGATATAGGACTGGCCGCCCATGCGGATCGTCACGCCGCGAGCGAGCCATTCCGCCTTGGCCGCACTTTCCGTCTCGATGATGACGACGTTGCCCTGCTCGTCGGCGACGGTCACGGGTGCGGCGGGCACGCCGTAGACGTTAAAGGTCTCCATTTCGAGCTGCGGAAAGGCGCGGCCCATGCCGTCCGCGTCGATGACCGGGAGCCGGCATTCCGCCGCCAGCATGATCGGCACCATCGAGTTGATGCCGCCAGCCTCGAAGGGGATGATTGCCCCCATCGCCTTGCCGACACGTTTCTCGTAGGCTCTGAGTGCAAGCCCGATCTCTTCGCCACTGGGCATCTTCTCGATCAGGATCGTTGGCGCCCCCATCGCGCCGCAGGCGGCGACCTCTATGCCGTCAGGTACGTCGTCCAGCGGCAGAAGATCGACAGGACCGTGACGTTCGATCGCCGCCTTTGCCATGAGTTTGCCGATATAGGGATCGCCGCCGCCGCCGGTGCCGAGAAGGGCCGCGCCGACCGCCAGATCGTCGATATCCTCGTTGGTGATGATTGCCATATGTTCAGCCGATCTCTTCGATGGAAATGAAGGGTTCCTTCAGCCCGAAGCAGGCAGGGCCGAAGACATCGAGCGCCTCCGGTGTCCGCATGATTTCGGGAACGGAGACGGCAAGCACGGTGACGCGCTGTCCGTAGCGGAGGTTTTCGCTGGTGATGGGTTCGGCCGTTTCCGTGTTCATGATGCAGATGAGATCGGGCACGATCGCCTTCACCTTGCCGTCGACGCGGGCGATCAGGTTCTCGTTCTGGATCTCGATCTCCATCGTCGAGCCGAAGGGCGGCAGCCCCCCGATCGTAACGCGGCCGATCGAAAATCCGGCCTTGGTCTCGCGCATGACATCGGTGATCTTGCCGCCGAAGATGATGCGCCCGTAGCGATAGAGCGTCGAAGGCAGAAAGCCGAGCAGCGCCTCGATCGGATTCTCGTGCGAGCTTTTGGCGTTGCGCAGGACTTCGCCGATGCGGATGGCAAGGCTCAGCGTGTTCGGGATGGCGGTGCGTTTGACGTCGGCGCCCGACATCGCATATTCGGCGATATAGGCGCAGCCGCCCATGCGGGTGGCGACGGCGCGCGAAAGCCATTCCATCTGGCGGTTGTCGACCGCTTCGATGATGGCGCAATCGCCATATTCGTCGCTGACGGCCATCGGACTGCCGGACACGCCGTAGACGCCGAAGGTTTCCATTTCGAGAAAGGGGAAGGCGCGTCCCATGCCATCACCGTCGACGATCGGCAGGCCGAGGCGGGCGCCGACGACGAGCGGGATCGTCGAGTTGATGCCGCCGATCTCGATCGGCATGGTCGCCTGCGCCTTGCGGCCGAGATGGCGTTCGAGCCGCTGCAACGAGAACATCGCCTCCTCGCCGCTCGGGATCTTCTCGACCAGCACGGTCGGCGCGCCCATCATGGCGGTCGGAATGACCAGCATGTCGTCGGCCAGTTCCTTGGGGTCGATGATCTTCACCTCAAGCCCTTCGTCGAGGCATTGCTGCACCATCAGCCGGCCGACATAGGGATCGCCGCCGCCGCCGGTCCCGAGAAATGCCGCGCCGACGGCGAGGTCGCAGAGTTGTTGACTGTTGAGTTTCATAGGGTCCTCATCCGATCACGAGATCGCCGATGGCTTTGACGCGGATGCGCGTCGCACTGCCCGGCAGATAGGCGAGCGGCACTTCCTCGATATCCATGATCTTGACCGTTCCGGCCTCTGCACCCGCCTTGACCGCGCGCTCTTCGGCTTCCTTCTTGGCGCCGCCGAGCACGATGTCACGGGAGGTGCCCTCAAGCGAGAAGATGCGGTCGACCTCGCCGCCGACCTGCGCGATCGCAGCGCCAATCGCATTGGCGACGGAAGCGTTCTCAGGGCGGATGACGCGCGATGCGGAGGGCAGGTCGCGCGAGATCAGGATCGAGCCACCGCCGACCAGGATGACGGGCAGGGGCTCGGCGCTCGTCTTCATCCGGTCCACGGCCTCGTCGGCCATGCGGTGGATGGTGTCGAGCGCCGTCTCGATCGTCCTTGCCGGGATATGAGCGACACGTGAACGGTCGCCGATATCCTCGAGGCCGGCCGCGACGATGATGTCTGTCGTGGTCAGGGTATCGCCGCCGAAGATCAGGGCGCGGGAGGTAATTTCGTAGCCGACCGAATCCGGGCCAATGCGGGCGCCGTCGTCGCGCACAATCGAGCCGCCGCCGAGACCGATCGCGAGCACGTCGGGCATGCGGAAATTGGTTCTGACCCCGCCAATATCGACGGCGACGGCAGACTCGCGCGGGAAGCCCTGCATCAGCATGCCGACATCCGACGTGGTCCCGCCGATATCGACGACCATCGCCTCCCTTTCGCCGGCAAGCATCGCCGCGCCACGCATGGAATTGGTCGGGCCGGAGGCGAATGTCAGCACCGGATAACGCTCGACGTAATCAGGCACCATCAGTGTGCCGTCGTTCTGGCTGATATAGAAGGGCGCATGGATCGCCAACTCCTTCAGCGCGTTGCGGAAGGAGCTGACGACTTTGCGCGACAGGTCGGCGAGCGATGCATTCATCACCGAGGCGTTTTCGCGTTCGAGGAAACCGACCCGGCCGACTTCGTGGCTGAGCGATATCGACAGGCCGGGGATCTCGTTTCCGAGAATCTCGGCTGCCCGCAGTTCCATGTCGGGTGTGACCGGCGAGAACACCGAAGTGATCGAGGCCGCCGTGAGGCCGCGGCTGCGGATTTCACCCGCGATGCGCAGGATTTCGGGCTCATCGAGCGGCGCGATCTTGCGGCCGTCGAATTCGTTGCCGCCGCGCACCATGAAAGTGTGGCGGCCGAGCGTATCGGCCAGATCCTTCGGCCAGTCGGTCATCGGCGGCAGCGCCTTGGTCGCCGGCAGGCCGAGCCGGATGGCCGCGACTTCGAGCAGCCGCTTGCGCTCGACGACGGCATTGGTGAAATGCGTCGTGCCGATCATCACCGCCTGGATTTCCGAGACCGAAACGCCGGTCATCGACAGCACCTGCTTCAACACGGCGACAATGCCCGAGCCGACATCGCTGGTGGTCGGGCTCTTGCATGCCCCGAGCACCAGCGGGCCGTCCATCAGGGCAGCATCGGTATTCGTGCCGCCCACATCTATTCCAATACGCATCATGACCTCCGTGAGAATGTGCCTGGCCGTGGCGCCGGAGCGGAAAGCTCCGGTGCTGGCGATGATCGCTGTTTCCGTGTTGCTTCAGGCGACGAGCGCCTCGGATCGGTCGGGATCCCACCCGACCGTGACTGCGGCGCCTGGGAAAAATCGTTCGGTGCGGGACTGGTTCTGGCGCTCGGCGACGATCTCCTGCGAGCCGACCGCCAGCCGATAGCGCACCAGCGCGCCCTGGTAGGTCTCGCTGAGAACCGTTGCAGAAAGGCTGATGCCGGATGAGGTGTCGGGACCGATGATCACGTTCTCGGGACGCACCACCAATTTTGCCGCCTGCCCGGCGGTAAGCCCCTCGGGACCCCGCGTCGGCAACACGGTTCCTTCCAGCAGCACGGTCATGCCTTGCCCGTCATTGGCGCCGACCGTCACGTCGATCACGTTCGAATGACCAATAAAGGTGGTGACGAACAGCGTCTTCGGCCGTTCGTAGATTTCCTCGGGCGTCCCGACCTGGACGATGTGCGCCTTCTGCATGACGCCGATGCGGTCGGACATCGTCAAGGCCTCGTCCTGGTCGTGGGTCACATAGACGGTGGTGATACCGAGCTTCTTCTGCAGATCCTTGATCCAGTATTTCATTTCCTCCCTGAGGCTTTTGTCGAGCGCCGACAGCGGCTCGTCGAGAAGGAGGATGCGGGGCTCCGTCACCAGCACGCGGGCAAGAGCGACACGCTGCTGCTCGCCACCCGACAGCTGACGCTGGAAACGCTCCTCATATCCCGAAAGCCCGACCTGGCGCAGCGCGGCGGTGACGCGCTTGCGGATCTCCTCCTTCGGCAGCTTCCGAAGCTTCAGGCCGAAGGCGATGTTGTCGGCAACGTTCATGTGGGGGAAGATCGCGTAGTTCTGGAAGACGATGCCGATGTCGCGCTTCTCCGGCGGCAATCTCGTCACGTCGTCGCGGCCGATGAGAATCTCGCCGCCGCTCGGCGGCACGAAACCAGCGATCATCCGGAGCGTCGTCGATTTTCCGCATCCGGATGGGCCGAGAAGAGAAAAGAACTCTCCTTCGGCGATGTGCAGGTCGATGCCGGCGACCGCGACGCTGTCGCCGTAGGATTTGGCGAGCTTTTTCAGATGGATATCGGACATGCGGCGAAGGCTCTCCTGTTATCAAGATGAATAGCGGGCGGCGAGGAAACCGCCCGCTGCTGCGGCATCAGCTGGCGAAGATGCCGTTGACCGTTTCGACGATGTCGTCTTCGTTTTCGAGGTAGGAATTCCAGTCCGGCACCCAGAAGCCCTTGATGGCGTCGGCGCTGTTGACGACGCCGGCCTTGGCGAGGTTTTCGGGCAGGACCGCGTTGCTGACCGTCGGGCGCAGGTAGAATTCCTTGCCCATATTGCCGATAAAGGTCGGATCGAGGGCGCGGTCGAGAAGAGCGAAGGCGAGCTTCTTCTGCATCGGTTCGGCGTAGCGGCTGATCGTATAGGTCTGCGTCAGGATCGGCTGCTGTTCGGTCCAGTACCAGAAGGCGAAGGGCGCGCCCTTGTCGCGGGCCTGCATCGGCTCGGCATCGTCGAGCACGGCGACTATTACTTCGCCGCGGTCCATCAGCGTCTGCATGTTGCCGGTGAAATCGGAGATCTTGGCGGGCATCAGCGCCTTCATCGCCTCGTAGCCGGCATCGAGATCGTACTGATCCTTGCCGAAGATACCGCAGGCGACGAGGAAGAAGTCCATCTGCAGTGTGTTTGACGTGATGTAGGTGCCGCGCTTGCCGGCGAATTCAGGCTTCCAGAGATCCTTGAACGACGAGGGCGGCGGCGAAACCAGATCGGTGCGGTAGGCATAACCATACTGGTTGAAGGCCCAGGTGACGCCGACGCCGTTGGCGGTGGCGAAGGGCCAGAGGTTCTTGGCGTTCGGCACGTTCGGCAGCAGTTCGTCGAGCTTCAGGAAGAAATCGCCGGCTTTTGCCGTCTTGAACATCTCCGGCAGGTTCCAGTTGGTGATGTCGAGCGGCGGCTTCTCGGAGCCGCCGGCGACGAATTTCGGGAACCAGGGCCAGGTCGAGTCATACTCGATCTTGCAGTTGAACTCCTTCTGGAAGTCGGTCAGCAGATATTTGTTGACCAGCTCACCCCAGGGGCCACCCCATTCGCCGACGCGCAGCACAGCGCCGCCGGCATCGAAGACCTTGCCGTCGAAGGCGACATCCTGCGACCAGGCGTGATTGATATTGAACAGAGGCAGCGTGGTGGCAGCGACGCCCATCTTCAGGATCGTGCGGCGGGTATGCCCAGTCGTTTTCTCAGTCATGAAGTTCCCCTTTTTGCTCTATCGTTGATGTGTAGGCGTGGCGGTATTCATCCCCCGAAGGTGCGTTTCAGGTTGACGAGTCTGGAAGTCAGCACGGTGGAGAGAATGACGAGCGCGATGGCGAAGATGCCCGCGGCGGCGGCCGTCGGCTCGAACTGGTAGCGCATGGAAACATACATCGCGATCGGCAGCGTCTGCAGGTTCGGCGTCGACAGGAACAGCGTGACTTCGAACTGGCCGAACGAGACGATGAAGGCGAAGATCGTGCCCGCCGAAATTGCCGGCCCGATGATCTTCAGCGTTACCAGCCGGAAGGCGGTGAAGGGCGAGGCGCCAAGGCTGCGGGCGGCCTCCTCCAGCGAGCGGTCGAAGCCGACCAGCGCCGCGGTCACCGTCGCGATGACGAAGGGGCAGGTGACGATCACGTGGCCGATGATCAGCCCCGGCATGGTGCGGGCAAGGCCGATGCCCGTGGTCACGTAGAAGACATAGAGGGCAAGGCCGAGTACCACGCCGGGCAGCACGATCGGCAGCATGAAGAAGCCGCGCAAGATGCTGGAGGTACGGCTCTGCGAGCGTGTCAGATAGATCGCCGCCATCGTGCCGATCACGGTTGAGATCAGCGTCGAGACCAACGCAATCATGAAGCTGACGCCATAGGCCGAGAGGAATACCGGCGAGGTCAAGAAGGCCTGTATCCAGCGCAGCGACAGGCCCTCCGGCGGAAAGGTCAGGTAGTCGCCAGAATTCAGGCCGGCAAGCACCACGATGAAGACCGGCACCAGCAGGATCGCCAGCGACAGCAGCGAGATGGCCTTGAAGGCAAAGGGGATGGCGGATTCTTGGCGCATCAGGTGCGCCCTCCCGAGGTTCTGACCGCCGCCTGGTGATAGACCGCAACAGCTGCGATGCTCGTCACGAAGAGCACGACGGCGATGGCGGCGCCGAACTGCCAGCGCCCGACCTCGGCGATCTGCTGATAGATATGGATGGGCAGCACCATCACCTTCCAGCCGCCCATCAGGGCGGGGACGACATAGGAGCTGATCGAAAGCGCGAAGACCAGAAGCGTGCCGGCCAGAATTCCGGGCATCGAGAGCGGCAGCACGATGGTGACGAAGGCGTGCCAGCGCGAGGCGCCGAGGCTGCGCGCCGCCTCCTCCAGCGAGGGATGGATGGCCTTTATGATGCCGATCAGCGATAGCACCATGAAGGGTAGGGTGATCTGCACCAGCCCGACGATGACGCCGAAGACGTTGTACATCAGCGGCAGCGGCGTCGTGATCGCCCCGACCCTCAAGAGAAATCCATTGATGAGGCCGTTATCGCCGAGCAGCACCATCAGCCCGTACATGCGGATCACCATGTCGAGCTGCATGGAGGAGAGCACGAGGATCATCAAAAGCGTGGCGCGGCTCGGCTTCACGGTTTTCGCGATGACGTAGGCGAGGGGATAGCCGAAGAACAGGCAGGCGGCGCCGACGATGGCTGAAATCCAGATCGAGCGCAGGATCGATTCATAATAGCTCGCCCGTGTGAAGATGCGGACGAAATTGTCGAAGGTGATCTGGCTGTTGAGGGCGATGACGCCGGCGACGGACTTGTTGAAGGCGAGCCCGAACAGTGACGCCGTCGGGATCACGAAGAAGACAAGGAAGACGAGGAACGCCGGGATGACCAGCCACCACAGGCGGAAATCCTGAAGGGCGGCAGTCGATCCTTTCCGCTTTTCCGTTTGTGTCATGGTGTCAGCTTGCGCAATCGCCATCTCTGTCCTCTCAATGGAACGTCCAGCGTTCTCTCATTCGGCCGCAAGCGGCATGGGCAGATGAATATAGTCGTAACCGAGCAACTGTTTTTCGGGCGGCTGCGGGAAGGTCAGCTTGCTGTGGGAAAGGTTCGAACGCACCAACGCTGCGGCAACGGAAACGGCGGCAGGGATAGGGTCGATGACAGGCACGTCGATGCCATGCGCCAAAAGCCCCTCGCGCAGAGCGAAGGCGCAGCCCATCAGGCCGGTGCAGCCGAAGACGAGCGCCTCGGCGCCATCTTCCTCGACGGCCCGGATGCCTTCCTTGATCAGCATCGCCTTCGTCCGGTCGAGATCTTCCTCCAATTCCAGAACGGGAATATCGACGCTGCGCACCGAGGCGAGCTTGGTCGAAAGGCCGGCGACGGCCGCCGTGTTTTCAAAAGATGCCCGCAGCCGGCGCATGACGGTGAGGACGGAAAACCGGTGGCCGAGCATCGCCGCAAGGTGCATGCCGGTCTCGCAGGGGCCGAGCACCGGGATCGTCACGGCTTCCCGCGACGGCCTGAGACCCGGATCGCCCATGCAGTCGATGATGACGGCATGGACGCCTTCATTCTGCGCCTTGATCGCCTCGGCAATCGTTCCCGGCACCGAGAGGGCAGCCTCGAACTCGCTCTCGATCGATCCCGGCCCGGCCGTAATCTGCGCGTGGCTGACCTTGATGCCCGGATATTCCAACGCCCGGAGATCGGCGACTTTGCGAAATCCTTTGGTGACGATCGGTGACACCACGCGAATTTCTACGACGCTATCCTGCACGGCCGGCCTCCTTGATGCGCAATTCGCTCTGGGCAATTCATGGGCTTACGGTGCCGCAGTCCGCCCCGGCTTGGAAGTTCGGAAATGAGTAGGTGCGGAAGTGATTCGGATGGGTCATCCGCCAGCACGGATGGCAGCGAACCTATCCGAATGGATAGGGTGCTCTAGAAAAAGCAATTTTAAAACAAATGCTTGTCGATAGGCTGATTCCAGAGGCATCGCATCCCGGCATGAAAATCCGCTGCAGGCAGGGGGTTTGACGAGGCCGAGCAGACGAATAACCCTGCATCGACGACAGCAGGTTCAAGACCGCCTGCTCATCACGGGGGAATCGTGCCATGCCTTCGGCCAAAGCCGCGCCTTCCGCATCATCCTTCCAGAACCGCGCCAGAACGGCGTGGCGCCTGTTTGCGAATTTCGCCTATGACTATCGCCGTTTCCGCCGCGCCTCCTTCATCGATGGCGCACAGTCGCGCGAAAACCGGCGGGCACATATCCATCTCCTGGCGCATATGCTGGAATACGGCATGTCGCTTTCCAATCCGCGCAATGGCTTCGGCATGGACAAGGTGCGGCTGCTGGCGGCAGAGACGCGCGGCTATATCGAGCAGCACGGCCGCGACGCTTCGGCCGATATCGGCCTTTCCGTGCTCTCGGCCTATGTCGCCTTCAATGCGGAGCAGGGCGATGTCAGCGAGGCACAGGCACTGCTGGACGATCTGCTCGTCGTCGCCGGCGCCGGGCACAATATCCGGCCCGGCGGCAGCGAGGCGGTCAGTGCAGCCGAGATCGTCAGGCATGCGCGGATGGATTTCGTCTCCTTCATGGAGGCACGCCATAGCGTGCGCCAGTATGACGGCAACAGGACAGTCGCTTTCGAGAAGATCGAAAGAGCCATCCGTGCGGCCCAGCAATCGCCTTCGAGCTGCAACCGACAGACATGCCGCGTCTACGCCTTCACCGAGAAGCCGTCGATCGCCCGCGTTCTCGCCCACCATGATGGCAATCGCGGCTTCGGCGACCAGCTCGGCGGCGTATTCGTCGTGACAGTCGACCTGTCGCACTGGAATACGGTCGGCGAACGAAACCAGGGATGGGTGGACGGCGGCATGTTCGCCATGACGCTGGCGCTCGGCCTCCACGCGGAGGGGCTGGGCGCCTGCATGCTGAACTGGAGCGCTGCGCGCGAGCAGGATATCAAGATGCGGACCTGCGTCGGCATCCCCGACAACGAAATCATCATCACGCTGATCGGTTTCGGTGAGATGCGCGAGGATTTTCGCGTGCCGGTATCGGCCCGAAAGCCGATCGACATGGTCCTGACGCACGAACCGCCGCTTCGGTAAGCCTCAATCGTCGAGCGGCAGCACTCGACACCCTCGGTCGATCGGGTAGCTCTTGAACTTCTTCTTCACCGGCTTATCGCCATCGACATCCGGCAGGCGGTCGATGCCGTGGCGCTGAACCAATCGCGCGCCCAAAAACCGGCAGCACAATCCATTACCCGTTGACGCTCCGAGCAGTCGCAGCGCTACCGCCGCCGGCAGCCCGGCGCGTAGCAAGCGCCTTGGCCGAAAAGAGCGCGTAAATGATCAGCGGAAGGCAGACGAGATAGGATGTCCGGATGCCGGCATGTTCGGCAATGAAACCGAGCAGCGGCGGCGCCAGGAAGAAGACGACAAAGCTCATCTGGCCGAGGGCGGCGACGTTGAGATACGCCGCGCGATCTGTGCGTTGGGCCGACGCCGAAACGGCGAGAGGGTAGACCGCGCTGCAGCCGGCGCCCATCAAGGCAAAACCCGCCAGCGCGACATAGGGATGCGGCGCCCCCGACACGGCGCAGATGCCGATCGCCGAAAGAACAAGCAACATCGTGGCGACGGCCCGCGCGCCAAACCGATCGACCAACGGATCGACGAACAGGCGCGCCAGCGCCATGCAGAAGGTAAAAAGCGTCAATCCCAGTCCGCCAATGAAGGGCTCGACCGAAAACACATCGCGCATATAGATCGCCGACCAGTCGATCCCGGCACCTTCGACGAGAAAGGCCGCGATGCCGATCACGCAGAGCGGCATTAGGCCCCAGGTGGGAAGCGCTACCAGCGGCGCCTTGCCTTCATGTAACGCGATCCGCGCCGGCGCATTCCGCATGCCGGAAATCGCCCAGATGCCGATGACAAGAACCGTGACAAACGTCACGGCGAGATGGAGTTCCATCGAAATGCCGGCTTGGCGGACGACTGAGGAGACAAGCGCTGTGACGAAGAAGCCGAGGCTCCAGAAACCATGCGCCCTGTTCATCACGCCGCGTCCTAGCTGCGCTTCGATGCGATCAATCTCAACATTGAGATTGATCTCCAGCGCCCCGGCGAGCAGCCCCTCGACGAAGAGCACACAGAACACGACCGGCGCCGCGCCGATCCACGGCACCAGCGATAGCAGCGCAGACGTGCCGAGAACAGTAATGAATGCCGTCGTACGCGCGCCGAGCCGGGCGATCAGGGGCGAAGAGAAAGTCAACGAAATCAAGGCGCCGATCGCAGCCCCTATCAACGTTAAACCAAGCTCGGACTTATTGACGCCAAGCGCAACCTGCAAATCCGGCATCCTCGACAGCAGCGCCCCGAGCGACACAGCGAAGAGAAAGAAGCAGACATAGATCCGCTGCTGCGGCGCGATTTTCATGATGCAACTCCGGGGATTGACGCGTCGAAGCACGCGCGTATGGACCTGTGATGTCTATCTCACAGGGCCTGAGATCGAAACTTGTTTCTGAGGAAATGCGTCGGAGAAGGTGATCTTGGGGACCGGCGCGATTTGCCTAGCCGCGGTGACGTGCGCGGGCCGTTTGATCAAGCTTGCAAGCTCGCCGCCGCGATTCTGAACGCGAGCTTCCCTTCGCCGCCAGATACAGTTCCGTCACTTGAGATTACAGATCGCTTTCTGCATCAACAAGGTTGAACTCTGCGCCGCCGAGCCGACGGCCCCAGAGAATCTCCCAATGTCCCCGTCGTCATTCCCATGATGGTTTGCCGCGAACGCCTGGATCGCAACCTGCCTACCGCTATTGAACTTTGCCTTCCCGTTCAACGAAATCTATATTCCGTTCAACACAGGAGAATCTTATGGGTACCCAACCACCCACTGCTCCGGAAAGCGAAGCGAAAGTCGCGTTGGCCCGCAATAAGCTCGTACTCGAGCAAGCGAAGGCCGTCGGTCTCCTTGGCACGGCGAAGAATACCCGCTTGTCGGGGCGTGTGCCGTCGGAGTTGATCGAGGCAGCCAAGAAGCGTGCCCGTGTTACCTCCGACACCGAGCTGCTGGAATTGGCGCTTTCACGGCTGGCTCTCGAAGACGACTTTGGTCCGCGTCTGGTGGGCCGCAAGGGCCGCATCCCGACGGATATCGATCTTGGGATTAGATCTCTCTGAAACCCTCCGGTCACTAAAGCCCCAGAGGCACGTCGCGACGATCGAGCGTGGGCCCGACGAAGATCTTCCATGGGTTGCTAAGGGACCGGCAATCGGAGGGCCTCTGTTCCTGGATACCGGCCTCTATCTGGATGTGCTTGCTTGCACAGTCACCCACCTTCAAAGGCTCACAGATGGTCAACCTTCTTGACGGATGGATTTTCTCTGGTACCCCGTACGTGCGCGGCAAGGCTTCGGGCGATGTTGTTGCAAGCGATCTTGAACTAAGTTTCTGGGGTGGGGTCGATCCCTGGACCGGCGAGGTGATCGATCGGCATCACCCCTTGAGTGGCCGCTCTCTCAAAGACCATATCCTCGCGATCCCCGGGGGTAGGGGATCCTGCTCTGGAAGTGGCGTGATGTTGGAGCTTTTGCTGAATGGCAAAGGTCCTAAAGCGATGCTGTTCGAGCGAGAGGAGGATATCCTCACACTCGGTGTCGTCATCGCCGAGGAGGTATTCGGTCAATCCATTCCCGTTGTGACGCTCACGCCCGAGAATTTTCGCAAAGTGGTGCGTTCGGCCTTTGTCGAAATCGACGGAAACGTGGTCTTCTGTTCGGCCGACGGGTTAGCAACGGACGCCATTCCGGCGCACAGCCAGCACTCTGGCCATCTTTTCGGTGACGTCGAATTGTCGGAGCTGGATAGAGCTTATCTGGCAGGTGATCACGGGAAGGCTGCGCAATCGGCGATCCGCATAATTCTCAGAATGGCGAAGCTGCAGGGGGCCGCTCAACTGATGGATGTCTCACAGGTCCACGTCGACGGCTGCATCTACACCGGACCCGGCTCGCTTTCGTTTGCCGAAAGGTTGCGTGATCTCGGCGGGCGCGTCGTGGTACCGACGACACTCAACTCGATTTCGGTCGATCATCGACGCTGGCGCTCGCAAGGTATTGATCCCGTTCTGGGCGAACCGGCCAGCAAGCTGGGTGACGTTTATGTCGAGATGGGCGCGCGGCCGACCTTCACCTGCGCGCCCTATCTGCTCGAGACGGCTCCCAGGATCGGCGAGCAGGTGGCCTGGGCAGAATCGAATGCCGTCGTCTACGCCAACAGCGTTCTTGGCGCGCGGACAATGAAATATCCGGACTTTCTCGACATTTGCATCGCACTCACCGGCCGCGCGCCGCTGGCAGGTCCACACATCGACATCAATCGAAAAGCCGGGCTGGTCGTCAGCGTCGGCAATATCGAGGGCATCGACGATTCCTTCTATCCGCTGCTCGGTTATCACATCGGCACTCTGGCATCGAACCTTATCCCTGTTGTCACCGGCCTCGATCAGGCCGATCCAACCAATGATGATCTCAAGGCTTTCGGTGCGGCCTTTGCGACCGTTTCCAGTGCGCCGATGTTTCACATCGTGGGGGTGACGCCTGAGGCAAAGACGCTGGATGCCGTTGCCCCCGCAGGCATCAGCATTCCTTCGATCGATCTTCGGCTCGAGGAACTTGCGTCGAGTTGGGAGGAACTCAACAGCGCCGACGAGGAGCGCGTCGATCTCGTCTCGCTCGGCAATCCGCATTTCTCGCTCAGCGAAATCGAGAAGCTCGCGTCCATGTGTACCGGGCGAAAGAAGCATGTGGATGCGGCAGTGGTCGTTACCTGCGGCCGCGCAACATACGACAAGGCCAACGAAGCCGGGCTGATACCAGCCCTCGAACATTTCGGGGTGCAGTTCGTGACGGACACATGCTGGTGCATGATCACTGATCCGATTATTCCTACCCTTGCGAAAACCATACTGACGAACTCGGGCAAATATGCTCATTACGGGCCAGGGATAACCGGTCGACGCTTCTATTTCGGTGGCATGGCCGCATGCGTTGCGGCTGCATGTAGTGGGGTACATAGCAAGGCGGCGCCCCGCTGGTTGCGGCCGGCCTAGCGCTGCCGCTGGAGCAATCATTTTTCCGCTTCTGGCGACCATGGAGCGTGATGTCTTGATCACGCCGCCAAAGATTGAAGGGTTCAGGTCACGACCGCATGATTTTCGACAGTTCTCGTTCCTGCCACTTTAACGTTGTTTCGCGATCTTCTCCAGCTTAACCATTCACATCGATGACGGCCCGGCCGCGAATTTTGCCCGCGACAATGTCTTCAGCGAGTTGTGGCAGCCTGGACATAGGCTCAACAGTCGTCATGCTGTCGAGCTTGCCCTTGTCCATATCGCGGGTAAGCCGCGCCCATGCGGAAAGCCGCTGTTGGCGGGTGGCGATCACGGAATCGATGCCAATCAAGGTTACGGCACGCAGGATATGCGGCAGCACAGTGGCCGGAAGATCAGCACCGCCGGCGAGGGGCCGCAGCACGCGATTGCGCAGCCGTAAACCGTCTGGGACAGCGCATTGGCGAGCGTCGTCGAACCAACACTGTCGATACCACCGCTCCAGCGTTCCCTTTGCAACGGCCCACCCTTTTCGGCAAGCATCGCGCGGTCGATGAAGGTGGTGGCGCGCTCCTCCTCTCGGCCGTCGGCTGCCTCTTAGGGATCGTATTCGGAACGGTCCTGTCCCTGGCCCGCCTGTCGCGCTCTCGGCTTCTCCTGCCCTTCAAGGTCGTCGCCTTAGTTTATGTCGAAGTGTTTCGGCGCGTGCCCTTCCTGGTGACTTTGCTGGTGTTCTTCTTCGGCGCGCAGGTGCTTGGCTTCGATTTATCGCCGCTGGTTGTCACGCTCATCAGCACCTCGGTTATTTCCACGGCCTTCGTGGCGGAGATCATCCGCGCCGGGCTTGCCGCCGTGCGCCCGAGCCAGCTCGAGGCTGCCGAGGTCATGAATTTCTCGCCCTGGCAGATTCTTTGGCTGGTTCGCTGGCCGCAAGCCTGGCCACTGATCCTGCCACCGGTGTTCGGCTATTTCGTCCTGTTCATCAAGGACACGGCACTTGCCTCCCAGATCGGTGTTCTCGAACTCACCCAGGCGGGCAAGATTCTCAATACCAAGGGCTTTTCGGCTCTGCTCGTCTTCGCGACGGTCCTCATTCTCTACTTTCTGATTTCCTACCCCTGGCCCGGTTGGGGGCCCATCTGGAGAGCTATCTTGGCGCATCTCGACATTCGCGGTCTCACGGCCAGTTACGCTAATCACACCGTCCTTGACGGCATCAACCTGACGGTGGAGCGTGGCGAGATCGTGAGCCTGATCGGCCCATCGGGGTCCGGAAAGAGCACGCTGCTGCGGGTGATCACCGGTCTCCTTAGGCCGGAGCGCGGCGAGATTATTCTCGACGGCGAAAGGATTGACTATGCTGACCGCCGTTCGCTCAAGGTCGCGCGGGAAAAGCTCGCGATCGTGTTCCAGCAATACAATCTCTTCGGCAATATGACCGTGCTCGGCAACGTCACCGTTGCTCCGGCGAAGATCCGGAAGCGCGACAGGAGTGAGGTGGAGGCTGACGCCCGGCGTCTGCTTGAGAAGGTGGGGCTTGGCGACAAGTTGAACGCCTATCCAGACGAGCTCTCGGGCGGCCAGCAACAGCGTGTCGCACTTGCGCGGGCGCTTTGCCTGAAGCTGGAAATCCTGCTGCTTGATGAAGTCACGTCCGCGCTCGATCCGGAACGGGTGAGCGAGGTGCTCGACACCATCAAGCTCCTCGCTTCCGACAACATCACCCTCCTGACTGTCTCCCATGAAATGAATTTCGTGCGTGAGGTTTCCGATCGGGTCGTCTTCATGGCGAATGGCGAGATCCAGGAAATCGGGCGGCCGGAGCAGATATTCGACGCTCCTCAGGTGCAGCGTACGCGCGAGTTTACGAGCAGGATCGCTCGAGTGTCTGACACAGATTCTATTGCTACCTCTGTGGAAATTTGACGACAATGAAATTAACGATAACCGCCAGCCCGTATGTTTTCGACGCTGTCTTGGAGACTGAAAAAGCGCCCCACACATCAAAGGCGTTTTTGGAACGCATGCCATTTGAGGGAAAGATCGTACATGTGCGCTGGTCGGGCGAGGGCGTGTGGATACCGCTTGGGGATTTCGATTTCGGCGTTAACTACGAGAACCATACCAGCCATCCGGCGCCCGGCCATGTTATCCTCTATCCCGGCGGTATAAGTGAAACCGAAATCCTCATCGCCTATGGCGGTGTGGCTTTTTCCTCGAAGGTCGGACAACTTGCCGGCAACCATTTCATCACGATCACTTCCGGCCTCGACAAACTATACGAAGTCGGGCGCAAGACGCTTTGGGAGGGCGCGCAGTCTATCCGCTTCGAAGCGGCGCAGATTTGACCGTCAATCGGCCGAGCTGCTTTTCAAAGATCCAGAGCAATCCGTCTCGCGCTAGTGGTTTGTTCCAACATTCGGTGCCCACGTCCGATGGTTGCAATAATGTCGTCAGAGTCTGCTTTCCAGATGAACGGCTTCGGCTCTTCATCGTGCTCTTTGATAAAGTCGTTGATGGCTGCCTGAAGATATTTAGGGGCTTGCAGCAAAGTTTCAGCGAGGTCTGATTCCAATCCCAAGCAGCTCGTTTCTCTCTCTCTCGTGTGGGTGTCACTTACGATACTGGGCCGCGTCATTTTTTCCCAAGGCCTCCTTCAGAAGCTCGGCCTCCATGCTCATCTCGGCATATATCTTCTTCAGCCGAGGGTTCTCGTCCTCCAGGGTCTTCATCTGGCTGATCATCGGCCGCCGTATTTGGCTCGCCATTTATGAAGGGACGCTGTGCTCGCATGTTCCCGGCATCGCCCGGGCACAGGGACCCCGCCTTCTGCCCGGCGAAGGATTGCAAGGATTTATGGCTTGCTGAATCTGCTCGTCTTCATCAAAGTCTCTAATTTTGAACCCGTTTAATGTGCGGGGCGATAAACGAACGAAGCCGGCAATGAGTGCCGGACGGGTTACACGGAATCTTTGACACGCTCCCAGGCGTTCAGGAGGTGGCGACCGAGGACGTCCGCCAAGACTTTCCCGTCGCGGGCTTCCAGTGCCGTGATCATCTCTTCATGTTCGGCTACTGCGGCTGCCCATTTTTCAGCGCCTTCATGACCGATGAAGCGTATTCTTTTCAGGCGCGACTGCAACAACGCCTGCATGTCGCTGAGGGCGGCATTGTGGGCGATCTGACAGATCTGCGTATGAATTTCCTGGTTCAATTTGTAGTAGCGAAGCCGGTCTCCAGACTCGTAACAGCGTAGCATCTCGTCGTGAAGATGCCTCACTTTGGCAATCTCCTGGTCGGTAGCCGTGGTGCATGCTAGCTGTCCGCCGAGTTCCTCGAGGCTCTTTAACACGACGATCATATCGTGCACGTCCTTGCTGCTGAAGCGTTTAACGATCGCCCCACGGCTCGGAACGAGCTCGACAAGCCCTTCGCTTGCAAGATATTTGATCGCCTCTCGCAGCGGGGTGCGGGAGACGCCGAGCTGCTCTCCGAGCTGGCTTTCATGGAGCTTGGACCCCGGGGCCAGGTTTCCTTCGATGATCATATCACGAAGCCTGCCGACAAGTGTGTCATGCAATGCCGTGCGCAGGATAGGCCCGGTATTCGAGGTCGGCGTTTCAGGCAGCATTTCACTCATTTTCTGAAAACCAGATCTTACGATGGCGATGGCGGGTTGATGGTCCGCCGTTACGGCTACACCAATCCCAAGTGACTTACCAATTTAAAATTTTGTATACAAAATACAAAACACTTGATCTGCGAGGTTGAATGGCATACACAACCGCAATCTTGTTCGGAGGACAGACATTGCACATCACCGCGGATGCAGATACCCGGCCCATCATCGCGCTTGCGATGGGAGATCCTGCGGGCATAAGCCCCGAACTGACCGCGAGCCTTCTTGCTCTGGATGACATCAAGGCGGCAGCCCACATCATTGCGATCGGAGATCGCCGCATCCTTGATAAGGGCGCCCGCGAAGCCGGAGTCGAGCTCGATCTGGCGGCGACGTCGCTTGATCGCTTGGATATTGCCAATGGTTCCCGACACGTCTTTGTCGATCTTGCTCACTTGTCACCCGAGGAGGTGACGCGCGGGGAGGCGACGCTGGCAGGAGGCGCCTTTGCCACGCGCAATTTCCGCACCGCACTCGAGCTTGCCCAAGAAGGCAGGGTCGACGCCGTCTGCTTCACGCCGTTCAACAAGAAGGCGATGCGCTATGCCTATCCCGATTATGACGATGAGATCCGGTTTGTCTCGGACGTCCTGTCGTTCAGGGGCAAAGTCCGTGAGTTCAACGTGCTGGAAAAGATCTGGAACGCCAGGGTCAGCTCCCATATTCCGCTCAAGGACGTAGCCGCCAATCTGTCGGTTGACCGGATCATGGCCGAGCTGGAATTGACCCTGTCTTGCCTCGAGGGGGCCGGTATCGACCAACCACGGGTGGCTGTCGCAGGTCTCAATCCACACGCCGGCGACGGCGGTAGCTTCGGCCTGGAAGAGATTGACATCATCGAGCCTGCCGTGGCTGCAGCTCAAGCGCGTGGGCTGGCCGTCGAAGGGCCATTCCCAGCCGACACCGTCTTCCTTCGCGCCTTGAAGGAGGGTTTTCACGCCGTTTTGACCATGTATCACGATCAGGGTCAGATCGCGATGAAGCTGATCGGATTCGACAGGGGCGTGACGATGATGGGCGGATTGCCTTTCCCGCTTTGCACGCCAGCGCACGGAACGGCCTATGACATTGCCGGCAAGGGCATCGCCGATGTAGGCGCCAGCCGCGAGGCAATACTGCTTGCTGCACGCATGGCGATTCGCCAACGCAAGGCCGCCTAGGCAGCTTAATGCTGCTGTCTCCGGCGCGACCGGAGCGATGCGGCCTTGCAGTCTGAGGAGATGATGATGACTGGCGTAACCCGAAAATGGACCCGCGATACCTGGCCGATTGCCGCGGCGATGATCCAGTATCCGAACAGGCTGGCAGATGGTCGCTCGGTTCAGGACCAGACGGTGGACGAGTGGGCCGAAACTGTCGGGGAAGTCGCCGATGCCGGCTTTACCGAGATCGATCCGACCGATAGCTGGCTTAGAGTTGCCGATCTTTCGCCGCAACGTCGGCGTGAATTTCAAGATGTCGCGACGGCGCATGGCATGACCATACCGGCGATCTCGACATCCAGGCGCAGCGTCATCGACGCATCCCTTGGCGATGATTATCTTGCCTACAGCCATCGCGTGATCGATGCCGCCGCCGAAATGGGGGCAGGTAGCGTCTCCTTCGGGCTCTTCGAGCCGCTGACCGACGAGCAGAAGAACGCCCTATGGTTCTGGACCGAGCAGGGGGCCAAAAATCCGGATGATCCGGCTATATGGCGGAAGGCCGTTGCTCGCATCGCCGAGCTTGGCCACCATGCGGCGGACGTCGGGCTCGACGTGTCTCTTGAGATGTACGAGGATACTTATCTCGGCACCGCGGACAGTTCGGTCCGCTTCGTTGAGGACGTCGGGCTCGACAATGTCGGCATCAATGCCGATCTCGGCAACCTCATTCGCCTTCACAGGCCCGTCGAGCACTGGTTGCAAATGATGACGAAAGTGGCGCCCTACGCGAAATACTGGCACGTCAAGAACTACATGCGCATCGAGGACAGGAGGTCGGGACTGATCGCCACCCATCCGGTGCCGCTCGAATCGGGATTGATCAACTACCGAACCGCCATCAAGCTGGCGCTTCAATCCGGATTCGATAGCCCCTTCCTTTGCGAGCACTACGGCGGTGACGGGCTTTCTGTCAGTGCCGCAAATCGCGATTATCTCCGACGCATATTGCCATGCAACTGAGGATCTTTTTATGACGACCATCCTTGATGCTTCCGAGGACTTTGCTTCCACAGCACTTGCCGGTTTCTGTCAGATCTATCCAAACCACGTCCGCCTTGTCAGCAACGGCGTCGTTCGGGCGACTACGGTGCCCAAAGGCAAGGTTTCGGTGGTTGTCGGTGGCGGCTCCGGCCATTATCCGGCCTTCGCCGGGTATGTAGGTCCCGGCATGGCGGATGCCGCTATTGCCGGCGATGTGTTCGCATCGCCGTCGACGGCTGCGATTGCCCGCGTTTGCCGCCACGCGCATAATGGCGGAGGCATCGTTCTCGGCTTCGGCAATTATGCAGGCGACGTCCTGAATTTCGGCGTGGCCACCGAGCGCCTGCGCGCTGAGGGCATCGATGTGCGCATTGTCGCAGTCACCGATGACGTGGCCAGTGCTCCGGCCGAGATGCATGCGATGCGCCGGGGCATCGCCGGCGATCTCGTGGTTTTCAAGATCGCAGGCGCGGCGGCCGAAGCGGGCTTGTCGCTGGATGAGGTGGAACGGGTTGCGAGGCTGGCCAACAAACGCACTGTCTCCTTTGGCGTGGCCTTTGCGGGTTGCACGCTGCCGGGTGCAAAGGAGCCGCTTTTCACAGTGCCCAAAGGCCGCATGGCGCTTGGCCTCGGTATCCACGGTGAACCGGGTATCAGCGAGCAGGACGTTGCAAGCGCTACCGATCTGGCCGGCGTTCTGGCCGGCAAGCTGTTAGCCGAAAGACCGTTTGGATGCAGCCGGGTTGCTGCCGTACTCAACGGTCTCGGATCCACCAAATACGAAGAGCTTTTCGTACTGTGGACGGCGGTGCAGAATGAACTGAAAGCGGCAGGCCTTGATCTGGTGGAGCCGCAGGCGGGAGAGTTCGTCACCAGCCTTGACATGCAGGGCTGCTCGCTGACGCTGACTTGGCTCAACGACGAACTGGAACGGTATTGGAGTGCGCCGTGCGACGCGCCCGCTTTCCGCATGGGGCGTACGATTCCTGCGGATCTGAGGACAGACGCCATCGTCGACGAGGATGTCACTCCCGCAATCCCGCTGGCCTCCGAATCGTCACGCAAAGTGGCACGCTGCATCTGCGACTTGTTTGCCGGCATCGCAGCAATGCTGAAAGAACAAGAAGCCGAGCTGGGCAGGATCGATGCCGTTGCGGGCGATGGTGATCACGGGCAGGGCATGCAGCGCGGTTCGCATGCAGCAGCAAAGGCTATCTCTGCTGCGGTCGAAGCCGGCGCTGGCGCGCAAACGGCCTTGGCACTCGGCGGCGACGCCTGGGCGGACCGGGCGGGCGGAACATCGGGTGCGATCTGGGGTCTGCTGCTCAGGTCCTGGAGCAATGCGTTGAGTGATGCCGACGCGCCGGATGACAGCGCGATTGTCGACGGTGCAAGGCTTGCCCTCGACGGTGTCACTCATCTGGGACGTGCGCGGCTGGGCGACAAAACGCTTGTCGACGCCCTGGCGCCGTTCGTCGAAACCCTGTCTCGCGAGGCACAGGCGGGCAAGCCGCTTGCTCAGGCGTGGAAGACGGCGGCTGGCGCGGCACAGGATGCAGCCAAGGCGACGTCCGCGCTCACGCCCCGTCTTGGCCGCGCCAGACCGCTTGCCGAAAAGAGCATCGGTCATCCGGACGCAGGCGCGATATCGCTTGCGATGGTGGCCGCCCTGGCATCCGATTTCATCGGACGCTCACGCTGACGTTCAGGTCGCAGCTGGCGGGTCCGGTCAGTTGTGCAGCCCGACGAACATCAGCCAGAGGCCGGATGTGAGGGTGATGATGTCCATCATGATGCGGAAGCTTCGGTCGGAAAGCCTGATCACATAACGTTTGGCAAAGAAGGTTCCCGCCATCAGCGACGAGCCGATGATCAGACCGCTGAACAACAGCTCGTTGGTCAATATCCCGATCTTGCGAAATGTCAGGATCTTTGCAGCCTGCACCAGGATCGAGGCCGCGGCTTCGGTCGACAGGAAGGCGCCTTTCACCAGTCCGAATGCAAGGAAGGCCGGTATGCTCAGCGGGCCAGTAGACAGAAACAGTCCCGTCAGAAAACCGACGGCGGCGCCGGCAGCGGCCAGGCCACCCAGTCCGACGACCAGATTGCGCTTCTGGACGAGGCGTCTAAGCGGCACAAGCAGCAGGATGAATAGGCCAAGGAGCGTGCCACTGACACTTGCCGGCAGGCTGACGAGGCTAAGAGCGCCAAGCGATGCGGCGGGAATACCGGGCAGCGAATAGGCAAGAACCGCCAGCCAATCCACGTCCTTGCGCCATGCCACGACGCGGGCGGCATTGGCCATCAGACCGGCAATCGCCATCACCGGAATAGCCCGGCTTGGATCGAACATCGGCACCAGCACCGGCAGCAGAATGAGGCTCGCACCGGTGCCGATCACGCCGCTCAGGCAGCCGGCAAAAAAGCCGATGGCGCAGACAAGCAAATAGGAGAGCAAAGCATCGCCTCGCGGGATCGATCATGTGGTCGTCCGCCGATCCCGCTTAGAGGATCGGCGGACAGTTGGGCCGTCGTGCCCGGCTGTCTTCAGAAGAAGGCTTCATCCTGTTGCCGACGCAGTGTCAGCAATTCCGACGCTTCATCGAGGTCCACATCGCCGCACAGGATAGGCTGGCCCGCCAAAACCGGTCTCTTCAGCTTGCGGTTCGCCGCGAGATAAAAAGGCACGGGCGCCTCCTGCGACAGCCGGGCCGCCGGCACCATTCTGGCCGATACGTTCACGATCGAATGATGGTGGCCGCTAGCGGTCAAGATTGTGCCGGCCGCTATGTCTGCATCAGCATGAGCGACGAGGTCGATGACCGGCCGCGGCTCGGCTGCGCCACTCGAAACGCCGCGCAGCCCGACTTCCAGGATGCTGGTGGCCGCTTCGACACCGAGAAGATGACGGGGAATATAGAGCATTGCGATATCGCCCTTGCGGCTGACGACGTGGCCTTTTTCCGCAAGCATCTGCCATGTCGGGGCGTCGTCGCATCGCACGGTCACGAAGACGCCGCCTGCAAAACTCACCTCGCCGGGAAGACGAAGGCAATGGAACACATCGAGGGCTTTTTGTGCCTTGAGCAGCCCGCCGCTTGTTTGCGGCGAAAAGAAGTCGGCGACTTCTGAAATGCGGGCGATCGGCGCGTGCAGATCGGATCTGTCAACCTGAAAGCCCATGGCATTGGCGACAAGCGTCAGCTCGCAAAGGTCCGGGACCGCACGTTGAGGCAGGGCCGATGCGATCCCGGCGCGCTTTGCTGCGACTGCGGATGTCTCGAAGTTGGCAGGCTCGATCCACTCGGCAAACTCGGGGACGGCAATGACCTTGCCGTTGGAATTCAGTGTTCCGAGCGCGGGATCGAACACGATATCATATTCACTTGCCTTGCCGGCGCTGACGATTTCAAGTCCCAGAACCTCGGCCCATGTGATCAGACCCATGAGCAGGCTTGGCTGGTCGCCATCGACCGGTGTGACGATGACATTGTTGCGGCGTGCGCGCAAAGACAAGCCGGGTCCAACGACACTATCGACTTCTTTCGAAACCAGCGCCACGTGCTTGCCGGCATCGATTGCAAGCCGCGCATGGCGGGCACCGGCTTCCGGGTGACCGGTTGCCTCGACGACAACCGCAATCGGCAGTTCAAGGACGATCGAAATATCGCCGGTCGCGATGAACAGGCCGTTGTCCCATGCGGCCCGTGCTTCAGCAACGCTATTGCACTGGGCGATTTTCGAATGATCGATGCCGAGACCGCAAAGGACCTCGGCAGCCGCCTCGGCTTTCAAGTCCACGGCGATCCGCGTGCTGAGGAGCGGCGTCTTCAGGCTTTGGGCAAGAAAGCTTCGGCCAAACCCCCCCGTGCCAACAATGCAGCACTCGACTGCCTCGGCATTGATGCCGAAATAGCTATGATAGTTCATAGGTGATCCTTCGTGACGGATGAGAAAGCCAGGCGACCCCACTCATGCCGCCGGGTCCACTCGTTCGCACCGCTTGAAGTGGGAGAAAAGCTTCACGGCCTGCGGGATGATGAGCAGCGCCAGTGCGATCGTCATGATCGTGCCGACGAGGAAGTTGGAGAAGAACACTCGAAGCGATCCATCCGAGACAATCATCGACTGGTGGAAGGATTCTTCAGCCTTGCTGCCAAGCACCATTGCCAGAACCAGGGGAGCCAGCGGGAACTCGAGCTTGTTGAAGATGAAACCGACAGCTCCGAAGATCAGCACCAGCCACAGGTCCGATGTAGAATTTGCAACCGTGTAGGCACCGACGAAGCAGATCGCGACGATGATCGGCCCGATGATGGTGAAGGGGATGCGCAGCAGCGCGGCAAAGAACGGGACGGTGAGAAGGACGAGGAAGACACCGACGATGTTCGAGACATACATGCTGGCGATCAGGCCCCAGACGAAATCGGGCTTGGTGGTGAACAGCATCGGACCGGGTGTAAGACCCCAGATCATCAGGCCACCCATCATCACGGCCGCGGTCGCGGAACTCGGGACACCGAGCGCCAGCATCGGCAGCATGGCGCAGGTTCCCGCTGAGTGGTCGGCGGTTTCCGGCGCGATGATGCCTTCCGGACGGCCGCTGCCGAATTTCGCGCCGGGCTTTGACCATTGGCGGGCAAGGCCATAGCTCATGAAGGACGCAGCTGTTGGCCCGCCTGGCGTAATCCCCATCCATATGCCGACCAGCGAGGAGCGGACGATAGTCGTGATGTAGCGTGGCATCTCGCAGATCGTCCTGAAGACGTCGCGCGGATCGATACGGGAGGAGACACCTCGAAACTTCAGGCCGTCCTGGACGGTCGCCAAAAGTTCGCCGATACCGAACAGACCGATGACGACGACCAAGAAGCTGATACCGCTCAAAAGTGCATCAAAGCCAAAAGTCAGCCGGAGCGAGCCGGTCACGGTGTCCATTCCGACAGTCGACAACAAGAGGCCGAGACCAAGCGAAACGACGGTTTTCAGCGGTGATGCACTGCCCATGCCGACAAAGGCGCAAAAGGCCAGGAAATAGACCGCAAAATATTCCGGCGCCCCGAACCGGAGCGCAAATCGGGCGGCCCAGGACGACAGCAGGGTAATAACCACGACACCGATCAGCGCACCGATGCCCGCCGAGATGAAGGCAAAAGTCAGCGCCCGTGTCGATTGTCCGGAGCGCGCCAGAGGATAGCCGTCAAAAGTCGTGGCGACGGAACTTGGTTCACCTGGAATGTTGAAAAGGATGGAGGTCGTTGAACCGCCGAACAGGGCACCCCAATACATGGATGCCAAAAGGATGATGGCCGATACCGGGTCCATCGAAAACGTCAAAGGGATCAAAAGAGACACGCCATTCGGGGCGCCAAGCCCGGGAAGCACACCAACCACGAGCCCGAGCAGAACGCCGGCCACCATCAGCATGATGTGCATAGGCGTCAGCGCGATCCCGAAGCCGTCCATCAGCAGTCCAAAGTTTTCCATGAGATATGCTCCGGGTGCGCTCAGTAGATGCCGAGCATGTCTTCGAGCGGGCCTTTGTGGAGTGGCACCTGGAACGCGGTCTCGAAAACCAGATAAAGTGCAATCGAAAAGGCAATGCCCATCAGCATCGCATATTGCGGTTTGTATTTGCCCTGGCGCCAGGCGATGTAGAAGAGGTACAAAGCGCTTCCGACGTAGAGGCCAAGGAAGATCGTGGCGACGACAAAGACGATCATCGGAATGAAGAAGGAAAGGAGCCGCCGGGCCTGTTCCGGCTCGAGAAAGGTTTCCTGCTGCTCGTCGCTTCTTGCTTTCAAGACGGCTTGCACGGCGCAGCCGATGCTGGCCGCGATCACGATGAGGCCGACATAGAAGGGAAAGTAGCCGGGCTTCGGTCCGGAATCTCCCCACGTTACACCAAGCTCCAACGAGCCCGTCGCTGCGAGCACACCAACCGCCGCGATGCTGGCGGCGGTGAAGATCTCCATGTGGAGGCGCTTGATATTCATGATCGGTCTCCTTCGTCCAAAAGGATCCGGCAACGTCTGCCGGATCCGCAGCGCTTGTTGGATAGCGCGTTTACTGGACCAGCCAGCCTTCGGTCTTGAAGACGTTCACCGCGCTCGTTTCGCTGGTGCTGATGAAGTCCGCCAACTTCGCACCATCAAGGAAGTCACCGGTTTGCGAGGTCTTGCGGATGTATTCCGCCCATTCCGGGGTCTCACTCACTTTCTTCATGACATCGGTATAATAGGCGATGGCATCTTCAGGCGTACCGGCAGCAGCCCAGATCGTTCGCGGCATTTTATAGGACGAGATCGCTATGCCTGTAGACGAGCAGATTGGAATGTCGCCCCAGCCCTTGCCGTCATAGACCGGATCGCTTTTTGCCATTGGCTTGTCGGAGAAGACGCAAAGCGGCTTGATCGCGCCAGCTTGCCATTGACCGATATTCTCGTTGGGATTGTTGACGTTGGCAGCAACGTGGCCGCCCGCAAGCTGAACGCCGACTTCGCCGCCTCCGTTGAACGGCAGATACTTGAACTTCGCACCCGTGGCCTGCTCGATCAGCGCCACCAGGGTTTCGTCGGTGTCCTTTGCCTGGCTGCCGGCAAACGCAATGGTGTTTGGCGCTGCCTTGGCTGCGTCCACAAGGTCAGCCGGCGTCGTATATTCAGAATCCGATTTCACCCAGATCAGGAACTCGTCGAATGCCAGTGCGGCAACCGGCGTCAAGTCCTTCGTGGAATAGGCCATCTTTGCAACATGCGGCAGAAGGTAGGCATTGTTGGTGCCAAAATACAGCTTGTTGGGATCGCCTTCGTTCTTCTTGGCGTAGAGGAATGCTTCGGCGCCACTGCCGCCCCCCTTGTTCAGCACCACCATCGACTTGCTCATGAGATTATGCTTGGTGATGATCGCCTGGATCGCGCGTGCGAAATTGTCGGTGCCGCCGCCGGCGCCGGATGCAACAACAAACTCAACGGGCCGTGTCGGCTCGAAAGCCAATGCCTGGCCGGCAATCGCCAACGCGGCGACAAGCGACATGCTCATAGATAAGGTTTTCATCTTCTACCTCCTGTTAGATGAAGCCGGTGCGGACCTCCGTGCACCGGTATTGCTTGGCAAAAACTATCAGGCAGCAGCCCGCGTCCTTGACGCCATGCGTGCCGCCAGAAGGATTGCCTCACGGCTCGCGCCGATGTCTGCGATGCCCCGACCAGCGATATCGTAGGCGGTGCCGTGGGCAGGCGTGCAAAGTGGAAAGGCAAGGCCACCGATCATGGTGACGCCCTTATCGAACCCCATGAGCTTCATCGCGATCTGACCCTGGTCGTGATACATCGTCAGGACGGCATGAAAACCTTCCTTGACCGCGCGCAAAAAGACTGTGTCTGCCGGATATGGTCCATCGACGTTGAAGCCTTTCGATTTGGCAAGCGCCACCGCAGGTCCTATGATCTCAATTTCTTCCATGCCAAAACTTCCGCCGTCACCAGCATGCGGATTGAGGCCTGCCACGGCTATTCGCGCATCGGCGTGGCCCGCTTCCGCAAGGCAGCGGGTGGTGAGTTCAATTTCGGCCATTATCCCGTCGACCGTGATTGCTGCAGAAACTGCCGAGAGCGGAATATGCGAGGTGACGCGGGCATTCCAAACCTTTTCCAACACGTTGAATTCGCGCAGTTTGCCTTTAAATCCGGTCACATCGCAGACAAATCGGATCTCGTCGTCGTAGCCGGGATAGGCAAAGCGCATGGCTTTCTTGTTGAAGGGTGTGAAACACACTGCTGAAACCTGTTGCGACATCGCAAGCTCGAGAGCGTGACGGAAATTGGCCGTCGCGAATTGTCCGCCCGCAAGCGTCGCCTCTCCGAGTGAGACCTGTGCCGGGTCGAGATGCGCAAGATCAACAAAGACGTGACCGTCGGCATCCAACGAAGCAGATCTACCCGCAGTCGTCGTCTCAACCTTCAAGTCGAGGCCGGCATCTGTCGCGCCTTTATCGAGGATGCGACGGTCGCCGATGACGATCAATCGTGCCGTATCTGCGATATCGTCCAACGCCAGGAGCCTTGCCGTGAGCTCGGGACTTATCCCTGCCGGATCTCCCATTGCCAGCGCTATAACCGGTCGCGGCTGCCTGTCGATCGAATTCATCTTTTATCTCCATCCTAGCGCTTAATACGGCATTCAGTCTCCGATATCAAGTCTTATGAATTCTGTATACAAAATATTGCGGACGCGACTTGCCGACCGTTGCCGCAGGTGCGAACCTGAACTGTCCGGGATCCTGTTCGGATGACTGATGGGAGAGGTGTGCGGTTACCGCACTGCAAGTCGTCGAGTTGTAGGAATGCCGCCTGCGCGGGGGCGCATTCTCAGGCGACAGACGATCCTTGAAGTCAGGCCTAGTCTCTCCATAATCGAGTGGCGCACGGGGAAGGTAAGGCCGCAGGTGATTGAAATAGACGTCGTCGCGAGGCAGCGGTCAGCGGCATCGACTTCCGGATCGGGCTCGGCGTTGCCTGGAACAAAGAGGAACCAACCGCCTCGCGCGACGACATCGTCGATATCGCCCGCTCACTGGCGCGGCCGGCCAAGTAAGCGATCTTCGCGGCGGCAGGACGCGTGCAGCGGGCTGTCGATTACCTGCATTCCTTGCAGCCGGAGGCCAACGAGGAGGAGGAGGAGGCGTAAGCCGTCTCTTCCTTCACTCAGCCATGAGAGATGCGGAACACTGCAGCGGCCGATAGCGCTCGCGAGCGCTTCTTGCGCCTTAGGGTGAGCAAGAGATGGAAGGCTTCGAAGAGCTTGGCCCGGCCGGAATTGGCCCAACCGGGCAAGATCGCTGGCGTATGCCGAGCGATGGCGGCACTCCCCATTCGTAAATAGTGGGAGATCCGGTTTAAGGCGCTATCGTGCTCGCGGCTGTATCGTTCAAAGAGTTTTTGACCTCTTCTCTTACAATGCCGGCGGCGTCAGACGCAAATCTGGCATTGATAGTCAGGGTTTTCCCAACCTCTTTCGCATAGTCGAAAGCCGCATCGCGGCAGTAGTCGCTTATTACATCGAAGGTATCATTGGTCTTTTCCGCTGCGATGATGTCGTCCATCAGCTTGATGTCGCGTTGAAAACGGTGCTGAAGAAACGATAGGCCTTCCACTTGATAGCGAAGCATTGCTTTCGCGATGCTTGTCGGCATCTTCAAGGCGGAATCGGCAAATTTGTTGCTGCCGCTCAACGCCGGGAATAAAGCTGGCGGAAATTCGAAGCCTAATTTTGAAGCTTGTTTCTGCACGGCCTGTCTCCTTATCGTGTGGGATATTGTTTGATGCGCTGCAAAGGGGCGGATGATCGCAGCCGCGATGAAAACGGCGCCGCCACTCGGGAGCGCTCCGGCGGGGCTCGCAACGATATTGCTGCACGCCCCGTATAGCCGACGACCGCCAAAGGCTGTCTAACGCAATTACGCGTGGTGGCCGCTCACCGACATCATTAGCTCGGCACTGAGCGATCTTCGTTGACAATGGGAAACATCGCCGATGCTCAACATGCCGACCATACGCTGCTTGTCGTTCATGACGGGAAGCCTGCGAATCTTGTGCTTCTCCATTTTGTGGACCGCCTCTTCGATGCGATCCTCAGTGTGACAATAGTTAATGCCTGGCGACATCACATCCCTTGCCGTCAGTTTCGAAACATCGCGGTTGTCTGCCAATGCTCGAACAGCAAGATCGCGGTCGGTGATCATGCCTATCAGGCGATCGTTTTCACCAACCGGAACGGCGCCGATATCTTTCTCTTTCATGAGCTTGGCCACCTCATGAACTGACATCGTTGGCAGAACCCAAGAGACTTCCTTATGCATTGCTTCGGAAACTTGCATAGTTCTCTGCTCCGTTGAACAGACGGAAGCTTATCGCGCCGAAAAGAAAAACACATTGATCGAGGTCAAAGACCGTTCATCGCCGCAATCGGAGGCCCACGATGGCATCGTAAACTTAAACTAGCCTGGTCTTGTCCCGCCTGTTGGGTCATATCAAATGGAGGATGCGCGTGCCCGTAGTTTTGGATAGATTCTTGGCCATCGAGCCCGGAAACCGATAGGGTCCAACGATCAGTACGGACGCTTCAAACTCGTTTGGAAAAGCAAAATGGTTCGACCGGTCCGTGCGATCGTCATTGCAGTGCTTGTGTTGCTTGTCGCCCTCGCATCGGCCTGGTCGTCGCTCGCGCTTTGGTACCGCTTGCCATTGCCCGAGGTCGGCAGGCAAGCCAGCGCCATCTTGTTCGGGCTTTTTGGTGCCTGGGTCATCGTGGCGCTCTTCGGCAGGAGGCGCTTTCGTGCGGTCCTCGCGTTTGCGGCCGCGTTCGTCCTTGTCTTCGTCTGGTGGAGCACGATCGAGCCGCCGGCAAATGGCGCGTGGGCTCCGGACGTCGCTCGTCAGGTCACCGGCGAATTCGACGGTGATCTGTTGACGCTGACAAATGTGCGCGATTTCGAGTGGCGCAGCACCACCGACTTTACGGAACGATGGACGACGCGCAGTTACGACCTGAACAAGCTGAAGAGCGTCGACATGTTCATGTCGTACTGGTCAGGTCCGACCATCGCGCATGTCATCATGAGCTTCGGCTTCGACGACGGCCGTTATCTGGCGTGGTCTATCGAGGTGCGTCGCCTTTCCGGAGGTTCGTTCTCACCGCTGGCGGACCTCTTCAAAAACAGTCCTCTGGTCATCCTCGCCGCAGATGAAAGAGATGTGATCGGTCTCCGCTCCAATTTTCGCGGTGAGGACGTCCAGATCTACCGCCTGAGGGCGACGCCGGCGGCTGCGAGACTTCTTCTGCGCGAGTATGTCTCCGACGCAAACGCGCTCGCGGCCACGCCCGCCTTCTACAATTCGCTGACGACCAACTGCACGACGACGATCGTCAAGATGATGCGCGTCGCAGGTGACGCCGTGCCGACGGACTGGCGCCTCGTCGTCAACGGATACCTGCAGGAATACGCCTATGACCGTGGCGCGCTGGACATCTCGGTTCCCTTGTCGCAACTGCGGTCTGCCGCACACATCGCTGCAAGGGTGCACGAGGACGGTGTTTCGCCGAATTTCTCGCAGGCCATTCGCGTCGGCGTCCCGTCGCCGTTGGGCGCGTTGTGACGTATGCCGAAGCATTGAGCAAGCAAACCGGCTAGGCAGGCGCCACAATGCCTGCGGAGATTTTGACTACCATACGCCTCGCTTCGGGGCTTTTCGTATTCGGCTCAACACCATAGGCGTTCTTATCGCACGACTGAGACACCCCGGTGGTGGTTTGCCTTACGTGGGAGTCCGGCGGGTCGCATATAAACCCCAGCAGCCTAACGCAAACAGCGCGGATTGGATGTTCCGGATCGACGGGGATCTGCATTGTCGTCACCAGATGATTGGTTTGGGCGGCAACGCCGATGACCGAAAGGAGTTCGGCATGCTGCGCCTCCGTCCTCCCGCGCGCCTTGGCGGGGGGCCGTGTGGGAACGGGCGCAAAAGAAGCAGCTGTTGTCAGTGGAGATGGCGAGATTTGAGCGTTGCCTTTCCCTGCGTATTTTTTAAGCGTCAAAATGTGATTTTGTGATATTTATAAAAATATCTGACCCGCTTATTCTGCCTGCGCAATAGATAAATGCTGAAAAATTCGCCATTCTTGAGATCTCAGCTGGCACCGCACCGATCGAACTTTCCGAAATTGCACTTATAATCAACAGAATACAAATCGTCGGAGCCGGCTTACGACGGGAACATGGCATTGCGGTTTTCTAATTTACCAGAGCCCATTGAAAAAGGAAAAAATGCCCGATATCGTGGAATAATAAGAAAGCCACATAAAACCACAAAAAAGGGAAGCAGCTTATGAATGACATCAGCAGACGCAATTTCCTCGCCGGGCTTGGTGCGGCTGGCGCCGGTGCCGGTCTCCTGCAGATCAACCCGGATTTTCTGTTCTCCTCGGCCTTTGCCCAATCGGGCAAGACGGTGGTGTTCCTGTCGGCGGAAAATATTACGGGCAACTGGGACCCGACCGGCCACACGACGCTGTCGCAGAAGAATATCGAAGGCTTCGTCATGGGCTTCCTGACGCGGACGCCGATGACGGTCGAAAAGCCCGATGAAGTGGTCTATGAACTGGCCACCAGCATCAAGCTTCTCGATCCGAACAAGCTCGAGATCAAGCTGCGCGAAGGCGTCAAATTCCACGACGGCAAACCCTTCAAGGCCGAAGACGTCAAGGCGACCTTCGAATACGGCTCCGGGCCGGACCGCCCGGCCCAATTCTATCCCGGCCCGACCGAGACGCTTGTTATCACCACCCCTGACGACTACACGGTCATCGTCGATACCTCTAAGGGCGGATATCCGGCCCATCTGTTCATCTTCCTCGCCTCATACCTGCCGATCATGTCGGCGACCGATGTCGCCGGCGGCCCGACCGGCCCGCTGACGCAGCGCCTGAACGGCACCGGCCCGTTCAAGTTCGTCAAGCAGGAAGGCAATGCCACGATCCTCGAAGCCTATCCTGATTATTTTCTCGGTACACCGAAGATTCCTGGCATCAGCTTCAATTTCGTCGGCGACAGCACGACGCGCATGTTGTCCCTGCTCAACGGCCAGGCCTCGATCGTCGAGCGTCTGGAACCGGAACAGGTGACTTCGCTCCAGGGCAACGACAAGATCGCCATCAGCAGCGTCGTTTCGGTCGAGAACAAGTATCTCTGGTTCCGCTGCTCGAAGGCGCCGTTCGACAACCCGCTCATCCGCAAGGCGGCCTGCCACGCGATCGACCGCTCGATGATCGTCGAAATTCTGGGCTCGGCCGGCCATGCTTCGTCCAATTACGTGTCGCCGGTGAAGTTCGGCTATATCGACCTGCCGAATTATCCGGAATACAGCCCGGAAAAATGCCAGGCGCTGCTGGCCGAGGCCGGCTTCCCGAAGGGCGAGGGCCTGCCGCCGCTGGAATACATCACCTCCGTCGGCTTCTACCCGAAGACCAAGGAATACGGCGAGGTCATCACCGCCATGCTGCAGGAACAGGGTTTTCAGGTGTCGCTCTCCGTTCTGGAAATCGCCGCCTGGAACGAACGCCTCTATGACCGCCCGGGCGGAGGCCCCGGCCATATGGTCGATTGCGGCTGGTCCACAGGTTCGCCCGAGCCAGACCTCGTGCTGCGCACGCATTTCCATTCGACCTCGAAGCGCATCACCGGCATCGTCGACAAGGAACTCGACGCGACACTCGACAAGGAGCGCAGCGCCCCGTCGCTCGATGAGCGCAAGAAAATCCTGCAGACCGAAACCATGCCCATGCTTGCCGAAAAGGTGCCGGCCCTGTCACTGTTCACTTCGGTGATGATCCACGCGATGGACAAGTCGCTGGCCGGTCTCTTCATCTATCCTGACGGATCCATGGACGCCTCGAAGGCCGCATTCAGCTGATGCTAGCTTGCGTTTTCCGCGGCGCTGGAGGGCCGGCGCCGCGGAGGTTTTCGTTTCGCTCATGATGTCAACAAACGACCGCGACCGTCACCGCTGAGAACGGTTCGCTCCGATTGCTGCCAGGATATGACATGTTCATTCTCAGTTTTCTGGTTCGACGGCTGGCGCAAGGCGCATTGATCGTCTTTCTGGTGACGCTGCTGATCTTCACGCTGCTGCGTGTGGTTCCCGGCGATCCGGTCCGGCTGATGGCCGGCGGCATGGCGCCTGAAGCGCTGATCGAGCAGATCGCCAAGGACATGGGCCTGCGCGATCCCATACTGGTTCAGTTTGGCCGCTATATGAGCGGCGTCGTCAGGGGCGATCTCGGACAATCCTTCGTGCGGCCTGCAAGTGGCGCTTCCACAGGCGGTTCCAGTTTCGGCGATTCCACCCGTGGCGAACGGGCCGAAGTGCTGACCCTGATCGCCGACACCCTGCCGATGACGCTGCAACTCGGCGGACTGGCGATATTCTTCGCCTTGGTCTTCTCCTTTCTGGTCGGCATTCCCGGCGGACTGGCGCCCGGACGATGGCCGGATCGCGTGGCCTTCTACATTTCCTCGATCTTCATATCGTTGCCGAATTTCTGGCTCGGCATCGTCCTTGCCATGCTTTTGTCGGTCAAACTCGGCTGGCTGCCCGCGATCGGCTACTCCGGCTTTGCTTATACCATCCTGCCGGCGATCGTTCTGGCCGTCGAACTGGCGCCGGTGCTGATCCGGACACTGACCGGATCGGTGGCCACCGTGATGATGGAGCCCTTCATCGCAGTCGGCAATGTCCGCGGCCTGAGCCGCAGCCGCATCATCGTCGCCCATGCGCTGCGGAATGCCTCCGTTCCGCTGCTCAACCTGATCGGCATCCAGATCAGCGGCCTGCTGGGCGGCGTCCTCGTCGTCGAATTCATCTTCGACTATCCGGGCCTCGGCCTTCTCACCATCAACGCCGTGCTGCAGCGTGACTTCCCGCTGATCCAGGGGATCGCCATCGTCACCAGCGCGATCTTCGTCTTCATCAACATCGCAGTCGACCTGATTGCCACCATGATCGATCCAAGGTTGGAATATTGATGAGCGTGACAGAGACAGACATCCCGGCAGTCCCGGTTCCGGCAACGCAACGCGGCGCTTCGGTGGCGCGGCGTATCTGGCGGGTTGCCCTTGCCTCCAACGAATTTCGTGTCGGCGCCGCCATTTTCATCGTGCTGGTTCTGGCGGCCCTGCTTTATCCGCAACTGAGCGGCATCGACCCCACCAAGATGAGTGTCGCCACGCGCCTGCATGCGCCGCCGTTCATGGGCGAAAAGTGGAGCTGGTCGGCGCCGCTCGGTACTGACCAGATCGGCCGCGACATGCTGGTGCGCAGCCTCGTCGGCCTGCGTTACTCGTTGCTGATCGGGCTTTCCACCGTTCTCGTCATGCTGATCATCGGCTGTTCGCTCGGCACGATCGCCGGCTACTATGGCGGCCGCGTCGACATGGCGATCATGCGCCTGACCGATGCTCAACTGTCGATCCCGATGATCATCCTGGCGATCACCGTGCTTGGCGTCTCGCGTCCGACGATCCCGGCGATCATCCTCGTCCTCGGCCTGTCGAGCTGGCCGGTCTATGCCCGCGTCACCCGCAGCGTCGTGATGACCGAGCGCAAGCGGGAATATGTGCGCGCCGCCGAAATCTACGGCGCATCGGATTTCCGCATCATGGTGCGCCTGCTGGCGCCCTTGGTGCTGCCGCCGATCATCTTCGTGTCGGTGCTCGATGTCGCCCGGATGATGATCTTCGAATCCATCCTCGGCTTCATCGGGCTGGGCGTTCAACCACCGACGCCGACCTTCGGCAACATCATCGCCGACGGCCGCAAGTATCTGCTCAATGCCTGGTGGATCGCCACCATGCCGGGCGTGTTCCTGTGCCTGTGCCTGACCAGCATCAACCTGATGGGCGCATCGCTCGAACGGGCTCGCAATCGTATCTATGGAGGCAAATCGTGACTGGCACACCGCTTCTGAAGGTTCGCGATCTGAGCGTCGGCCTGGAAACGGGCGGCGGCATACGTCCGATCATTTCCGACATCGGCTTCGATCTGGCCCCGCGCGAAATTCTCGGCATCATCGGGGCGAGCGGCGCCGGCAAGACCGTGCTCTCGCGTGCGCTCGTCAACTGGATCGATCCGCCACTGAAGGTTACGTCCGGATCGGTGGTCTACAAATCCCAAAACATCCTCGATTTGCCGGCACAAAAGCTGCGCGTGCTGCGCCGCGAGATCGCCTATGTCGGCGCCAATCCGGCTGGGGCTCTCGATCCGACCCTGCCGGTCGGCCAGCAGATCGTCGAGAAACTGCGCGCGGTCGCACCGGAGATTGCGCATCAGGAAGCCAGGAAGCGGGTCATCGATCTGCTTGGCGCGGTGCGCATCCCCTCGCCGCAGATGCGTTACCACGAATATCCATCGCAATTCAGCGGCGGCATGATGCAGCGCGCCCTGATCGTCGATGCGCTGGTCAGCAATCCGGCTTTCCTCGTCGCCGATAATGTCACCCAGCCGCTTGATGTTACGGTCGCTGCCCAGGTGCTGCGCCTGATGCGGGAGCTGACGACGCGTTTCGACACGGCGATCGTCTTCATATCCTCGTCGTTGCCGCTGGTGAGTGACGCAGCCGATCAGATCCTGGTTCTGGCCGAAGGCAGGGTCGTGGAGCGGCAGGCAACGAAGGCACTCGTCGACACGCCGGAGCATCCCTATACCCGAGAGCTGATCAGCCAGATCCCGAAGATCTGGACAAGCGAAGCGATCGCAATCGATCTGCCGGCCGAGACCCGCAAGCCGATCATCAGCATTCGTGATGCCACCCGTTCCTACCGGGTGCGCAAGCGCGGCACCTTTGCCAGCTACAGCACCGTGCGCGCCGTGCGCAACGTCACCTTCGACGTCTTTCCGGGCGAGAACTTCGGCATCGTCGGCGAATCCGGCTGCGGCAAGTCCACTCTCATGCGCCTGCTCAGCCGGCTGGAACGGCCCGATAGCGGCCAGGTCCTCTGCGACGGGCAGGATATCAGCAGGCTTTCCGGCAAGGGATTTTTGAAGTTCCGGCGCGATTTTCAGCTGGTGCTGCAGGACCCCTTCAATTCGCTGCCGCCACGCACCGCCATCGGCGCCATCATCGAGGAGCCGCTGAAGACGCACGGCATCGCCAGGGGCGCGGAGTTGCGTGACCGCGTGCTCTCCGTGATGCGTGAGGTCGGCCTGCCCGGTACGCTCTATGACGAGCTTCCGCTGGGTTTGAGTGCCGGCCAGCGCCAGCGCGTCAACGTCGCCCGCGCCATGGTGCTGGAGCCGAAGGTGCTGATCATGGACGAGACGCTGTCGTCGCTCGACCAGACCGAGCAGTTCAAATTGCTGAAACTGTTCGAGCAGCTGCAGGCCCAGCACGGCCTGACCTATGTCTACATTTCCCACGACCTCGCGATGGTACGGCGCGTCTGCAACCGCGTTGCCGTCATGTATCTCGGCGAAGTCGTCGAGATCGCCGACAACAGCCGGCTGTTCTTCGATCCAGGCCATCCCTACACCAAGGCCTTGCTCAGCGCCGTGCCGACGTTGGAGGAGCGCCGCTACAAGCCGGAAGAGTGTCTGCTGGAAGGAGAGCCGCCAAGCCCGATCGACCTGCCGCCCGGTTGCAGTTTCGCCAGCCGCTGCCCGAACGCATTCGGCCGGTGTCACAAGCAAAGCCCGGTCCTGACCGCCCGCGGCAACAAGGATCTGGCTGCTTGCTTTTTGGTGGAAAACACGCTTTCCCATGCCGCAGCTTGAAACCGCAAATTGCATCGAAACCCGGGGGGATCAGAGGATGAAAGAAACAGCAACTGCGGCGGGACACGCCTGCTCGACAGACTTGCCCATGGGCTTGTGACCGGGAAAGCCCTTATGACCGACCATCCCCAGGCACGTCTGCAACACATTCTCGAAGAACTGGCCAAGCATGGCCGGGTCTCGGTCAAGGAACTGGCAGCGGAGTTTTCCGTCAGCCCGGAAACCGTGCGCCGCGACCTGAAGCAGTTGGAGATGGAAGGGCACCTGCGCTGCATCTATGGCGGCGGCGTGACGCCGCGTCGGGATGCCGACCAGCCGATCTCGCAACGTATGCGCGTCAATGCCCGTGAAAAGGCAAAAATCGCAACCCTCGCCGCCAGGGAGCTGCGCGACCATTCCAAGATCTTCCTCGACAGCGGCACGACGATGCTGGCGCTGTCGCGCTATCTTGTCGATCGGCCGCTGATCAATATCTACACCAACTCGCTGGATATCATCCAGACCTTGTCGGGGGTGGAATCCAATAACGTGGTCGCCGTCGGCGGCGTTCTACGGCCGAGCTACCGGGCGTTTCTCGGCACCGATACGCTCAACGTGATCCGCGAACATCTCTTCGATATCGCCTTCGTCAGCGCGGTGACGGTCGATGTCAATCTCGGTTTCATGGACCTCGGCGAGGACGAGGCGCTGGTGCGCCGGGCGTTGCGCCGCCATGCCAAGCAGGTCGTGATGCTCGCCGACAGCAGCAAGTTCGGCCGCCAGGGTAATTTCTGCACCTATAATTTTCGTGACGTTGATCTGCTCATCACTGATGCGCCTCCGCGGGCAGATTTTCTTGAAAAGCTTGAGGAGGCGCAAGTGAAGGTGATTTATGCTTGAAACCCGCAGTGAACCTGCATCCCTGCCTGAGGTCGATGCCGAAGCCCTGCACCGGATGATGGAGGAAGTCTCCGTCTTTGGCGGCGGGCCGGGTGGTGCGATGACGCGACTGACCTTGTCACGGGAAGACAAGGCGGCACGCGACTGGCTGGCGAACTGGCTGAAGAATTCGGGCCTGCGCCTGGAGATCGACCCGATGGGCAACATGTACGGTTTTCTCGACTGGGCAGGGCCGGATGCGCCTCTGGTCATGAGCGGGTCGCACCTGGACAGCCAGCCGAACGGCGGCCGTTTCGATGGCGCCTATGGCGTGATTGCCGCCTGCGCGGCGATCGACGCCATACGCAAGCAGGTTGCCGCAGCTGGGGTCACGCCGAAAGTCAATTTCTGCATCGTCAACTGGACCAACGAGGAGGGTGCCCGCTTCCAGCCGAGCCTTCTCGGCAGCGGCGTCAATGCCGGCGAACTGACACTCGATTTCGCGCTCGCCCGCAAGGATGGCGACGGCATTTCCGTCAATCAGGCTCTTGATGACATCGGTTATGCGGGCACCTTCGGCCCGGTTATTCCCGATGCGCTGATCGAGCTGCATATCGAGGGTTCCGCAGAGCTGGAAAAGAAGGGCATGCGCTTTGCCGCCTTCAGCCGTTTCTGGGGCAACGTCAAATACCGGCTCGCCTTCATCGGCCGCCAGGCCCATACCGGCCCGACGCCGATGGCCGAGCGCCATGACGCGCTTCTCGCCGCGGCTTACCTGATCGCCGAGTTGAAGGGTTTTGCCGACCAAGCCGGGACCGACCTGCACACCTCCTGCGGCCGCCTCGAGGTCTATCCGAACTCCCCCAACGTCGTGCCCGGCGAGGCGGTGATGTTCATCGAACTGCGCTCTGCCAAGCCCGATGTGCTTGCCCGGGCGGAAGCCCAGCTCAAGGAGAAGATCGAGATCTGCGCCAAAAAAGCGGATGTCGGCTTCGATGTCCGCTCGATCGACCGCCGCCGTGCCGGGAACATGGATGAAGGACTGGTTGCCCTGGCCCAGGATACTGCGGCTGAATTTGGCCTCGAAACACTGCTGCTCGACACGATCGGCGGACATGACGCGGTCAGCATGACGGCCGTTTCCCCAGCAGTCGTCATCGCCGTGCCGAGCGTCGGCGGCGTCATCCACCACCCGACGGAATTCACCACGCCGGAAGACCGGTTGCTGGGCGCGGAAATCCTCAGCGCCATGCTGTGGAAATTCTGCCTCGACGGCAACGTCCTGAAAACCACGGACTGAAGGAGTGGGATGATGAAGGCACTCGGGCGAGCATCCACGGTGGATGAGAAGGCGGCGGAAGCCGCCATCCGGGCCGTTCCGGGCTGGGCAAACGCCGATATGCGTTATGCGCCGGGCGTTGCGGGCGTCGCCTCGCCGACGCACCGCGCCGTCGACAGCCAGAACTGGTTCGTTGCCAGGGGAGATGCGCCCGCCTCCTATTTCCTGAAAATTCTCCATGCGGACCAGTCGGATTTCATCGATCTGGACAGGTCCGTTACCGCCGCGCGTCACGCTTCAACCCTGGGCCTGACGCCAGCGCCCCTTTGGCACAGCCCGGAAATGTCCGCCGTCGTTTTCGACCGCCTGCCGGAAGCCTGGCATACCGCCAGAATGGACGACCTGCGCAAGCGCGATGTTCTGGAAAGTGTCATCGCCACCAAGAGCACCCTGCATGGCAGCAGGCCGCTTGGCGAAACGTGGACGGTGTTCGACCGCATCCGCGTCGTCGAGAAAGCGCTTGTCGATGCAGCCATCGCAGAGGTCGCCGCAGACGGATGGTGGATGCGCGAATGCGTCGGCGATATCGAAGCGGCGATCATCGCCACCGGCTTCGATGAAAAACCAGCCCATGCCGACGGCCTTGCCTCCAACATCATGATCGCGCCGGATGGCAGAGTGCAACTGGTCGATTTCGACGAGGCCCGCAATGTCGATCCGTTCTACGATATCGGCATCCTGCTCAACGAGGCCTTCCAGTTCGACAGCGAAATGCAGCCGGCGCTCGAAATCTTCGAGGGACAATTTCGCCAGACATCGCTCAACCGCTGCCGCCTTTACGCCATTGCTGACGATCTCTTCTGGGGCATGTGGGGCATGCTGATGGACAAGGTTTCGCCGCGCGGCGGTATCGAATTCCTGAAATATGCGCAATGGCGCCTGTTGCGCTGCCGGATGGCGCTTCGCAATCCGCGTTTCGAATTCATGCTCCGCACACTCTGAGAGATCAAGCCATGGAAAAACGATTGGGAGAAGCGGCAAACGAAGCGGAAGCGGAGATCGAATCCCTGCTGCGCGAAATTGAGCCGTGGTCGGGACGCGAACTCCATTACGGTCCGGTGCACGGCGGTATCAGCAATTCGAACTGGCGGGTCAGGGTGTCAGGCGAACAGGGCCGTTTCTTCGTCAAGGTTCCCGGCCGCGGCACCGAGATGTTCATCGACCGCAACGCGGCGCTGGACGCCAGCCGCCGGGCGCAGGACCTCGGCATCGGCCCGAAGATTTACGAATATCTCGCTGACAAGGGTGTCGAGATAGCCGACTACATCGAAGGCCGACGTGCCTGCACCAACCGCGATTTCCAGGATCCGACGGTGCGCAAAGCCGTCGTCGGGCTCTACCGCACCTTCAACGATTCAGGCAGACTGCCGCTGACCAAGACGATCTTCGACATGATCGACGAACACATCGAGCAGGTGCGCGAACTGAACGGCGCCTTCCCGATCGATTTTGCCTGGCTTTACAAGCAATATCGGCTGGCACGCGCTGCTCTCGAAGCCTCCGGTATCGATCTCGTTGCCTGCTTCAACGATCCCATGGCGGGCAATTTCATGGTCGCCGAGGACAAGTCGCTGATGCTGATCGACTACGAATATGCCTCCAACAACGACCGTTGCTACGATATCGGCATCTGGTGCGGCGAGATGTTCTTCTCCGATGCCGTGGAGGCAGAAGTCATTGAGGAATATTTCGGCCGCTTCGATCCGCGAATGAAGGCCCGTCTTGCCGTGCACCGGGCGCTTGCCGATGTGAAATGGTCGACCTGGGCCATGGTCCAGAATGTCGTCTCGGCGCTTGATTTCGATTTCTACAAATATGGCGCCTGGAAACACATGCGCGCTCGCGCGGCCATGCAGGATCCGCGCTGGGTCGAGTATCTCAAGGCGGTTTGATCCGGTGGATTTTTCAGATGATCGGCGGAAAGCCTGACTCGAATTCCGAGCGCATTTCCTAGGTGCGCGATAATCGCATGAGCATGCCACTCTGCCGCCCCTCTTCTAGTGTGGCTCCTCAATCACTGCATCACGTCGTGCGGAGGGATCTCAGCTGGCAGCTACATTACCACGGACTCCTATAGCCGTCAGTGAAAGCGGTCGACGAACCCAAACGGGATACCGAGCAGTCTCGGTTACCGACAGTCAGCCTGCAAGTCGTCGTTGCCGCAAATCTCGGACGCTTTGGTGGTCCGGAGAATCATCGCGGATCGTGCACGCGTATCGGCAACCATTCCTGACCTGCCGAGGCTCGAAGACGAATTCATGCATTGGTGCCCGGCAGGCCGAACGCCTGCTGAAAATATCGGCGAAAGGCATGCATGGCTGGAGTGAAGTCGGTGTTGGCGCGCCAAGCGAGGCCGACATCCATCGGTGGCACCGGATCCTTGATGTTGATCGTCTCGATCCGCCGGCCTTCCAGCGACCAGGGGCGGTGTACCATATCCGACAGGATCGCGACGCCGAGGTTGTTGGCGACCATGGAGCGTACTGCCTCGATCGACGAGGTGCGCAGCATCACGCGCGGCTGGTAAGGTGTCGTGCTCCAGTACTTCAGCGACGAATACGCCGCCTCGTCCACCGTCAGCATGATGTAGGGTTCCTCGGCGATGTCCTGCAGGCCAACGCCCGCATGCGTCAGCAGCGGATGCTGCGCCGCCACCCAGAGCCTGCGGATGGAACGCAAAAGCGTCTCGGTGGTGAGCGCGTTATTCAGGATATTCGAGGTGAGAAGCACCGAAATGTCGTATCGGTTGACCAGCAGGCCTTCCTCGATCGACTCGCGGTTTACCTCGTAAAGCTGGATGCGCAGCTTAGGATAAAGCCGCCGCATGCGCTCGATGTGGAGCGGCAGGAAGTAGCCGATGACGGTATAGGTCGCCGCGACAGTCAGATCGCCTTCGATGTCGCTGCTGACATAGTTCAGATGCGTTGCCTCATCGATCTTCGCGAGGATTTCATAGGCGTAGGAGAGAAACTGCCTGCCAGCGGCGGTCAGTTCCATGCCCTGAGGCATGCGCGTGAAAAGAGCAACGCCGATCGATTTTTCCAGTTCCTTGATGGCGGTCGTCACTGCCGACTGCGAGATCGAGAGCTGTGCCGCTGCATAGGAGATCTGTCCTTGCTCGGCGGTTGCGACGAAATAGCGGAGCTGCCGGAAACTGAGGCTCATGATCTGTTTTCCCATCGAATTATCTGAATTCGGCTTGAATAAATCCGATCGACTGCTTTTAATTTATGCGAGTGCTCTACGAATTTGAGGCGGAATCGAGACAAGCCGTGGAAATAAACATATTAAGCTTCGCTCGTGATTTAAGCGCAGGTATCTCTTTTCTCGATAATGATGCCGCAAAAAATGAATTTTTCAAATCCTGTTTCGTCGCGTAGCGTTTTCGTCAGATGACAACGGCGGGAAGACAGTTTGAAAGATATCGTCGACATCAACTGCGATATGGGAGAGGCCTTCGGTCGCTGGCGGATCGGCGATACGCAGGATTCGCTGCTGATCTCTCACATCAGCTCGGCCAATATCGCCACCGGCTTCCATGCCGGCGACCCGAACCTCATCGACGAGACCGTGGCGCTAGCCGCGGCTCATGGGGTCGGGGTCGGCGCGCATCCTGGCTACAATGACCTTCAGGGCTTCGGCCGTCGCAAGATTGTCGGCAGCAGCAAGGAGCTGGTCAACGACATCATCTATCAGGTGGGCGCGCTGCGCGAGTTCGCCCGCCGCTACAGCGTGCCGGTGCAGCATGTGAAGCCGCATGGCGCGCTCTACATGGAGATGGCGGTCAATCCGGACTTCGCGCAGCTCTTTGTCCAGTATATGCGCATCGTCTCGCCCAACGCCTTTGTCTTCTGCATGGGCGGCTCGGCGACGCACAAGGCGGCACTCGATGCCGGACAGCCTGTCGTGCGCGAGTTCTACGCTGATCGCGACTACGACGACAGCGGTTCGATCGTCTTTACCCGCGATGCCGGCCGCCCAGACCCGATGGTGCTGGCGCAGAAAGTGCTGCGCGCCTGCCAGGAGGGCAAGGTCCGCACGGTCACGGGCAACGATATCGACATCGAATTTGAATCCATCTGCTTTCATTCCGATACGCTCGGCGCGCTCGATATCGTTCTCAGCATGCGCGAGCTCCTGATCGGTGCCGGAATCAGGATCGTGCCCGTGTCGCAGATCCTTGGCCAATAGATTTTGCGGAGACCGACCATGAGCAAGATTGAAATCCGTTCGCCCCTGCCGGGCACCTTCTACCGGGCTTCGGCGCCGGATGCGCCGCCCTTCAAGGCAGACGGCGACGATGTCACCGAGGCCGAAACGATCGGCGTAATCGAGGTGATGAAGACATTCCAGGAGGTTCCGGCTGGTGTTTCCGGCAAGGCGATCACCTTCCTCGTCGACAATGAGGAGCCTGTCATGGCAGGGCAAGTCATCGCGGAGGTCGAGGCATGACGATCCGCTCGGTGCTTGTCGCCAATCGCGGGGAGATTGCCGTTCGCGTCATCAAGGCCGCCAAGGCGCTCGGCATCCGGACCGTGCAGGTGCACAGCGCAGCGGACGCAGACATGCTGGCGGTGCGGCTCGCCGACGAGGCGGTGAACATCGGCCCGCCGGCGCCGAAAAAGTCCTATCTCGACATCGAGGCGGTGATCGCCGCCGCCAAGGCGGCCGGTGTCGATGCCGTGCATCCGGGCTACGGCTTTCTGTCCGAAAACGGCGATTTTGCCGATGCGGTGCGCGACGCCGGCATGATTTTCATCGGTCCTTCCGGCGATGCGATTCGCACGCTCGGCGACAAGGTGGCGGCGCGGCAGGTGGCAAAACGCGCCGGCGTGCCGACGGTGCCCGGCAGCGACGGGCGTGTCGCCGGGCTCGACGCCGCGCGTTTGCTCGCAGGCGAGATCGGTTTTCCTGTGATGATCAAGGCGGCGGCTGGCGGCGGCGGACGCGGCATCCGGATCGTCGACAGTATCGCCGAGCTCGAACAGCAATTTCCGCTGGCTTCGGCCGAGGCGCTGGCCGCTTTCGGCGACGGCGGACTTTATCTGGAAAAGGTCATCGCCCGCGCCCGGCACGTCGAGGTGCAGATCTTCGGCGACGGACAGAATTTCGTGCATTTCTTCGAACGCGAATGCTCGCTGCAGCGGCGGCGCCAGAAGGTATGGGAAGAGGCGCCTGCCTTCCTGCTGCCTGCCGACATGCGCGAACGGCTTTGCATGAGTGCTGTGGCGCTTGCACGCGAGGTCGGCTATCGCGGTGCCGGCACGGTCGAATATCTCTATGACGACGAAACGGGCGACTTCTACTTCATCGAAGTCAACACCCGCATCCAGGTCGAGCATCCTGTTACCGAGATGATCACCGGGTTCGACCTGGTGCAGGAGATGTTCAAGGTCGCAGGCGGTGCAGCCCTTTCGGTCTCTCAGCGCGACATCGTGGCCAGCGGCCATGCGATCGAGTGCCGCATCAATGCCGAGGATCCGTTCAAAGCCTTCCAGCCATCGCCGGGTACGATCGCGTCGCTGTCCGTTCCGGAAGGCGAGGGCATCCGGTTCGACACGATGCTCTACGAGGGCTACACGATCCCGCCCTTTTATGATTCCCTGCTCGGCAAGCTGATCGTGCACGCCGAAACACGCAAGGCCTGCCTCGAAAAGCTTGCCGCGTCGCTGACGGCTCTCGCGATCGAAGGCGTGCCGACGACGGTGCCGCTGCATCAGGCGCTCGCCCGCGATGCAAGCGTCGGCAAGGGCGCCTTCCATACCCGCTTTCTCGAACAATGGCTGGAGCATGATTTTCCCGCTCTGGCCGGCCGGACCCAGGAGGTTGCCTGATGCCTGCGCGATATACGTTCGGAGGTGATGAACACCTCTTCGTCGAATGCAGCAGCGAGATGTCGCTCGAAGCCTTCTTCAAGAGCCTGTCCATGGCGACAGCGGTTCGGGAAAGCCAGATCAGGGGCGTCACCGAGATCTGCCCGGCCAACGCCTCGTTCCAGGTGAAGTTCAATCCCGATCTCATCAAGCCTGATGACATCCTGCGGGAGGTCCAGGCGATCGAGGGCGTGGCGGAAAAATCCGAGCCGGTCCTGAAGACCCGCATCATCGAGATCCCGGTCTTTTACAATGATCCGTGGACGCACGAGACGCTGATGCGCTTTCGCGAGCGGCATCAGGAACCTGGCGGAACCGACCTCGATTATGCTGCGCGGATCAACGGCTACGGCGGTGTCGGGGATTTCGTCGCCGCCCATGCGGGTTCGCCCTGGTTCGTGTCGATGGTCGGTTTCGTGGCCGGACTGCCCTTCATGTACCAGATGGTCGAGCGGCAGCGGCAGATCGAAGTGCCGAAATATCTGAGGCCGCGCACCGATACGCCCAAACTGACGGTCGGCCATGGTGGCTGCTTCGGCTGCATCTATTCGGTGCGTGGCGCCGGCGGCTACCAGATGTTCGGCGTCACGCCGATGCCGATCTTCGACCCGACGCAGCAAACGAGTTACCTGCGCGATTTCATGGTGTTCTTCCGTCCTGGCGATATCGTCAAGTTCAAGCCAGTCGATCGCGACGGTTACGACACGGCAGTCGAAGAGGTCGACAAGAGGCTCTTCAGCCCGCCGATCCGCGAGATCCGGTTCGATCTTCGCGAATTCAGCAAGGATATCCACGGTTACAACGCCGCGCTGGAGGGCGTTCTCCATGGCCATTAAGGTGCTGCACCCGGGACTATCGACCAGCGTCCAGGATCTCGGCCGTCCGGGCTATTTCCACCTCGGCATCCCGATCGGCGGCGCGATGGACCGCTACGCCATGCGTGCCGCCAATCTGCTCGTCGGCAACGACGAAGGGGCGGCGGGTCTCGAGGCGGTCTTCATGGGGCCGAAGCTCGAATTCGCCGAGGACAGGCTCGTGGCCGTCACCGGTGCCGACATGCCGGTAAAGGTCGACGGCGTGGGGCAGCCCGGCTGGACGGCTTTCAAGGTCAAGGCCGGCCAGGTGTTGAGCTTTGACTTCCTGAAATCCGGCGCGCGCATCCTGATCGCGGTCGCGGGCGGCATCGACGTGCCGGAAGCGCTCGGCAGCCGCTCCACCTATCCGATCGGCGCGCTCGGCGGCTACAAGGGCAGGGCGCTGGCAGCCGGCGACGAACTGCCGGTCGGAAAGGCCGGTCTTGCCGAGGAAGGAAAAAGCGTCGCCGAAGAGCTGCGGCGCAGACCTGGAACGCCGGCAGAGCTGCGCGTGCTGCCGGGGCTCTACTGGGACCGGCTGACGGATGCCGCCAAGGCGAGCTTCTTCGCCGACGAGTGGAAGGTGGCGCCTGAGGCCGACCGCATGGGCTACCGCTTCCGCGGCGGGCGCAAGCTCGACTTCCTGGACCGCAAGCAGCCCTTCGGCGCCGGTTCCGATCCGTCGAACATCGTCGACAGCTGCTACCCCTACGGTTCGATCCAGGTACCGGGCGGGACGGAGCCGATCATCCTCCATCGCGACGCTGTCTCCGGCGGCGGCTATTTCATGGTCGGCACTGTAATCTCGGCCGACATGGACCTCATCGGCCAGTTACAGCCGCATACGCCGGCGCGGTTCGTCGAGGTGACGATGGACGAGGCGCTGAAGGCGAGGGCCGATCGGGCAGCACTGCTCGACCGCCTCCGCCAAAGCCTGTCGTGAGGTGACGACGATGGCCGGCCGATCACTCGACGTGCGTCAGGTAATCGGCGGTCACGCTCGGGCCGGGGATGATGGCAACGATCTTCATCTGGGCGATCATGCGCTTCATCGAGGCGTCGAGATGGGTCTCCAGCATGGCGGCAGCCGCGTCGACAGCGCCGCGCATCAAAAGCTCGACGATCAGCCTCATCTCGGTAATCGCGGTCGGATCGTCAGGCAAGCCGAGATGACGCAGCAGCCGCTCGGCGGCGTTGACGGGCAACAGATTGTTGCGGATCAGTTCCCGCGTCTTCTCGTTTGCCGTCGTCAGCACGCAGATATCGATCATCTGCTCCTGAAGTTCCTCGAGTTTTTCGAGGTGGTCGACCGGCTGCGAAGCTTCGAGGCCGGCCAAGCGGGTGAAGAGTTCGGTCAGGCGTTCGCGATCGACGGCGGCAGCGCCGGCCTTGAGCGCCGCGGGCTCCAGCATGCGTCTGAGCGTGAAGTGATCCTTGATCGTCTGGGCAGTCAACGGGCCAGCGATCCAGTGGGAACTCTGGTTCTTCCGGACGAGGCCGCGTTCCTGCAACCGGCTGAGGACGTCGCGCACCACCGTGCGGCTGACCTTGAAATGATTGGCGAGTTCGATCTCGATGATGCGGTACTGGCCAAAGACGACGCAGCCGGCCACGTCGCGCTCGACCGTGTTGTAGATGCGCGCCCAGGACGACCGGCTCTGCAACGCCTCGTCGGCATGCTGGGCGATGACGAGGCCAAAGGACTTGATATCTGTTCGGTTCGGCGTGAGGCCCGCATCCTGAGGGCCGACCAGAAAGCCACGTCCCTGGAAGCGGTGGACGAGGCCATCGGCCTCCAGACGAAGCAGGGCGCGCTGCACCGGCGCGCGCGACGTTTGGAGAATATCGGCGATCGGCCCCTCCAGCAGGACCAGACCCAGCGGCAGCTGCCCGCCGACGATGTTGTCGCGCAGGATGTGCTCGGCAATCTCGTACCGACGCTGGGCCGTCTGTGCTGGGAGATTGCGTATCATTGGGCGGGGCATCCTCCATCCAACCGCGGATGGCAACAAAATCGAAATTCTCTTTAGTGTATTTCGCAGTTTCGGACTATGTCAAAATAAATGTCTTTTGCATACCGAAATTGCATTTTCTGCGAGAAGGGGAGCGGGCTACACTTTTTTGTCCCGCTGGGCCGTTTCCTCGTCGAAAGGGTCTGGCGGTGCGGTGAGCTGCGCATGGAGAGCGCATTTGATGCAGAAATATGCGAGTTTTTCCGAGTATTCGCCGAAAAAATGCGCATAGCGAGACCGAGCATTCATCTCTCCTTTTCGAGTTTTGCCATCTATCGATGCGATCATTTTATGACTTCGCGTTGCCATGCACAAAATCTCAACGGTTTCCAAAAAAGCCTATTGAATACAAAAACCATTTATGTCATCAATTCGGTATAGGAATGCCGCTAGAAGCATTCCTGGGGTGAACGACAAAAACGTCAGACTGCCGATCGATTTCCGCCGCGTGCCTGACTGCGCGCGAACGGTTCCGGCTGCCATGTCGCAGGGATGCGGCGGCAAGCGTGCTGACGCAAGATGGAGAGGCTCTTGTCTTCGGTTCTCAAGCTCGCGGGTGTCACCAAGGCCTACGGTACGCTGAACGCGCTCGACGGCATCGACCTGTCGCTGCCGAACGACAGCTATGTTTCGCTTCTGGGGCCGAGCGGATCGGGAAAGACGACGCTGCTGCGCGTCATCGCCGGTTTCGAGCAGCCGGATCTCGGCACCGTTATTTTCAAAGGCCAGCGTATCGAGACGGTGCCGCCGCACCGGCGCGACATCGGCTTCGTCTTCCAGAATTTTGCCCTCTTTCCGCATCTTTCAGTCTCCAGGAACATTGCCTTCGGGCTGGAAAACCGCGTCGAAAATCCGGTGACCGATCCTGCTATCGTGCAGGCTAGGGTCAAGGAGATGATTGCGCTTGTCGGCCTATCGGGCCTCGAGGATCGCGGCGTCGCGCAGATCTCCGGCGGTCAGCGGCAGCGCGTGGCGCTGGCCCGCACGCTGGTGACCGAACCGTCGCTGGTGTTGCTCGACGAGCCGCTAGGCGCACTCGACGCCAATCTTCGTGCCCGCATGCGCAGCGAGCTCAGGCTGATCCGCGAGCGCTGCGGCGTCACCTTCCTGCACGTGACCGGCAGCGAGAGCGAGGCGCTTGCCATGGGCGACATGGTGCTGGTGCTCGACTGCGGCCGGATCGCGCAGGCGGCAGACGCCGATACGATCTACAACCGGCCGAAGTCGCTGTCGGTGGCGGGCTTTCTCAACTGCTACAATCTTTTCGAAGGCCGGCTCGCCGGGGAGAGCTTCCTCGGCCCCTATGGTGCTTTCCCGCTCGGCGACCAAATGCAGTTCCGCGACGACCGCACAGGCTACGCGATCCGCTACGACCGTGTTGCGATCCGCGCGGCCGAAGCGCCTGTTGCCGATGACGAGGTGAAGCTCGAGGCGACCTTCGTCGCCGACGAATATTCGGGCGCCGCGATCAACTCCTTCTTCTCGCTCGATGACGGCCGCGTCTTCGAAGTGGAATCGCATCTCAGCCAGAGCCTGCCGCCTGCCTGTGCGCCGCAGTCGCGCTACGCGCTCGTCTGGAAGCGCCGGGATGCCCTCGTTTACGCCTGACACTCTTACCGCGCAGCCGCGGGACGGGAGACTGATTGATGTCGATAAGTGCCACAACAGCCGAGACCGAGACCACCGTGGAACCGGTCAGGAAGGCATCCGGCAAGACGCTCTGGCTGTTGGCGCCGGGCGTCATCTGGATGCTGCTTTTCCTGGTAACGCCCATCCTGATGATGATCTACGTGTCCTTCTGGACGCAGACCACCTTCAAGATCACGCCTGATCTTACCATCAAGAGCTGGGTCACCTTCTTCACCACGGACACCTATCTCAGCGCTCTTTGGACGACGGTCAGGATCTGGTTGATCGTGCTTGTCTCGACGCTGGTCGTCGGCTATCCGGCGGCCCTCTATGTCGGCCTCTTCGTCAGGAACAAGACGATCCAGACGGCGCTTCTCGTCCTCTGCGTCATCCCTTTCTGGACTTCTTTCCTGATCCGCGTGCTCGCCTGGCGGCCGATGCTGGGCAAGGAGGGGGCGATCAATCTCATCCTGCAGGGTCTCGGCATCATCAACCAGCCGATCGAGGTGCTGCTGTTCTCCGAACTCTCGGTCATCATCGGCATGACGCAGATCTATTGCGTCTTCATGGTCGGGCCGATCGCCTTCATGATGGGCCGCATCGACCAGAGCGTCATCGAAGCGGCGCAGGATCTCGGTGCGGGCTTCTGGCGCATCTTCCGCACTATCATCCTGCCGCTCACCATGCCGGGCGTGGTGGTCGGCGCGATCTTCGTCTCCGTCATGGTGCTTGGTGAGTTCGCGACTGCCGCCGCCCTCTCCGGCCGCAAGGTGAACCTTCTCGGCAATATCATCGTCACCCAGGTCGGATCGCTGAAATGGGCCTTCGCCGCGGTCGTCGGCGTCGTGCTTACCGTGCTCATGGGCATTGTCGTCGCAGCACTCTTGCGCGTCGTCGACCTCAGGAAGGAGCTCTGACATGCAGGCAGGCGGCATCAAGCTTTCACTCGGCGTCTACACCGCGCTCTTCCTGGTCTTTCTTTACGCACCGATGGTGGTGCTGGCCATTCTGTCCTTCCAGACGGGGCCGGAAGGCGGGCCGCAGTTCCCGATCATCGAATGGTCGACCTACTGGTACAAGCATCTCTTCGGCCTGACGCCGCCGTCGCGCATCGCACCGCTGCCGATCAACGAAGCCCTGGTCCGCTCGCTGGTGCTCTCGGTGATGACGATGATCGTCTCCACCGTGCTCGGCGTCACCTCGGCACAGGCCTTCCGTCGCCGGTTTCCTGGCTCGGGCGTCGTCTTCTACCTGATCGTCCTCGGCATGATGGTCCCCGGCGTTCTGGTCGGCCTTGGCATGGCGCTCGTCGCCAATGCGCTCGGCATCGACCGGCATTGGTGGGGTACGGCCTTCGTGCTGCACGTTGTCTACACCTACCCGTTCGCCTTTCTCGTCATGCTGGCGATCCTCAACCGCTTCGACCAGAGCGTCGAGGAGGCGTCGTGGTCGCTCGGCGTGTCGCCGGCGCGCACCTTCCGCAAGGTGACGTTCCCGCTGATCTTTCCGGGCGTGCTCTCGGCCATGCTGTTTGCCTTCACGCTGTCCTATGACGAATTCTCGCGCACGCTGTTTGCGTCCGGCCGCGACCTGACGCTGCCGCTCGCCATTTACGGCACTTTCTCGGTGGAGGTGCATCCGAACGTCTTCGCCTTTGGGGTGCTGACGACGATTTTCTCTTTCGCGCTGCTCGGCGTCTACGCCGTCCTGATGATGCTTTCCATACGCCGCGCCAAGCGAGTCGCGATCCAGGAGGAGGCGTGATGCCGATACCTTCAGCCATCGTCACGGGCGCAGGATCCGGCATCGGCCGCGCGATCGCAGCCCGGCTGTCGCAGGACGGCTATGCCGTGCTCGTCAATGATCTCCATCTCGACCGTGCACAAGCGGTGGCCGACGAGATCGCAGTTGCCGGTGGCACGGCCGCGGCGGCGGCCGGCGACGTCTCCTCCGCGACGGATACGGCGCGCGTCTACGATGTCGCAGTCTCGGCCTTCGGCCATCCTCGGCTGCTCGTCAACTGTGCCGGCATCGTCCATCAGGCGCTGTTCGAGAACCTCGAACTCGCGGACTTCGATCGGATGTTCGCGATCCATGTGCGCGGTACCTTTCTGATGACCAAGCTGGCTTTGCCATCGATGCTCGCCGCCGGCGATGGCGTCATCATCAACGTCGCCTCGCAGCTCGGCCAGATCGGCGGCATCGAACTCGTCCATTATGCCGGCGCGAAGGCAGCGATCATCGGCATGACGAAATCGCTCGCCCGCGAGGTCTCGAACCGCGGCGTGCGCGTCAATGCCGTCGCTCCCGGGCCGATCAACACGCCACTGGTGCGCGAACTCTCGCAGGAATGGCGCGTCCGCAAGGCCGCCGAGCTGCCGCTCGGCCGTTTCGGCGAGCCGGAAGAGGTTGCCGCCACCGTTTCGTTTCTCGCATCGCCCGCCGCCAGCCTGTTCGTCGGCCAGACGCTTGGCCCGAACTCCGGCGACGTCATGCTCTAGTCAGGAAAACTGAATGACCACGATCTCTTCGACACCCCGCATCGTACTGATCACCGGCGCCGGCATCGGTATCGGCAAGGCGACCGCCAAGGCGTTCGCCGCGCTCGGCGACCATGTGATCGTCACGGATGTCCTGAAGGTCGAGGGGCGCGCCGCCGTGGCGGAGATCGAGGATGCGGGCGGTTCGGCCGAATTCATCGAACTCGACGTCCGCTCGACGTCCGCCGTCGATGCCTTGGTCGCCGACGTGGAGAAACGTTACGGCCGCCTCGACGTCATCATCGCCAACGCCGGCATCGCCCATAAGGCACCGCTCGACGTGCTCGACGACGACAAGTGGGAGCTGACCTTCGACATCGATCTCAAGGGGATCTTCCGCGTGGTCCGTGCCGGCGTACCGGGCATGAAGGCACGCAAATCAGGCGCGGTGGTGGCTCTTTCCTCGATCATGGGTGTTGCCTACGGTTGGGACGAGCACGTGCATTACTCCGCCGCAAAGGCCGGTGTCGTCGGCCTCGTACGCGGTCTGGCTGTCGAACTCGCCCGCGACGGCATCCGCGTCAACGGCATGGCGCCCGGCTACATCCGCACTGCACAGCTTCTATCGGAAGAGAACTCGCTCGGACCGAAGGGGGCGGAAGCGGCAAGCGCCTTCATCCCGATGGGGCGGCTCGGCGAACCGGAGGACATTGCCGACGTGATCGTCTTCCTGGCGTCGAACAGCGCAAGATACATAACCGGCCAGACGCTGGTCGTGGATGGAGGGCTCCTCGTGGGCCGATACTGACGGCGGGCGCGTCACTGACGCCGAGGCTGGACGAGAACGATGGGTGGTCATGAAGGCCATCCCGGGGAACAAAAAACCGGAGAACGACAATGACAATTTCGATGGACATGAATCGACGTTCACTGCTGAAGCGATCCGCAGGCGCGATGGCGCTTGCCATCGGCGGCGGTACGCACTTCCTCTCTTCGCGGGCGGCCTATGCGCAGGCCGCCAGCCTCGCCGGCGAGCAGCTGCGCACGATCGGCCTTTCGGTCACCGTGCAGGAACGCATCCTGGCCGACTTCAAGGCGGCAAGCGGCGTCGGCACGACATCAGGCACGGCGGCGACCTTCCCGGACGCGCAGACCCGGATCCTCTCCGGTTCGAAGGACTATGACGTCTGGGAAACGATCGGCGAGCGCCTTCCCTCCGTCGTCATGACCGACAATGCCGACCCGATCGAAACCGCGGGCCTGAAGAGCTGGTCGAATATCCGCGAGATCTTCACCAAGCCTGATCCGAAGTTCGACCCCAAGGCGCAGATCGTCGGTCAGATCTGGACGGACGAGACGCAGACGGCGCTCTGGATGGTGCCTTCGGTCTTCAACTTCGATTCGGTCGGTTATAATCCGGAGGTGCTCTCCGACGAGGAAGCCAACAGCTGGACGGCGATCTTCGACAGCAAGTACAAGGGCAAGTCCGGCCTCAACACCGACCCGCTGACGGCCTTCGGCCAGGCGGTCATGGCGATGAACACGCTTGGCCTCTCCAATGTCAAGAACCCCGGCAATCCGACCGCCGCGGAAATCGACGAAGCCGCGAAGTTCCTGATCTCGAAAAAGAAGGAAGGCCAGTTCCGTGCGCTCTGGGGCGATTTCGGCGAACTCGTCAATTTCCTGGCATCCGGCGAAATCGTCGTCTGCGACGCCTGGCAGCCGGCGGTCATGGCCGTCAAGGCGCAAGGAAAGCCCTGCAAATACGCCATCCCGAAGGAAGGCTATCGCGCCTGGTCGATCGGCAACACCATGCTGAAGGGCACGCCGAACAAGGAGGCCGTCGTCGCCTATGCGGATTACTGGCTGTCGGGCGAACCAGGCATCACGGTGTCCGAGCAGGGCTATTATTCGCCGACCACCAACATCAAGGAAAAGATGGCACCGGAGAAATATGCCTTCTGGTACGAAGGCAAGCCGTGGGTCGGTGCGGCTGAGCGCGGCATCAAGGAGGGCGATCTGCGCGACGGCGGTTCGCTCGAGACCCGCGCGGCAAACGTCGCCTACTGGCACCAGTGGCCGGACGAATACGACCACCTCATCCAGAAGTGGGACGAATTCCTCAGCGCCTGATGCGTTACCCCCAGCGCCCGGGCATCCCACGCGAGATGCGGTGAGGGCGCCACCTGGCAGGCGGCTCCGGTCGCCTGTCCTTTAACCCGCAACCCGGAATGACCGACATGATACATGACCTCGAGCTCTACCAGATCGGCAAGGTCTACGATAACGGAACGCCGGCCGTGATCAATTTCAACCTCACCGTCGACAAGGGCGAGTTCATAGCGTTCCTCGGCCCGTCCGGCTGCGGCAAGACGACGACGCTGCGGATGATCGCCGGCTTCGAAAGCATCTCCTCCGGCAATCTGATGGTCAGGGGCGAGCGGATCAACGATATCGGCCCGGCGCAGCGGCCGACCTCGATGATCTTCCAGAATTATGCGCTCTTCCCGCACATGACGGTGCGCAACAATATCGGCTACGGCCTCGACGTGAAGCGCATGGAAAAGGCCCAGCGCAATGCAAAGGTCGATCGCATTCTCGAAAAGCTCGGTCTTGCGGACGTCGCCGAGAAGCGCTGCGACAAGCTTTCCGGCGGCCAGCGACAGCGCATCGCGCTTGCGCGCGGCCTCGTGGTCGAGCCAGATATCCTGTTGCTCGACGAGCCGCTCGGCGCCCTGGACGCCAACCTGCGCAAGACGATCCAGAGCGAATTGAAACTGCTGCAACGCGAGCTCGGCGTGACGTTCGTTTTCGTGACCCACGCCCAGTCCGAGGCGCTGGCGCTTTCCGATCGGATCGTTGTGATGAACCAGGGTCGGATCGAACAGATCAGCCCGCCGCATCAGCTCTACACGCGGCCGAATACGCCTTTCGTCGCGCAGTTCATCGGCCGCAACACGATCTTCAAGGGTGCGGTCAAGGGCCACGAAAAGGGACATGTCATGGTCGACACGCCACTTGGCCTTCTCGCCGGCGATGCCAATGGCGCGGTCGCAGACGGAGATGCGGTGAGCGTCGTGATCCCTGCCGAAGCAGTCGAGGTGCATGCGCTCGACAAGGGCGGCCGTGACGCGATCGCTGAGGCCTCCAGCGGCAATGTCATCGACGCCAGGATCCACCGCTTCGACGTCGTCGGGCATATCTCGCATCTTTCGGTCGCCCTGCCGGACGGACGCATGCTGGCGCTCGAAGCCCATGTCGACAAGTATCCGCCCGGCGCGTTTCCGGTCGATGCGCCGGTTGCGCTCGCCTTCAAGCCCGAAAACGCCACCGTTATTCCCGCCCATTGAAAAGCCGGCCGATCAAAGCCGGATCAACGAGAACATCACAAGGAGACCCCGCAATGGCAAAAGAAATCTTCTGCAGCTTCGGCATCGACGTGGACGCCGTCGCCGGCTGGCTCGGCTCGTATGGCGGCGAAGATTCGCCGGACGATATCTCGCGCGGCCTGTTTTCCGGCGAAGTCGGCAGCCCACGGCTGTTGAAGCTGTTCGAGCGCTTCGGCATCAAGACCACCTGGTTCATCCCCGGCCACTCGATCGAGACGTTCCCGGAGCAGATGCAGGCCGTCGCCGATGCCGGCCACGAAATCGGCATCCATGGCTACACCCATGAAAACCCGATCGCCATGACGCGCGAGCAGGAGACGGAGGTGCTCGACAAGTGCATCGATCTCGTCACCAAGCTCTCGGGCAAGCGGCCGACCGGCTATGTGGCGCCGTGGTGGGAGTTCTCGAACGTCACCAACGAACTCCTGCTCGAGCGTGGCATCAAGTACGACCATTCGCTCATGCATAACGACTTCACGCCGTACTATGTCCGCGTCGGCGACAGCTGGACCAAGATCGACTATTCGAAGAAGCCGTCGGACTGGATGGTGCCTCTGAAGCGCGGTCACGAGACCGACCTGATCGAGATCCCGGCATCCTGGTATCTCGACGACCTGCCGCCGATGATGTTCATCAAGAAGGCCCCCAACAGCCACGGCTTCGTCAACCCGCACGACATCGAGCAGATGTGGCGCGACCAGTTCGACTGGGTCTATCGCGAAATGGAATACGCCGTCTTCCCGATCACGATCCACCCTGATGTCGCCGGCCGGCCGCAGGTACTGATGATGCTGGAGCGTCTTTACGCCCACATGATCAAGCATCCCGGCGTCAAGTTCGTGACGATGAACGAGATCGCCGACGACTTCGCCAAACGCTTCCCGCGCAAGAAGTAAGAGGCAAAGCCGATGTGTTCGCTCTGCGGCATTCTGGGTGGCAACGAGCACTGGGCCGACGCGGTCGCGCGGCCCGGGGTCTATACCCGCTCCGCCGAGCGGATCGACCGCCGGCGCGAGCGCGCCCGCCGTGTTGCGATCGCCAACTGCATTCTCGACGCCTTCGGTCTCTCCATCTCCGACTGGCAGGGATCCTCCTTCCTGCTGTCGACCCGGACCGGAAAGACCGAGATCATCGAAGATCTCGGACATCTTTGGCCGGCGGCCGAGCGGCTTGCGGGCCGGCCGCTCGATCCGCTGGCCGAGCCGCTTCTCGACCGGCTGGAGGCGAACCGTCATGGTTGATGCGTTTCCGGCCTTCACGCCCGTCACGTTGCTGACCGGTTTTCTCGGGTCCGGCAAGACGACGCTGCTGCGCCGGCTGCTGACCGATCCGGCGCTCTCGAACGCCGCTGTGCTGATCAATGAGTTCGGCGAGGTCGGGCTCGACCATCACCTGCTCGAGCGCATCGACGAAAACATGGTGCTTTTGCAGTCCGGTTGTCTTTGCTGCACGGTGCGGGGCGAACTGGCCGATGCGATCCGCGATCTGCATTCGAAGCGCGAGCGCGGCATCGTCCCGCCCTTCGACAGGATCGTCATCGAGAGCACCGGACTTGCCGATCCTTTTCCCGTTCTTTCCACGTTGAAGGCCGATCCGGTTCTGCGGCATCATTTCCGGTCCTCGGGCGTGATTGCCACCGTCGATACCGTCAATGCGGGGAGGCAGCTTGCCGCCTATCGCGAACCGATGCGGCAGGTGGCCGTGGCCGACCTTTTGGTGCTGACCAAGGCCGATATCGCCGAGACCGGCCAGGTCGCGCGGGTTACGGCGATGATCCGGCAGATCAATCCGGATGCGCCGATTGTCCTTTCGTCGGACGATGTCGTCAGTCTGATGGAGGACATGACAACCGGCCGCGCCGAGGCAATGCAGTCGCCGGGCGGCTTCTATTGCGACGACCCGGGGCCGGTTCTTGCCAGCGACCATTCCGACGGCATCCGGTCCTTCGTGCTGGTGAGCGAAGGCACGGTCGACTGGACAGCCTTCGGGATCTGGCTGACCATGCTGCTCAATCGGCACGGCGACCGTATCCTTCGGGTCAAGGGTATTCTCAACATCGAGGGCGAGGACTTTCCGGTCGCGATCCACGGCGTGCAGCATCTGGTCCATACGCCCGTCCATATGCAATCCTGGCCCGGCGGGGACCGACGGTCCCGCATCGTCTTCATCGTCGACGGCATCGCGCCCGCGGTGATCGAGCGATCGTTTGACGCCTTCAATGGGCTCGGCGTGGCAAAAGTCGCGCCGAAGCGGATCGAGGAACTGCAGCCATGAGAAAAATGCCGACGCCGAAGAGCTTTCCGACGCCCGCCCTGCATACAGAGGGCCGGATCAAGCTTCGCATCCTCGGCACGGCGATTTCGCTTCTCGAAGAACTTCGGCTCGGTGCCGAGCGCGATCTCGGCATGGATATCGAATTCGACAATCAGGACTTCATGACCGCCCAGCACAAGGCGGCGCTGGAGCCGATGACCTACGACATCTACGACCAGTGCTTCCACAACCTCGATATCGTCTGGTACTGGCGCGCCGTGCAGCCGATCGACATCGGGCGGATCACGCTTTGGGACGAGATCACCGATCTGACGAAAACGGGCCGCATTGGACCGAATGCGCGGATCGGGCAGGGCGATGCGCCGGTGACCAAGCTATTCGTGCAACCGAACCTGGCGCTTGCCGAAACGCCCTCGCAACGCATCTCGATGCTGCCGACGACGCATAATTTCGACAGCTTCGCCTACCGCACCGATGCGGCCAATTCCAACCAGATGACCTCCTGGGCGGCATTGCTCGACCCGCGTTGGCACGGGCGCGCAGCCCTCGTCAACGAGCCGGCGATCGGCATCTTCGACGCAGCCCTTGCGGCGCAGTCGGCCGGGCTGATGACCTTTAACAATCTCGGCAACATGAGTATTGAGGAAATCGATCGGTTGCTGTGCATTCTGGAGGAGCGCAAGAAGGCCGGCTTTTTCCGCGGCTTCTGGCGTTCTGCCGAGGACGCGGCGAACCTGATGACGAAGAGCGACACGCAGATCCAGTCGATGTGGTCGCTCGGCATCAGCAAGCTGAACCTGCGCGGCTTTCCCGTCGAACTCGCCAATCCCGCCGAGGGTTACCGCGCCTGGCATGGCGGGCTCTGCCTGTCGAAGCGGCTCTCCGGCCGGATGCTCGATGCGGCCTACGATTATCTCAACTGGTGGATCTCGGGCTGGCCCGGCGCGGTGGTGGCCCGGCAGGGTTATTACATGTCAACGCCGACACGCTCGCGGCCGCACATGACGCCGGCCGAATGGGACTATTGGTACGAGGGCCTGCCGGCCGCGGCCGACCTGCCAGGCCCCGACGGCCTCCTCCGCGTCAAGACGGGTGCGGTGCGCAGCGGCGGCTCCTACTGGCAGCGCGCCAACTCGATCGCCGTTTGGAACACGACCATGGACGAACACAATTATCTGGTGCGCCGCTGGATGCAGTTCGTGGCGGCGTGAGCAAAGCGGGAAAGACAGAATGACCCTTTCTTACGGCTCCCTCTCGATCGCCCAGCTCTCCACCCTCATCCAGGGTGGCAGCGTCAATCCTGTTGCGGTGGCGGAGCAGGTCTTCGGGGCGATCGACGACCATGACGACAAAGCGATCTTCATCTCGCTGACGCGGGAGCGGGCAATGGCGGAAGCGCATGCCTCCTCGAAGCGGCTGAAAGACGGTCGTTCGCTTGGCTTGCTCGAAGGCATTCCGGTTGCCTGGAAGGATCTCTTCGATGTTGCCGGCGGCGTCACGGCGGCGGGGTCCAGGCTGCTTCTTCGTGATCAGGCACCGGCCGCAGTCGACGCTGCCGTCGTCTCCGCGCTGGCTTCGGCGGGCATGGTGGCAACGGGCCGGGTCAACATGAGCGAGTTCGCCTTTTCCGGCCTTGGCATCAATCCGCATTTCGGCACGCCGAAAAACCCTCGCAGCACCGATGTCGCCCGCATTCCGGGCGGCTCGTCCTCCGGTTCGGGCGTGGCGGTGGCATCAGGTCTCGTGCCGGTCTCGATCGGCTCCGACACCGGCGGTTCGGTGCGTATCCCGGCGGCGCTGAACGGCATTGTCGGCTACAAGGCGACGCGTGGGCGATACCCGATGAAGGGCGTGTTCCCCCTTTCCGGCAGCCTCGATTCGCTTGGGCCGCTTTGCCGCTCGGTGCAGGATGCCGTCTGGATAGACGCCGCGATGCGTGGAGGCACGACACCGGCGGTTCGTCGCAAACCGCTTGCCGGACTGGAGGTCGTAATCCCCACCAACGTCGTCTTCGACGATGCCGAGCCGGGTGTCGTTGCGGCCTTCGAAGCGGCGGTTGAGCGTTTGTCCGCTGCCGGCGTCATGTTCACGCGGCTGGAGATCCCGGCCTTCGCGGAAATTCTGCAACTGATGGCAAGCCACGGTGCCCTGGTGACTGCGGAGGCCTACTGGCTGCATAAGGCGCGGATCACCGGGCCGGATGCCGGACTGATCGACCCGCGTGTGGTCTCGCGCACCCGCTTCGGTGAGGAGATCACCCTTTCGCACTACCTCGACATACTCTCCGCCCGCACGCGGCTGATCGAAGCGGTGGACCGGTTGGTCGGCGACCGGCTGATTGCCTTCCCGACCGTCGCGCATGTGGCACCGCTGCTCGAGCCGCTGAAGAGGGATGACCAGCTCTTCGTGGCGACCAACGCCAAGACACTGCGCAACACGCTGCTCGGCAATTTTCTGGACTGGTGCGGGGTGTCGATGCCTTGCGGGGCAGGCGACGCCGGCATGCCCGTCGGCTTCCTGCTGTCGGGGCTGGCGCGCGGCGACGAGCGGTTGCTGTCGGTGGCGCTCGTCGCCGAACCGGTCATTCGCGGCGAGACAATTTGAAGGCAGTCGGTCCGGCGGCTGCGAACATCAACAAGGAGAGTTGCAATGTGCATGGCGTGTTATGTCGACGAAGCGACCAAGAGCAAGATCATCGCTTACAATGCCGAATTCCATAAGGTGACGAAGAGCCCCTATGGCAGCGACGACGAGATCGGCATGCTGAACCTGATCGACGCCAAGTCGCGTTCGGCGATCATCGGCCGCACCGACGCCTCGAAGGTCTTCGACCTCTCGGTCGACCATTTCGTCGGCATGCCAGGCTGGTTCGGCGCCGGCGACCAGCCCTACCAGATCTGGATGACCCACACGCCGCAGGGAGAGATCGTCGCCAACACCATGGGCGTGACGCGCCAACAGAACGAACTCGTCGGCTACTCCGGCGACAGTATCTCGATGTACACCCATTGCGGCACGCATATCGATACGTTCAACCACTTTGGCTACAATGGCGAAATCTTCAATGGTTTCACGGCGCGGGATCACCTCGGCAGCCGAGCCTGGGATATTTGCGGCCCGGAAAAATATCCGCCGATTTTTGCACGCGGTATTCTTCTCGATATCGCGGCTATGTATGGCGTCGATACGCTGCCGCCGAGCCATCCAATCGGCAAGGCCGACATCGAGGACTCCCTGAAGAGGCAAGGGCTGAAGATCCTGCCCGGCGACGTGGTGCTGCTGCGCACCGGCCAGATGCTGCGATGGCCCGATATGGCCTTTACCCGAAACACGCCCGGCCTCAACCGCGAGGGCGCGGAGTATATCGCCAAGCATGGCGCGGTCATGATCGGCGCCGACAACCTGACGCTGGAGCAGACGCCGTCGGCGCACGAGCTCAACTTCTTCCCGGTCCATACCTATCTGCTGGCGGAAGCCGGCGTGCCCATACTTGAGATGGCCTATCTCGAAGAGTTAGGCGCCGAAAAGCTCTACGAATTCGCGTTTTTCGGAGCTTGCATCAAGTTACGCGGCGCTACGGGAACACCGATGCGGCCAATCGCGATGCCGCTGCGCTGATCGCAAGCCGCGAGAATGCCAACTCAACCCAAACGATGGCGCACAGTCGCGCCAAAACCGGATCCGGTTCAGCCGACGAGGGCCGGCGTCATTGCTGCATATGCGGTGCGTGCGACACTTGACGAGCTGTGCTGCCTGGATTTCCAGCGCGGACGCATCCAACGACGAGATTCATGGATAATCCAGGCCGTCGGTTTGAAGTCGCGAGAATTCTGAGCGGGATCCGCCGGGTCGACGCAGAACTCTTGCTAGGCTTGCCGGAAAAGTGCCGCGGCGGAAGCCGGAACGCCAGGGCAATAACTATTGCAGTTGCTGCGGCTGCGCCCAGGAGGCCGCGGCGCGAAAGGTAGATGTCACGGGGCGTGATTTCGCGGGCCGCGAGGGAAGCGGCAGAGGGACATGATCTCACCTTTGATTTGGGTTTCAA
>NZ_JAPCZO010000060.1:0-2856 GCF_025941625.1 Rhizobium acaciae
GTACGCATCCGAGGAAGGCCGCCTTGCTGAGAAGAGAGGCGAACTGGATGCTCTGTCTATATGGACGTCAATATAGACAGTGTGAGAACCGTGGATTTAACGATAGAGAAGCGGCCGCAAGTTAGCCGTATGGAGATTGTCGATAGCGGGCGGCGTCGCCGTTTCAGCAACGAGGCTAAACTTGCGATCGTGTCGGAGAGTTATTCCGCACCGCGTCAGGTGACGGCAACAGCACGCCGCCATGGGATCACACGCTTTCAGTTGAACGATTGGCGTAAAGCAGCTCGCGAGGGACGGCTCGGCAATGGCCGGGGGAGTGAGGGGTTTATTCCTGCGCTGTTGGTTCCGGAGCCAGGCATGCCGGTTGTTGCGCCGACCAACCCTTCGACGGCACAAAGTGGGCTTATGGAGATTGTCAGCGCCAATGGTCGCCGTGTGATCGTGGACCGCGATGTCGACGTTGAGGCGCTGCTTCGGATCCTGCGCGGACTGGAGACACTGCGGTGAATCCGTTTCCGATGGGAACAGGGGTCAAGGTCTGGCTTTCGACGGGGTATACGGACATGCGCTGTGGCTTTCCTTCTCTGGCGCTTCGGGTGCAGGAGGTTCTGAAACATGATCCGTTGTCAGGGCATCTCTTCGTCTTCAGGGGGCGCAGATCGGATATTTTGAAGATCATCTGGCATGATGGTCTGGGCGCCTGCCTTTTTACCCGGCGGCTGGAGAAGGGCCGGTTTATCTGGCCGAATATGGAGGGCGGGGCGGTAGCGATCTCACCGGCGCAATTATCTTATTTGTTGTCCGGGATCGACTGGCGCAATCCGCAGGAAACCTGGCGTCCGACACGGGTCGGATAGCATTATTGCATTGAAAATATTGAGTGAATCTGATCGAATGGCTTTATGACCTCGAAGCCTGTGGATCTTCCTGCGGACCTTGCGAGCGCCTATCTGGCGCTGCTTTCCGAGCGTGAGATGTTACAGGCTGAACGTGATACCGTCGTCGCCGAGCGGGACATTGCGGTGGCGCAAGCCGCCAATGCGCAGGCCATGCTGTCGGACAATGAGGCCTTGATCGCCAGTCTGGAACTGGCGATCGAAAAGCTGAAGCGCGAACTGCGCGGCCGGCGATCCGAGCGCACGGCGCGCCTGATCGACCAGATGGAATTGCAGCTCGAAGAACTGGTGATGGCGGCGACGGAGGATGAAGCCGCAGCGCAGGCGGCTGCCGCCAAGACCTCGAGCGTACGTTCGTTCACGCGCAAACGGCCGGTCCGAAAGCCGTGGCCGGAGGATATCGAGCGTGAGCGCGTGGTGATCGATCCCCCAGTCACCTGTGCATGCTGCGGCGGGTCGCGCCTGTCGAAACTGGGCGAAGACGTCACTGAGACGCTCGAGGAGGTTCCGCGCCGGTTCAAAGTGATCGAGACGGTGCGGGAGAAATTTACCTGCCGTGACTGCGAGGCGATCAGCCAGCCGCCGGCGCCGTTCCATGCCACACCGCGCGGCTTCATCGGTCCTCATCTGCTGGCGACGATCCTGTTTGACAAGTTTGGCATGCATAGCCCTCTCAACCGTCAAAGCACCCGGTTCAAATGTGAGGGCATCGAGCTTTCGACCTCGACGCTGGCCGACCAGGTCGGGTATGGAACAGCCGCGCTGCTGCCGATCTTTGATCTGATCGAGACGCATGTCTTCGGGGCCGAGCGCCTTTTTGGCGACGACACCACCATTCCCATCCAGGCCAAAGACAAATGCACGACCGGGCGAATATGGACCTACGTGCGCGATGACCGGCCCTACGGCGGCGCGGCAGCGCCGGCGGCCATATACTATGCGTCGAGCGACCGCCGCGGCGAGCATCCGCAGAAGCACCTGGCCGGGTATGGCGGCATTCTGCAGAGTGATTGTTACAATGGCTTCGAGCCGCTCAGTGTCGCCGAAAAGAAAGCGGTACCGATCACCTTCGCCTTTTGTCATGCGCACGCGCGGCGCAAATTCTTTGAACTGGCCGACATCCAGAAAAATGCCCGCGACCGCAAACGCAAAGGCAAGCCGATCTCACCGATCGCCCTGGAGGCCGTCCAACGGTACGACGCGCTGTTCGAGATCGAGCGCCAGATCAACGGATTGAGCGCCGAAGAACGGTTGGCCGCGCGGCAGGAAAAGAGCAAGCCGCTGTTCGATGACATGCACGAGTGGCTGAAACGGGAGCGCGCCACGCTCAGCAAATCGTCCGAGGTGATCGAGCCGATCGATTACATGCTGAAGCGTTGGGATGGCTTTGCCCGTTTCCTCGCAGATGGCAGGATTTGTCTCACGAACAATGCTGCCGAGCGCGCTCTGAGAGGAATTGCACTCGGCCGTCGAAACTGGACCTTCGCCGGTTCCCAGCGTGGGGCCGATCGAGCCGCCATCATGCTCTCCGTCATCACGACCTGCCGCCTCAACGACGTCGACCCAAAAGCGTGGCTCGCCGATGTGTTCGCCCGCATCGCCGATCTTCCTGTCTCCCGCCTGCACGAACTGCTGCCTTGGCAATGGAAGACACACAAAGGGACGGCTATTGCGGCGGCCGCGTAAACAGCTCCCGGAACAACGCTTCCGAACGCTCCAAGCCTTCATCGGTCAGGATCAATGACTTCGACTTGTTGACTGGGTCGCCGATCAAGCCCTTCTTGTGAAGCCGATCCGTCGTTGCCCAGTCGAAACCCTTCCAGGCACAACGCTCGTTATGCAGCGTCAGCCATAACAGCGCCAAAACGGCATCGTCGATCTTGTCCTCATCGATCTCCATGAACCCACGTTACCACGCGCGGCGCCCAAAATCCTGCGGCCCTGCTCGGATGGATACAGT
>NZ_JAPCZO010000061.1:0-2766 GCF_025941625.1 Rhizobium acaciae
GCCACCGCCGACCAACCGAAGGCCGAGACGAAGGCAAAGGCCGCCGATCTCGAAACACTGTCTGACCTGGTCGAGCTCGAAGCGGAGAATATCAGGCTGCGCAGCCTGCTCGCCGACAAGCTGCGCGCCGAGAATACCGAGTTGCGCAAGCGCCTCGGCCTCGACTGAACCGGAGAGGCTGCTTGAGGTCGGTTGAACGGGCTCGGGCTCTTGCCTATATCATCGACACCAACCGCATGGGCGTGGTCGCCCCTTGTTTCCTGGATATCTGTTGTGATGAAACCAACGCGCAATTTCGTTGTCGAATTCAAGTCGAACCGGCGCAGGGCTCCATCGCAAGCCGCATCGATCTGGGGCGACACGGATCTGAAGGCGATCAATCGCGAGGTCGAGGATTTATCGCCACACCTGTTTGTGCAGACTCACCCACCCACGGTTGCAGGCGACGTTCCGTCGAGCAGCGGAAGCCTAGACAGCGATACCGCAGCTGTCGCCGAGGAGCCGGTCAACGACGGGGCAAGGGAAATTGTTCCGAGCGATCCGACCGAGGCATCATCCACGCATTCGATGGTGTCACCCGCGATTGCTGAACAACCGGCCGATGAGCCTTTGCCTCCTCCGGAAGAGCCCAGAGCCACTGTTTCCGACAAATTGCCTGGTCGCGCTCAGCGTAAGCTGCGCAAGGCTCGATCGCGGGCGCGATCAAACGCCAGGCAATCCCGACCGGATGGGCAGGGCTCTCAGAAATCGCCACCGCCAGTGCAGGATGAACTGCCGGGGCTCGAAGCGGAAAACATGCGTTTGAAGGCGCTTCTCTGCGCTCGTCTCAAAACCGAGAACGCCACACTCCGCGAAATGCTCGCCCGCTTTTCGTAGCCCGGCCTCGGATACAGTCGCAAAGCGAACCTGTACAGCATTCAGGCACGGGTTAGCGATACACTGTGCAGACGAAGGTAAAACTGCGCGACGACAAACAAGATTGTCGCTCGCGTCTCATCCTGATCGTCGTGCTATACGATTGTCTGAACGGCAGCAAATTTGTCGCGTTCCATCAGCAGGACCTGTCCACGTCCTCATCGACAGCATCGGGCTTGAAATCTATGGCGCTGGCGAATGGCTGGAGGAAAAGCACGGTGCCAGATCGCGGCGCAGCTGGCGCAAACTGGCATCTGGCACTGGATGCCGACAGTGGTGAGATCATCGCCCACGCCGTGACCGACCAGGACACAGGCGACGCCTCGCAGGTGGAACCGATCCTCGACCACATTGACATCCCGATCGGCCAGTTCACCGCCGATGGCGCCTATGACGGAAAGCCGACCTATGACGCCGTCACCAGCCACAGCGCCGGCGCCGCAGTCGTCATTCCGCCGCGCTCTAACGCGGTCGAACGATCGCATACGGACGTCTGCAGCCAGCGAGACCGTCATATCGCGGCAATCAACACGGACGGTCGAATGAAGTGGCAAGCCGCCACCGGCTACGGCAAGCGGTCTTTGGTCGAGACCGCCATCGGCCGCTACAAATCAATCATCAGGCCCCGCCTGCGGGCAAGATCGTTCCGGGCACAACAGACGGAAGTCGCCATCAGCTGCGCTATCCTCAATCGAATGCTGGAATGGGCACGCCCGAAATCCGTTCGTTGCAAGGAAGCCACCGCGTAGATCGTAGCATCAAAGACCGAAATCCGGAGCTCACCCGATCCATGCACCAACGCCGTTCTCCACCTGTACTGTCCGAGATCTACCGGAATCGATTCGAAGCTTTTGTTGTCAATGAGCGGTTTAAGGCCATCGATAACTGTCGAGCCAGAACTCGACGGTTTTCTGGAACATCCATCATCGTCACGTGGTCGCCTGGCACCGGTATGGCATGAATGGTCCCCTCACGCAAAACCCTGTCCCACCCCCGCATGGGTGAACTTGCCTCAGGACCCCTGGAATTTCTTCGGGGTCGCGCCCGACGGCTAAGGAGAGGCCTTTTGGCATAAAACTGGTGGATCTCAACCGGCAGGGATGGAACATTATACAAGTCCAGCGCCCTTTGGAACTGCGCAGTCTTTTCATACATCAAAACCTCGTTGTGGAGATCACGATCGAAAGGTATCGCCCCAACTTGCTTTGCCTTTTCAAGAAGCTGGGCAATTGAACTTTGTCCAGCAAAGCGTTCCAGTACTCCGAAACTCTCATCATCTAAGGATCCAAAAGAATCCAGCAGCACTTCTCGTACCATTTGGGTGGGCGATATGCTCGATGGATTTGCGGGTAACGCGACATCGATGAGAGCGATGAATGATACAGCTTCATCGAGACCCAGCAAGTGCTGGGCAATTGCATAAGCCAAGATTGCACCTGATGAGTATCCAGCAAAGCGATACGGACCCCGTGGCTGGATCTCTCTAATCGCCAGGATCACCTCCGCGGCTATTCTTTCAAGAGTTTGTGGACAAACTTCATTGAAAGGCGGCCATGGCAGAGCGTAGATGGGACAGTCTACGTCCATTTTCTCCGCCAAACTGAGGACATAGGAACAATCGCCCGAACCTGTGGGAACAAAGAAGAGCGGTGGTTGTGATCCGGTTGCCTGAACGGTAATCGCTTCCGGAACGCTGGGCTGTCGCTGAAAATGAATCTTTGATGCGAGTTCCTTCAGAACAGGGGCTTGGAAGAGATCGGCAGCGCTAAACTTCAGCCCAACGGCGAGCGTTCGACCGAGCAACTGCACGGCCAAAAGCGAATGGCCGCCGAGTTCGAAGAAGTTGTCGTG